>NZ_LXXZ01000001.1 GCF_003244875.1 Stenotrophomonas sepilia
CGGCTGCCAGCGCCAGCGCACCGGCGCCCTCGGCGATGATGTGTTCTTCCAGTGCCAGCCGGACCAGGGTTTCACGCAGTTCGGCTTCGCGCACGATCACCACGTCGTCCAGCAGCGAGGTGCACAGGCGTCGGGTCAGGAATCCAGGGATCTTCACCCGCACGCCGTCGGCCAGCGAGGCGACGGGGGCGATCTCGCGCACGTCGCCGCGGATGGCGCGCGCCATTGAGTCAACGCCTTCCACCTGGGCGCCGATCACGCGCACGCCCTGTGATTTCAGCGCCAGTGCAACGCCGGAGGCCAGCCCGCCACCACCGATCGGCACGATCACCACGTCCGGCGCGTGCGCGGCCAGCTCGATGCCGACCGTACCCTGGCCAGCAATCACATCGGCGTCGTCGAACGCGGACAGGAAGCGGTAGCCATGGCGCTGTGCCAGTTCGACGGCGAAGGCGTAGGCCTCGTCATAGCTGGTGCCATGCTGGCGCACGGTGGCGCCCCAGTGAGCGACGCCGGCGATCTTGGTGGCCGGTGCGCCATGCGGCATCACGGTGATGGCCGGGACGTCCAGGCGGTAGGCCGCCCACGCCACGCCCTGGGCATGGTTGCCGGCCGAGGCGCAGATCACCGGCCGGGTATCGCCGCGCTCGCGGCCGGCCAGCAGCGCGTTCAACGCGCCGCGCACCTTGTAGGACCCGGTGCGCTGCAGGTTCTCCAGCTTCAGCCAGGTGCCGAAGCGCTCGGCATGGTGCAGCGGGGTAGGCGGCAGGAAGCGGCGCAGCCGGGCCTGCGCCGCCAGTACGTCGGCGACGCTTACGTCGCCGACATCGCTTTCCTGGCTGGCATCAGCGGCCGGCATGGGCCACCAGCGGGGTGCAGGCGACCGCCGCATGCGGGCACGGGCGGCGAAGAAGACGCCTCCGTACCGGCACCGTGGTCACTACGGTACGGGTGTTCATACGGATGCTCCTTCCACGGCGGTGACCTGCACGGACACGCAGTCGTAGATCTTCTCGATCTGCCGGCACAGCGTTTCCGCCGGGCGCTGGCCATCCACCACCAGCTGCAGGTGCCAGCGGCCATCGTCGGCGGCCACCGGCGCACCGCTGATCGCACGCGGCGCGAAGCCACGGCGCTCGGCCATGCCGATCACGCGCAACAGCGCGCCTTCGGCCGGGTGCAGCACCAGGTCAAGCCGGTAGTGCATTGGGGATCTCCTGGCGGGCATGGGCGGGGTTGCTTTCCAGCATCGTGCTGTTGGCGGTGTTCGGTGGCACCAGCGGCCATACGTTGGCGCGTGCATCGATGGCCACGTGCAGCAGTGCCGGGCCGGGTTCGGCCAGCAGCGCGGCCAGGCCACCCTCGACGTCATCCCGCGCGTCGATGCGGGTGGCGGAAATGCCGAACACCTGCGCCAGCGCCACGAAGTCCGGGTTGTCGGACAGGTCGATCTCGCTGTAGCGCTCGGCGAAGAACAGCTCCTGCCACTGCCGCACCATGCCCAGCGAACTGTTGTCCAGCAGCACGATCTTCACCGGCAGGCGGCAGCGGGCAATGGTGGCCAGCTCCTGCACGTTCATCATGAAGCTGCCGTCGCCGGACACCAGCACCACGGTGCGATCGGGGCAGGCGAACTGCGCACCCATCGCGGCCGGCAGGCCAAAGCCCATGGTGCCCAGCGCGCCACTGGTCAGGTGATTGCGCGGGTGGTTGAAGCGGCAGTGCTGGGCCACCCACATCTGGTGCTGGCCAACGTCGCAGGCGATCACCGCATCGGCCGGGGCCAGCTCGCTCAGGCGCTTCAGCAGGGCCGGCGCGTAGATGTGCTGGCCCGGTGCGTCGTAGCGCGCGGCGAAGCGATCGCGATGCTGCGCACAGCGCTTGCGCCACGCCTCCTGGTGGGCCTTGGGCGAGGGGAAGGCCGCACGCAGGGCGCGGATGGCATGGCCGACATTGCCGGGCACGGCGACATCGGCACTGCGCAGCTTGGAGATCTCGTACGCATCGGCATCGATGTGGACGACACGGGCGAACGGTGCGAACTCCGCCAGCTTGCCGGTGGCACGGTCGTCGAAGCGTGCGCCCAGCACCAGCAGCAGGTCGCTTTCCTGCACCGCCATGTTGGCCGCGCGGGTGCCGTGCATGCCCAGCATGCCCAGCGACTGCGGATGGCTGGCCGGCAGTGCACCCAGGCCGCGCAGCGTCATCACGGTGGGGATGGCACTGGCCTCGACGAAGTCGCGCAGGTCCTGTACGGCGTCGCCCAGGGCGATGCCACCGCCGGCGTAGACCACCGGCTTCTCGGCCGCGGCCAGCGCGGCAATGGCCTCGGCAATGGCGGCCTCGGCCGGCGCCGGCGGTGGTTCGACGCTGCTGGGCGCATGCGCCGGCAGATGGCTGGCGTCGGCCAGCTGCACGTCCTTGGGCAGGTCGATCAGCACCGGGCCGGGGCGACCTTCGCGGGCGATCCGGAACGCATCGGCCACCACGCGCGGCAGGTCATCGACGCTGCGAACCAGCCAGCTGTGCTTGACGATCGGCATCGTCAGGCCGAACACATCCAGTTCCTGGAAGGCGTCGGTGCCCAGCAGCGGCGTGCCGACCTGGCCGGTGATGCAGACCATCGGTACCGAATCCAGCATCGCATCGGCGATGCCGGTGACCAGGTTCGACGCGCCCGGGCCGGAGGTGGCCACGCAGACGCCCACCTGGTTGCTGGCGCGGGCGAAACCGTTGGCGGCCAGCGCCGCGCCCTGCTCATGGCGTACCAGGATGTGCTTCAGCGACGAATCCACCAGCGCGTCGTAGAACGGCATGATGGTGCCGCCGGGATAGCCGAACAGCGTGCGGACGCCTTCGGCCTCCAGCGCCTGGGTCAGCCAGCGCGCGCCGTTGGGCGGCGCGCTGCGGTGTGTGGGAGAGTTCATGGGGGAACCTTGCAAAGCGGGTGGGGGAGGGCCGCGCGGTTACGCGGCCTGTCCTTGCAACCAGACCATCTTGGCGCGCAGTTCCTTGCCCACCTTCTCGATCGGGTGCTCCAGGTCGGCCTGCTTGAACCTGTTGTAGTTCGGCAGGCCCGCTTCGTACTCGGCCACCCAGTTCTTGGTGAAGGTGCCGTCCTGGATGTCCTTCAGCACTTCCTTCATGCGTGCCTTGGTGCCGGCGTCGATCACGCGCGGGCCGCTGACGTAGTCGCCGTACTGCGCGGTCTCGGAGATGAATTCCAGCATGCGCGAGATGCCGCCTTCATAGAACAGGTCGACGATCAGCTTCAGTTCGTGCAGCACTTCGTAGTAGGCGATTTCCGGCTGGTAGCCGGCTTCCACCAGGGTCTCGAAACCGGCCTGCACCAGCGCCGACGCACCACCACACAGCACCGCCTGCTCGCCGAACAGATCGGTCTCGGTCTCTTCCTTGAAGGTGGTCTGGATCAGGTTGGCGCGGGCACCGCCGAGGCCGGCCGCATAGGCCTGGGCATGCTGCGCGGCCTTGCCGCTGACGTCCTGGTAGACCGCCCAGATGCACGGCACGCCACGGCCGATCTCGTACTCACGGCGCACCAGCGCACCCGGGCCCTTCGGCGCGACCAGCACGACGTCCAGATCGGCGCGCGGCTCGATCATGCCGTAGTGCACGTTCAGGCCGTGGGCGAACAGCAGGCACGCCCCCTGCTTCATGTTCGGCGCCAGCACATCGTTGTAGAGCTTCTTCTGCACCATGTCCGGGGTCAGCACGGCGACCAGGTCGGCGTCCTTCACCGCATCGGCGGGTGCCACCACGGTGAATCCATCGGCCTGGGCCTTGGCTTCGGTCGGGCCGCCCGGACGCAGGCCTACCACCACGTCGAAGCCGGATTCGCGCAGGTTCAGTGCGTGGGCGCGGCCCTGGCTGCCGTAGCCGATGACGGCGATCTTGGTCTGGGGCAGGTCGTTGGTGCTCATGGGGGAGGTTCCTTGCGGTGGGAAGAAAAAAGAACGGCCGGTCGTCGAGGTGACGTGCCGGCCGGTCAGGGGAAAGCGGTGGAGGGGGCGCCGCGCATCGCACAGGCACAGCCACCACGAGGCATGGTGCTGCAGGTCCGGGTTGTGCGATGAGCGTTGGTCATGGTGGTTGCGTCTGAAACCAGGTTCTGAAATGAAAAAACCCGCACCGGGGCGGGTGCGGGTTTTTGAAGAGTTCCGGTGTGTCTGTTGCTTACACGCTGGCTCGTCCCGCACCTGTGGGTTGGGTAATAAGTACGAGCACAAGAATCGAACGCAGCGAGGCGGCGCCGATGGCGGCGGCTTCGATGTGGGTTCGCGGTGGCGTGTTGTGATGCAACATGCGATCGAGAGAAACACAGGCGTTTTGGCGGTGTCAACCCTGACGACAGTTTTTTTATCGGTTTCCAGTGAGTCCAGCGAAATCGCTTGCGCCGCAAGGATGGTTGCCACTGAAAGTGTTTCAGTGAACCCGAATTCACTCCTTTCAATACGCTTTTTGCGCGGATTCCGGGTCGCTGTTCGCCTTGGTGGGGCCGACCTTGGTCGGCACCCACCGAAAGGCCATCGCCCATGACCTCTGCCCGATACCGCATGAAGGCCGCAGCGGCGAAGATCAGGCGATCAGCCTTCCACCGGAACCCGACCGTGTCCCGACGCCTTGCCCGCTCCCTGCTCGCCGCCGCCGTGCTGGCTGCCGTGCCTGCACTGTCCATCGCCGCCGACCGCATCACCGGCCACACCTTCGCCACCCGTTCGGAGGTGATCGCCCCGCATGCGATGGCGGCTACCTCGCAGCCGCTGGCCACCCAGATCGCGCTGGACGTGATGAAGGGCGGAGGCTCGGCAGTCGACGCGGCGATCGCGGCCAATGCCGCGCTCGGCCTGATGGAGCCGACCGGCAACGGCATCGGTGGCGACCTGTTCGCCATCGTCTGGGACCCGAAGACGCAGAAGCTCTATGGCTACAACGGCTCGGGGCGCTCGCCGAAATCGCTCACCCTGGCTGAGTTCCAGCGCCGCGGCCTGAAGGACATCCCGGCCACCGGCCCGCTGCCGGTGTCTGTGCCCGGTGCGGTCGACGGCTGGTTCGCCCTGCACGATCGCTTCGGCCGCAAGCCGATGGCCGACAACCTGGCGCCGGCCATCCGTTACGCCCGCGAAGGGCACCCGGTGGCCGAGGTGATTGCCTACTACTGGGATCGCTCGGTGCCGAAGCTGTCGCAGTACCCGGGCTTCAAGGAGCAGTTCACGATCAACGGCCATGCTCCACGCAAGGGCGAGATGTGGAAGAACCCGAACCTGGCCAGCACCCTGCAGAAGATCGCCGACGGCGGTCGTGATGCGTTCTACAAGGGCGAGATCGCCCACACCATCGGCGATTACTTCAAGGCCAACGGCGGTTACCTGAGCTACCAGGACATGGCCGACCACCACGGAGAGTGGGTCGAACCGGTCAGCAGCAACTACCGTGGCTACGACGTGTGGGAGCTGCCACCGAACAGCCAGGGCATCGCTGCGCTGCAGATTCTCAACGTGCTGGAAGGCTACGACTTTTCAAAGATTCCGTTCGGCTCACCCGAGCACGTGCACCTGTTCGTCGAAGCGAAGAAGCTGGCCTTCGCCGACCGTGCGCGCTTCTACGCCGACATGGCATTCCAGCCGGCGCCGGTGCAGAAGCTGATCTCCAAGGAGTACGCCGCGCAGCGCCGGGCGCTGATCTCGATGGACAAGGCCTTGAAGGAAGTGCAGCCAGGCACACCGAAGCAGCTGGAGGAAGGCGACACGATCTACATGACCGTGGCCGACGCCGACGGCATGATGGTCTCGTTGATCCAGTCCAATTACCGCGGCATGGGCAGCGGCATGGCGCCGCCGGGATTGGGCTTCATCCTGCAGGACCGCGGCGAGATGTTCGTGCTGCAGAAGAACCATCCCAACGGATACGCACCGGGCAAGCGCCCCTTCCAGACGATCATTCCGGGGTTCATCACCAAGGGTGGCAAGCCGTATGCCAGCTTCGGCGTGATGGGCGGTGCGATGCAACCGCAGGGCCATGCGCAGATCGTGATGAACCTGGTGGACTTCGGGATGAACCTGCAGGAAGCCGGCGACGCACCGCGCATCCAGCATGAAGGCTCGACCGAGCCGACCGGCCAGGCCACGGCGATGGCCGACAGTGGTGAAGTGAATCTGGAAACCGGCTTCCCATATGAAACAGTGCGTGCGCTGATGCGCAAGGGGCATCGCATCGTGTTCGCAGATGGGCCGTATGGCGGTTACCAGGCGATCATGCGCGATCCCGAGACCGGGGTTTACTACGGGGCTTCGGAGAGCCGAAAGGATGGGCAGGCGGCGGGGTACTGAGGTTTACCGGCCACCGGGCTGAGCCCCCTCTGCGGTGGGGGCAGCGATACGGGCTTGGCCGGGCGGGTGGGT
>NZ_LXXZ01000002.1 GCF_003244875.1 Stenotrophomonas sepilia
ACAAATCGTCAACATTCAGGTATAAGCTGTTCTCCCGATGGAGACAGACACTACACGCTTGGGTCTGATCGAAGCCGGAGCTCCGTTTTCTGCTCCGGGCGCCGAAGCATCGCCCAACGCCACGACGCTGCATCGCCCCGGTTCGGTCCGGCTGCTCTCGCTTGATGCCCACGGACGCGTACTGGACTGGATCACCTGGCAGGATGCGGCCTGCCTCTACGCCCGCGAGGCAGTGGCCTGGACGCTTGGCGATCCCTGCCTGCACATCCACGGTGGCACCAACCGCTTCAGCGGCCTGCAGAGCGGCATGGACCTGCACCCGATCATCGCTGCCCGCGGCCACGCCCGCTCCCGCGCGATCGACCCGACGCCGAACCTGACCAACCAGGCCCTGTTCGCCCGCGACGCCCATCTGTGCATGTACTGCGGCCAGCAGTTCACCCGCCCGACGCTCACCCGCGACCATGTCATGCCGCTGTCCAAAGGTGGCCTGGACTGCTGGGAAAACGTGGTCACCGCGTGCTTCCACTGCAATTCGCGTAAGAGCGACCGCACCCCGCAGCAGGCCGGCATGCCCCTGCTGGCAGTGCCCTACCGGCCCAGCTGGATCGAGCACCTGATCCTGTCCAACCGCAACATCCTGGCCGACCAGATGGCCTTCCTGAAGGCGCAGTTGCCCAAGCGCTCGAAACTCAGCACCTGAACGCCCGAACATGCAACCCTCACCGTCCTGTCACGGACGGCGGCGTTTGCTTGCCCCACCCCCGTTTGAGGGCGAAAATGGGCGTTCAGAAAAAGTGCGAACATGATGATCGACTCTGCCCGCTATCCCCGCCTCGCGCGCATCCAGACACCGGATGACCTGCGCACGTTCGACGAATCCGAATTGAGGGCGGTCGCCGACGAACTGCGCGCCTACCTCATCGAATCGGTGGGCAAGAGCGGAGGCCACTTCGCCGCCGGCCTGGGCGTCATCGAGCTCACCGTGGCCCTGCACTACCTGTACCAGACCCCGGTCGACCAGCTGGTGTGGGACGTCGGTCACCAGACCTACCCGCACAAGATCCTGACCGGCCGCCGCGACGAGATCCATACCGTCAAGCAGAAGGACGGTGTCGCGCCGTTCCCGAAGCGCGAGGAAAGCGAGTACGACACCTTCGGCGTGGGCCACTCTTCCACCTCGATCTCGGCCGCGCTCGGCATGGCCATCGCCCGCCAGTCCGAAGGCGACGACCGCAAGGTCGTGGCAGTGATCGGTGACGGCGCGATGACTGCCGGCATGGCGTTCGAGGCGCTGATGCACGCTGGTGGCATGGAGCCGGAGCCGAACCTGCTGGTGATCCTCAACGACAACAACATGTCGATCTCCGAGGCAGTGGGCGGCCTGACCAAGATGCTGGGCCGAGCGACCGGCAGCCGTACGCTCAACGCGCTGCGCGAAGGTGGCAAGAAGATCCTCGGTGACAAGAAGAACAACCCGGCGCGTTTCGTGAAGCGCTGGGAAGAACACTGGAAGGGCATGTTCGTGCCCTCCACGATGTTCGAGGAAATGGGCTTCCACTACACCGGCCCGATCGACGGCCACGACATGCCGGCGCTGTTGTCCACCCTGAAGACGCTGCGCGCCTCCAAGGGCCCGAAGCTGCTGCATGTGATGACCACCAAGGGCAAGGGCTACGAGCCGGCGGAAGGCGATCAGATCGGTTACCACGCCGTGGGCCCATTCGATCCGGACAAGGGCCTGGTGGCCAAGGCCGGGGCCAAGAAGCCGACCTATACCGATGTATTCAGCGACTGGCTGTGCGATGCCGCCGCCGCCGAGCCGCGCCTCTACGGCATCACTCCGGCCATGCGCGAAGGCTCTGGCCTGGTGCGCTTCAGCAAGGAGTACCCGCAGCGCTATTTCGACGTGGCGATCGCCGAGCAGCACGCGGTCACCCTCGCCGCCGGCATGGCCACCCAGGGGGGCAAGCCGGTGGTGGCGATCTACTCCACCTTCCTGCAGCGTGCGTACGACCAGCTGGTGCACGACGTGGCGATCCAGGATCTGGACGTGCTGTTTGCGATCGACCGCGCTGGCGTGGTCGGTCCGGACGGCGCGACCCACGCCGGCAACCTCGACCTCAGCTTCCTGCGCTGCGTGCCGAACATGGTGGTGATGGCACCCTCCAATGAAGCCGAGTGCCGGCAGATGCTCAGCACCGGCCTGCAGCACTCAGGTCCGGCTGCCGTGCGCTACCCGCGCGGTACGGGTACCGGCGTTGCGGCCGGCACCGACCTGTCGACCCTGCCGATCGGCAAGGGCGAGCTGCGCCTGCAGGGCAACCGCATCGCCCTGCTTGCCTTCGGCAGCACCGTGCCCGCCGCCGAGCAGGTCGGCCGCGAACTGGGCCTGAGCGTGGTCAACATGCGCTTCATCAAGCCACTGGATCGCGAGCTGGTGCTGGCCATGGCCGCCCAGCACGAGGGCCTGGTCACGATCGAAGACAACGTCGTGGCCGGTGGTGCCGGTTCCGGTGTCGGTGAGCTGCTCAATGCCGAAGGCGTGCTGCGTCCGATCCTGCACCTGGGCCTGCCCGACAGCTACCAACACCACGCCAGCCGCGAGGACCTGCTGGCCGAAGCCGGTATCGATGCGGCCGGCATCCGCGCCGCCGTGCTCAAGCGTTGGCCACAGCTGGCCGCAGGCAACCCGCCGCTGAGTGCCGCGGGCTGAGGCCGATCAGGAATCCACGCATCACGGGAAGGTGCAGCCGAAGGCTCGCACCTTCCACGGTGGAAGCAGGTGGTTCCACGCCATGCGTGGATGGCCGAACCCCGCAGGCCTGCCCCAGCAGGCGCCCCACGCTCAACCGTAACTGACCGCTTCCACGAACGCCCCGCTGGCCTCCACGCGCACGGCGGCGCGCTGCCCGGTGTCGACGAAGTGCAGGCGGGCCAGGGTCTCGGCAAAGTCATAGGCTCGTGCGCCATCACGGAACTCGATCGGCTCCGGCCTATCCGGGTGCAGCACGCGCCACTGGCGCTGTTCGCATTGCAGGCGGATCAACATGCAGCTCACTCCTTGAGGCAGCGTATCGACGGCGGCGCGATGCTGATGCCGGCTACGGCAATCGACATCACCGGGTATCAGGGCACGCAGGGCGCCCTGATCACAGACGATACGTCGTTCAAAATGTGAGCTGTATCAGATTATTCTGATTTTCACGGGTTGAACCCGTAAAGCTCAGTTCACCTGGAACTGCGCCCTGCAGCCATCGCTCACCCAGATGCCGCGGCGATCCCAGCCCCAGCTCTGGCCTTCGATGCAGGCACTGCGCGAGTCCTGGCGGATCAGGCGCACGCCCCGGCGGATGCGGGCATCGCAGTACTCCTGCCGGTGGCCATTGGAATGGCAGGTGACCACATCGCCACCACCCCATCCATTGCCGTTGCCCCAGCCGCCGCCATTGCCGCCCCAGCCGCCGCCGCGGCGGTATTCACCAACGAATTCGGCACGGCACCCCTGTGTGACCCAGACGCCGTTGCGCGACTGGCCCCAGGTCTCACCTTCCACACAGGGCGAACCGGACAATTGGCGGATCAACCGCGCGCGGCCATCCAGGCGGCACTCATTGCTGCGGTTCTTGACCGACTCGCAGCGCACGATGCCACTGCCATCGCGGCCGCCATAGCGGTCGTCGTCGTAGCCGTAGCCATAGCTCTGCGCCTGGGCGCCGCCGGCGGCCGCCAGCATCGGCAACAGGGTGCAGGCCAGGGTGCGCCAGGTGAGTGCCTTGCCCATCGAGATCTCCAGATGAATACGATGGCGCAAGCATCCGGGATTCACGGCCCGGCGCACAGAGGGAGCGGCGATGGCAGTTGTTCCCCCATTCAAACAACTCAACCGTGGCTGACTGCACCAAGGGGGCTGGCGTCACTCTCCAACGTAAAGCGCGTCTACCGTGTTGCCAAGCGCCTCGACCCGCACCGTGCTGCGCTGGCCGGTGCGGCGGTGATGCTCCAGGGCCAGCGCGGCGGCGGCATCAAAGGCGTCGGCGCCCCGCGCGTAACCCGTGGTGTCGCTCAGCTGCGGATGCAGTACGGACCAGCGCTGGGCATTGCATTGGACGGTGATGACCATCGGAGTCTCCTGCGGATGAAAGGGTGCAGTGGCAGGCAGTTGGCCGCTTGCCGTTACACCATCAGGCTAGCGACCGCCTCCGGGATGGCCTATCAGATTTGTACGAAAATGCCGCGCCCTCGCATCGGATCTCGGCTTTCCTCACATCCCTGAGTCCGTTTAGCCCGTTCATTCCGTGATCCTTGTCACGGAGTCAGGCTGGCTTCACACTACCGTCATCAACAGGGGCCCCTTCCACATGCGCACCTTCCTCCCGCACCAGCGTTCGACGTTGCTGAAGTTCTATTTCGTGGCCTGCTATCTGATCCTGATCGAAGAGTTGATCCGCGCCGCCGTGCATTGAGCGCTTGCTGACGGGCTATTTGCGACAGAAAATGTCGCTTTACGCACGGAGCTCGCGCATGAAGGTGCTTCTTCTGATTCCAGCGCTGCTGGTTCTGGCCGCCTGTGCCAGCCAGGACACGGCGACCGCGCGCGCTGATGCCGCTGAGGCGTCGCCAGCGACGCCGGTGGTGGGGGGCGACCGTGACGCACACGGCTGTATCGGCTCTGCTGGCTATCAATGGTGCGAACACAGCCAGCGCTGCGAGCGCCCCTGGGAACTGGCGCAGGCGCAGGGCCTGGCCAACACGGCCGAGGCCATCGACGCGTACTGCGCCAAGCCTGCCAGCCCGGCGCGCAAGTGAGCACGCCCTGCCATGGCTGAGCTGACTCCCCTGCCCGATCTCGTCCGTGGCCGGTATCGCCACTTCAAGGGCGGCGAATACGAGGTGATCGATATCGTCCGCAGCAGCGAGACGTTGGAACCGATGGTGCTTTATCGCGCACTCTATGGCGAAGGCGGCCTGTGGGTACGCCCCTACCCGATGTTCATCGAGCAGGTTCCGGGCGAACACGGCCCGCAGGCGCGCTTCGCTCGCATCGACGATTGATCCGGTGCGACCCGCAGTGACCCGGAGCCCGCGATGAACCCTTATATCTACCTGGCCGCCGCCATCGTGCTGGAAGTGATCGCCACGTCACTGCTGAAAGCCTCGGACGGCATGAGCCGGCTGTGGCCGACAGTGGGCGCGCTGGTTGGCTATGGGCTGTGCTTCTACCTGCTGTCGGTCACCATGAAGTCGGTGCCGACCGGCATCGCCTATGCAATCTGGTCCGGCGTCGGCATCGTGCTGATTTCGCTGATCGGCCTGGTGGTGTTCAAGCAGCGGCTGGATGCACCGGCATTGATCGGGATAGGCCTGATCTGCGCCGGCGTACTGGTGATCAATCTGTTCTCGCGCAGCAGCGCGCACTGAAGACGCTGCTGCGCGACTGGCGCTAGCTGACCTTCTTCGCCACGCTCATGCCGATCAGGAACAGGACCACGGCGATGATGATGCCTGCCCAGAACAGGAACTTGGCGATGCCCACGGCGGCGCCAGCGATGCCGCCGAAGCCCAGCACGCCCGCGATGATGCCGATGATGGCGAAGATGATGGCCCACTTGATCATGTCGATCCTTTCCCTGCAGGGAATGCAAACGGTGCGATCAGGCTAGGCCGCCACCGATGCGGCGCTCGTGAACGGGCCGCGTGTGCGGCGTGAATCAACGCGGCCGGAAGCGCAACAACGCCACTGCGAAGGCCAGGAACACGCTTCCCACCAGCCGCTCGAACCAGCGCCGTGCGAATGGCTTTGCAAGCCAACGGCGCAGGCCGTGGCCACCGGCTGCGTACATCACGTACCAGAACAGTTCGCAGGCCGCGAAGGTTGCCACCAGCACGCTGTACTGCACGGCCTGGCTGCGCGACGGGTCCACGAACTGTGGCAGGAACGCTGCGGCGAACAGCAGTAGTTTGGGATTGCTCAGGCCGACCCACAGGCCGCCGCGGAACACCGCGCCTGCGCCATGTACCGGCGCCAGTGTGACCTCGGCAGCATCGGCCACCGCGGGTGCGGGCCGGCAACTGTCACGCCAGGCCTTGATGCCGAGCCAGGCCAGGTAGGCCACACCGAGATAGCGCAGCACCTCGAACAGCATCGGCGAGGAATGCAGCAGCGCACTCAGGCCCGCTGCGGAAGCCGCCAGCGCCAGCAGCATCGCCAGCAGGCAGCCGGCCATGGCCGGCACACTGCCACGGAACCCCAGCCCGACGCTGCGGCCAAGGATGTGCAGCATGTTGGGCCCGGGCGTCCCGCACAGCACGAAGACCGTGGCCAGGAACCACCACCAGGTATGCAGGGCCATATCAGGCGTCCACTTCAGAACATCCAACCAGCATAGAGTGCGCCGGCCTGGCGCGGCACACACAGTGCAGCATGGATGCGGTGGTTACAGAGGCAGACTCAGGCCGCGAGCGCGTCGCGCCGTACCAGTACCTGGTCGATCAGGCCCCATTCGCATGCCTGCTCGGCACTCATGAACCGATCGCGGTCCAGGGTCTGTTCGACCTCCTCGAAACTGCGTCCGCAATGCCGCGCATACAGCTGGGTGATGCGCTGCTTGGTGCGCTGCATCTCCTCGGCGTGGATGAAGATGTCCGAAGCCTGGCCCTGCACCCCGCCCAGCGGCTGGTGCACATGCAGGCTGGCATTGGCCAGCGCCGCGCGGTGACCCGGCTCGCCGGCCATCAGCAGGAACGAACCCATCGACCGCGCGGTGCCCATGCACAGCGTATGCACCGGGGCCGAGATGTATTGCATCGTGTCGTACATCGCCAAGCCGCTGGAGATCACCCCGCCCGGCGAGTTGATGTACAGATGGATCGGCTTCTCCGGATTTTCAGATTCAAGGAACAGCAGTTGCGCGCAGACCAGCGCCGATACGGTGTCATCGACTTCGCCGTTGAGAAAGATGATGCGCTCGCGCAGGAGCCGCGAGTAGATGTCATAGGAGCGCTCACCGCGCTCGCTGCGTTCCACCACCATCGGTACCAGCTGCATTCTGTCCCGCATGTGCCTGCTCCCTGTAGCGTTCGATCCAGGCGCCGGCTCACGCCGCGCGCATCACCGTGCGATGGTCATCGTTGGACGCCGGCGGTATCAGCGCGCGCCGGTCGGTGAGCCGGTGCACGATGGTCAGCACCGTTCCCCCATCCTCATCACCGCGCAGCCGGAAACACACCAGGCTGTGCAGATGTGGGGGCTGTGCATCGCGCAAGCGGAATCCCAGCTCCCGCCCCTCCTCGCACAGGCAGGGCTGTGGATCGGCAAGATCGGCGGCAGGCAACCAGCGCTCACGCAGTGCCGGATCGAACAGTGCGCGCCAGACCCGTTCCGGTGGCACAGGCAACCGCTGCTCCATCACCAGCGCGGGAGCCGCTTCCTCCAGAACATCGTCCATCAGTCCATCTCCTCCAGCAGGTTCTGCAGTGCGGACATCCGCGCCGGCCAGTAGGCCCGGTACCGCTGCAGCCAGCGACCGATGTGGGCCAGCCCGCGCGGATCGACTTCATAGTGGACGAAACGTCCCTGACGCTGCTCACGCACCAGCCCTGCATCGCGCAGCACTGCCAGGTGCTGGGACATCGCAGACTGGCTGATCGCAATGCCCTCACGTAGCGCGCTGGCATGTTGCCCGCCATCGGCCAGCTTTTCGAAGATATGGCGGCGGGTGGGGTCGGCCAGCGCCTTGAACAGGGCGTTCTCGATCATGGCCTATACATTAGCGATTACTAATGTGTCGTGCAAGTCCCGCATCGGTTGTGCTGCAATGACGGCTCCCTGGCATGGAGCTGAGCATGAAGACCCTTGGCCTGATCGGCGGCATGAGCTGGGAAAGCTCCGCGCAGTACTACCGTCTCATCAACGAGGCGGTGCGGAACCGCCTCGGTGGCGCCCATTCGGCGCAACTGCTGCTGTGGTCGGTGGATTTCGCCGGCATCAAGCAGTTGCAGCACGACGGTCGGTGGGATGTGCTGGGCAACCACATGCTCGATGCTGCACGGCGACTGCAGGCCGGTGGCGCCGAGCTGCTGGTGATCTGCACCAACACCATGCACACGCTGGCCGACCGGATCGAAGCCGAGTGCCGGTTGCCCCTGCTGCATATCGCCGACCCGACCGCCACGGCGATCCTGCAGGCCGGCATCCGCAAGGTGGGACTGCTCGGCACCGCCTTCACCATGGAGCAGGCGTTCTACCGCGACCGGCTGCAGGACCGCTTCGGGCTGCAGGTACTGGTTCCGGAGGCTGATGATCGCCGCTGCGTGCACGACATCATCTACCAGGAGCTGATCGCCGGCGTGGTCAGCGAGCACTCGCGGCAGGTGTACGCCGGCGTGATCGCGCGGCTGGTCGCGCGCGGCGCCGAAGCGATCATCCTCGGCTGTACCGAGATCATGCTGCTGGTGCGCCCCGAAGACAGTGCGGTGCCGTTGTTCGACACCACCACCCTGCACGCGCTTGCGGCGGTGGACGCGGCGCTGGCCTGACCGCGCGCAGCGTCAGCCTTCGCCCTGGACTTCCAGTGCGGTGATCAGCCAGTCGACCACGGCTTGCGAATCACACAGGAAGAAGATGGCATCGCCCGAACGCGCTTCGGTCAGCAGCCGATAGACGGTAATCGCCACCGCCGACTGGTTAGCGATGAACACCTCCGGGCTGCGCGGCCCTTCGCTGTGGCCGGCCACGGCGTGCAACGCCTTGCGCGCAGCCACGGTGGCGGGCGGGTCTGCGCTGCGGGTCAGTTCCGGCCCGCGCAGGCCCCACGCAATGAACACATGCTTGCCCTTGAACGTGGTGTCCAGGACACGCACCTGCCCAGCCTCTGCGCCAGCCGAGCGATGAATGACGGTACTGCTGATCAACGCAACCCCCTGTGGTCGTCGTGGTCCGCGCATCCTCCTCCGCAAGCCGGCTGCACGCCAGTGACGGCAGCCACAGGCTGCGCCGGCATGCGTGGGAGACATGTAAGAAGGTGTAAGCCGATGCGATCGGATGTGCCGCGATGATAAGGGATGTAAGGCCCTGCATGGGCCGGTGCGCACTACTAAATCCCCACTGAGCCAGCGCCGGAACGATCCGTTCCGACGGCCTCGAGCTGGTCCATTCTTGCGGCCCATTCCCCCTGCCGAGGCTCTCCATGACCCATCGCCTGTTGCCGCCCATTGCCACCTCCGCCCTGGCCCTGCTGCTGGTGGCCACCACGGTGGCCGCCCAGGACTACGTCAGCGATCACATTCCGCCGCTGCGTTGCGAGTCGCAGTTCAACAAGACCCAGCAGTGCCCGATCGAAGGCCGCATGCGCATGGCCAGACAGCTGTCGGTCACCCGCTGCGTCGAGGACCAGAACTGGGGCCAGAGCCGCCGCATGCTCTGGGTCACCGAAGGCTGCCGCGCTGAGTTCGTGGCCGACGAACAGGGACGCGGCCGCTGGCCGGGGCGCGGCCGGGACCGTGACCGGGATGACGACGGCGAGCGCCTGGTCTGCGAGTCCTACGAACAGAAGGACAAGGAATGCCGCATCCGGGTGCGCCATGGAGTGCGCTTGGTCAAGCAGAAGTCGGTGACGCCGTGCGTCGAGGACCGCAACTGGGGCTGGGACCGCCGCGGGGTGTGGGTCAGCGACGGCTGCCGTGCCGAGTTCCGCGTGTATTGACTGCCGACCACACGCTGGCTGTGGCGGATACGCAGACACGGCCGACGTGATCGATGGACCGGGCGCATCCAGCCCAGGAGCCTTCGATGACGCCACCCGATCCTTCCTCGACGATGCTGCATATCCGCGAGGCGATGCTCGCCTCGGGTTCTCACCGGCAGCGACATCGTGCAGGGTTTGGACGAAGGCGATCCGGAGCTGATCTACCGCTTTGCCGACAGTTGATCGAGGTACACGGCCACCTTGGCGGCCAGCAGGTCCATCAACGCCGGATCCATGCAGCGATAGTCGTCGGGGATGTCCAGGCAGTGCACGCGCTTGTGTTCCAGCAGGCGCGCGTACGCGGCCTGCAGGCGATGCTGGTGCTTGGCCTCCATCACGAAGATGACATCGGCCCAGCGGATATCCGCCGGGCCGATGGGGCGTCGTGCGTGCGGGCTGGTGCCGGCCGACAGCGCGTTGAAGCCGGGCCGCCGTCGCCACATGGCTTCGGCGGTCGGGCTCCGCAGCTGGTTGCGGCTGCAGACGAACAGCAGGTTGATCATTCCTGTTCCTGCAGTTGGCGGGCGCTGAGGACCGGATAGGTGAAACCCAGCTGGCGTGCACGCGCGAGCTTGGCATCCCGCGTATACAGCAGCTTCCAGTTCTTCTCGGGCTTGTAGCGGTAGGCCGTCGTGGCGCGGTCGCCACCACGGTTGCGGGCTTGGCTGCGACGCCAGGCACGGTTTCTTGCAGATTCCATGATGTGTTCTCGTGAGTACCGGGTTCAGCAGCCGCGGTAGTACGAGTGGCGCGCAGCATACACCGCACGCACAAAAAAGCCCACGCATCGCTGCGCGGGCTTCCTGATTCATCACAGTGGTCGGGACGGCCGGATTCGAACCGACGACCCTCTGCCCCCCAGGCAGATGCGCTACCAGGCTGCGCTACGCCCCGACTGATGCTGCGATGTGCCCGCCAGTGCGGCGGGCCGTGAAGTATAGCGGATTACGATGGAAATGGGATCAGCGGCGCAGCAACTGCAGCACTTCTTCCAGTTCCATGCGCACCTGCTTGATGATCTGGTTGCTCAGCGCCGATTCCTCGCGGGCATCGGGACCCTCCAGGCGCAGGCGTGCACCGCCGATGGTGTAGCCCTGTTCGTACAGCAGGCTGCGGATCTGCCGCACCATCAGCACGTCATGGCGCTGGTAGTAGCGGCGGTTGCCTCGGCGCTTGGCCGGCTCAAGGCTGGGAAACTCGGTTTCCCAGTAGCGCAGGACGTGCGGCTTGACGTCGCACAGCTCGCTGACTTCACCGATGGTGAAGTAGCGCTTGGCCGGAATCGGCGGTAGTTCGCGATTACTGCCCGGATCCAGCATAAGCTTCCACCCTCTCCTTGAGCTTCTGGCCCGGACGGAAGGTAACCACCGTACGGGCGGAAATCGGAATTTCCTCGCCGGTCTTGGGGTTGCGACCCGGGCGCTGGTTCTTGCGCCGCAGATCGAAATTACCGAAACCCGACAGCTTCACCTGACGTCCCTGTTCCAATGCTTCACGCAGCACATCGAAAAACGCGTCGACGAATTCCTTGGCTTCCCGCTTGTTCAGACCGACTTCGTCGAACAGCTTTTCCGCCATCTCCGCCTTGGTCAATGCCATTGCCTGCTACCCCCGAGTGCTGCCCGCTCAGCCGCGGATCCGGGCGTGGTGTTCACGCTCGATGGCAGCGACCGCCTCGGCCACCACCGCATCCACGTCGCGGTCCGTCAGAGTGCGCGACTTGTCCTGCAAAATCAAGCCCATAGCGAGACTCTTGAACCCCGGCTCGACGCCCTGGCCAACATAGCGGTCGAACAGGTTCAGGTCGCGCAGCAGCGGGCCGGCGGCCTGGCGGACGGTCGCGGCCAGATCGGCCCAGGCCACCTGTTCAGGCACCAGGAACGCCAGGTCGCGACGCACCGCCGGGAAGCGCGACAGCTCGCCGGCACGGGGCAGGCGACGGGCGGTCAGCGGTTCCAGATCCAGCTCGAAGGCGTAGACATCGGCCTCGATATCCATCGCCTTGGCCAGGCGCGGGTGGATCTGGCCGATCCAGCCGATCGCCACGCCATCGCGGAACACCTCGGCCGACCGCGCCGGGTGGCCGTAGGCACGGGACGACGGGCGGAACTCCAGTACCGCACCACTGGCAGCCGCCAGCGATTCCAGGTCGCCCTTCAGGTCATGGAAGTCGACCTTGCGAGTCGGCAGGCCCCACTGCACCGCCTGCGCCTCACCGCAGACAGCTGCCGCCACGCGCGGCGTTTCCAGCGGTGCCGGTTGGCCATCTCCGGCCTGCTCGGCGAACACGCGGCCGAGCTCGAACAGGCGCACGCGGCCGAGCTGGCGGGCGGCGTTGCGGCCCAGCGTGGCGACCAGGCCCGGCAGCAGCGACGGGCGCATCACCGCCAGTTCGGCCGACAGCGGGTTGGCCAGCGGCACCAGGGCGTCGCGCAGCTGCCACTGGGCCAGCAGTGCGTCGTCGACGAAGGCGAAATTGACGGTTTCCTGCAGGTCGCGGGCGATCAGCTGGCGACGCACGCTCAGCGCGTCCAACTGGGTCTCGCTCGGCATCGCCACGCGCGAGGCACCGCCCGGCAGCGTGGTCGGGATCTGCTCGTAACCGTGGATGCGGGCCAGCTCTTCGATCAGGTCTTCTTCAATGGCGATGTCGAAGCGGCGGCTCGGCGCGACCACCTGCCAGCCGTCGGCAGCAGCAACCACGACCATGCCCAGCGCGCGCAGGATGCGCTCGACTTCCGCATCGTCGATGGTGATGCCGAGCACGCGGGTGATGCGGGCGCGGCGCAGCACGATGGTTGCCGGCTGCGGCAGATCGGCTTCACGCACGGCCTCGGTGACCGGCGCCGGGGTACCGCCGGCCAGGTCCAGCACCAGGCGGGTGGCGTATTCGATGGCGGTGCGCGGCAGTGCCGGATCTACGCCACGCTCGAAGCGGTGGCCGGCATCGGTGTGCAGGCCCAGCTTGCGGCCACGGCCCATGATTGCAGCCGGCGCGAAGTGCGCGGCTTCCAGGAACACGGCAGTCGTCGCGTCGGTGACGCGGGTGTCGAAGCCGCCCATCAGGCCGGCCAAGCCGATCGCACGATCGGCGTCGGTGACCACCAGGAAGCTCTCGTCCAGCGCGGCATCGCGGCCGTCCAGCAGCTTCAGCGTCTCGCCCGCGCGCGAACGGCGCACGGCAATGCTGCCCTGCAGGGTGCCGAGGTCGTAGGCATGCATCGGCTGGCCCAGCTCCAGCATCACGTACTGGGTGATGTCGACCAGCAGCGAGACCGGACGCACGCCACTGCGGCGCAGGCGCTCGGCCATCCACAACGGGGTTTTGGCGGCGGCGTTGACGCCTTCGATGACGCGGCCCAGGTAACGCGGCGCTTCGGCGCCAGCGTCGAGCTGGATGCTCAGCTCACGGCTGCCGACCGCCGGAATGGCATCGGCGGCGAAGTCCAGCACTTCGCTGCGGGTGGCGGCGGCGACGTCGTAGGCGATGCCGCGCAAGCTGAAGCAGTCGGCGCGGTTTGGGGTCAGCTTGATCTCGATACTGGCGTCCGGCAGGCCCAGGTACTCGATCAGGGCCTGGCCGACCGGTGCGTCATCGGGCAGCTCCAGCAGGCCGGAGGCATCGTTGTCCAGGCCCAGCTCCTTGGCCGAGCACAGCATGCCGTTGGACTCCACGCCGCGCAGCTTGGCCGGCTTGATCTTCAGCTCGCCGATCTGCGCACCCACCATGGCCAGCGGCGCGACCAGGCCCGGGCGCGCGTTCGGTGCGCCGCAGACGATCTGCAGCAGTTCGCCCTGCCCGGCGTCGACCTTGCACACCTGCAGGCGATCAGCTTCGGGATGGCGCACGGCCTCGACGATGCGCGCCACGACCACGTGATCGAGGCCTTCGCCCAGCGCGGTCACGTCTTCCACTTCCAGGCCGATGGCGGTCAGCACTGCACTCAGTTCATCGCGCGAGGCGCCGGTCGGGACATGGCTGCGCAGCCAGTTTTCGGAGAATTTCATGGTGTCACCCTGGTGGGCCCGGCGCATGCGCCTGGGCCTGCAAATTTAGGAGCAGCCGAGCATGGCTCGGCTCTACGTGGCTGCGGCTTACGCGAACTGTTTCAGGAATCGCACGTCGTTCTCGAAGAACGCGCGCAGATCGTTGACGCCGTAACGAAGCATCGCGAAACGCTCCACGCCCATGCCGAACGCGAAGCCGGTGTAACGCTCCGGATCGATGCCGACGTTGCGCAGCACGTTCGGATGGACCATGCCGCAGCCCAGCACTTCCAGCCAGCGGGTGCTGCCGTCGGGCTGCTGCCAGGCGATGTCCACTTCCGCACCCGGCTCCACGAACGGGAAGTAGCTGGGGCGGAAACGCATCTCGAAATCGCGCTCGAAGAACGCGCGCACGAACTCGGCCAGCGTGCCCTTCAGGTCGGCGAAGGTCGAATGCTCGTCGACCAGCAGACCTTCCACCTGGTGGAACATCGGCGAGTGGGTCTGGTCGCTGTCGCTGCGGTACACCTTGCCGGCGGCGATCATGCGCAGTGGCGGCGCGTGGTCGCCCATGTAGCGCACCTGCACGCCGGAGGTGTGCGTGCGCAGCAGGCGGCCGTCGCCGAAATAGAAGGTGTCGTGCATGGCGCGCGCCGGATGGTGCGGCGGGAAGTTCAGCGCCTCGAAATTGTGCCAGTCGTCCTCGATCTCCGGCCCTTCCGACAGCTCGTAGCCCAGCCGGCCGAAGATGCCGGTGATGCGCTCCAGGGTGCGGGTGATCGGGTGCAGGCCGGCACGCTCGCAGTTGCGGCCCGGCAGGGTGATGTCGATGGCTTCGGCGGCCAGGCGCGCATCCAGCGCCGCGTCTTCCAGCAGCGCCTTGCGCTCGCCCAGCGCGCGGGTCAGCGCGTCGCGGGCCTGGTTGATCGCTTCACCAGCGGCCTTGCGCTCGTCCGCCGGCAGGGCGCCGAGCTGCTTGAGCTGCGAGGTGATGCTGCCACTCTTGCCAAGCAGGGCAACGCGCAGCTGTTCCAGCACGTCGGGACTCTGTGCGGCGGCCACATCGGCCAGCGCCTGGGTGGTGAGGGATTGGATGTCGCTCATGGGGGGCCGGAACTCCAGTCGATCTGCCATCGCGATGCGCGAAGGGCCGACCCCTGTCGCCACCGCCGTCCCCGCGCTGCCGCCATGGCCTCGCCGGAACCCAAAAAAGAATGGGGAAGGACTTGCGCCCTTCCCCATGCATTGCCTTGACCTGACACCGTTCCGAGTGAACGGTTACGGCATCGGGAAGGACTTATGCCGCCAGCGCGCCCTTGGCCTTTTCGGCCAGCGCGGCAAAACCGGCTGCGTCGTGCACGGCGATATCAGCCAGGACCTTGCGATCCAGGGTGATGCCAGCCTTCAGCAGGCCGTTCATGAAGCGGCTGTAGCTCAGGCCGTTGATGCGGGCAGCCGCATTGATACGGGTGATCCACAGCGAACGGAAGTTGCGCTTCTTCTGCTTACGGCCGATGTAGGCGTACTGCTGTGCCTTGATGACCGCCTGCTTGGCGACGCGGAAGACCTTGCGACGGGCGTTGTAATAGCCCTTGGCGAGATCCAGAATCTTCTTGTGGCGGCGACGCGCCTGTACGCCACGCTTAACTCGTGCCATTTTTCAGTTCCTCAGAGGTAAGGGAGCATGCGGTCCAGACGGCCTGCGTCTTCTGCACGGACATGGCCCGTCTGACGCAGATTACGCTTACGCTTGGTCGCTTTCTTCGTGAGGATGTGGCTACGGTTGGCGTGGCCGCACTTGTACTTGCCCGAGGCGGTCTTGCGGAAACGCTTGGCCGCTGCCCGGTTGGTCTTGATCTTGGGCATTGCAATGTCCTTGATGGGATATGACCCTGGTTTCTGACTGATCTGGCGGCGGCCTGGGCCGCTCTTTCCGTCCTGCCATGATCGGCGTACGACCCGTCCTGGGTGGGTCGAGCCGGGCATGATACAGGCAAAACCGCCCTGCCACCAGCCCCTGCAACCCTTTCGCCGGCA
Organism: Stenotrophomonas sepilia; assembly: GCF_003244875.1. Classification (GTDB taxonomy): domain Bacteria; phylum Pseudomonadota; class Gammaproteobacteria; order Xanthomonadales; family Xanthomonadaceae; genus Stenotrophomonas; species Stenotrophomonas sepilia. The sequence goes on from NZ_LXXZ01000002.1 coordinate 15,771, forward strand.
CTTCACCGGCCTCCTGCAAAAGCAAAGGGACGCCAGCGGCGCCCCTTTACTCTGAACCATTCAGCCAGGCGCCCCGCAAGGCGGCCCGTCATGCCTCAGGTCTTCTTCTTCGGCGCGATCATCATGACCATCTGACGCCCTTCCAGGCGCGGACGGGATTCGATGACGATGTCCTCGCCCAGATCGGCCTCGATCCGGTTGGCCATTTCACGTCCCAGTTCCTGGTGGCTCATTTCACGGCCACGGAAGCGGATGTTGACCTTGATCTTGTCGCCTTCTTCAAGGAACCCGCGCATCTTGCGCAGCTTGATCTGGTAGTCGCCCTCGTCCGTGACCGGACGGAACTTCACTTCCTTGATCTCGACCTGCTTGGTCTTCTTCTTGGCCTCGCTGGCCTTCTTCTGCGCTTCGAACTTGAACTTGCCGAAGTCCATGATCTTGCAGACCGGCGGATCGGCCTGCGGCTGGATCTCGACCAGGTCCAGGCCTTCATCTTCGGCCATGGACAGCGCTTCGTCGCGCGACAACACGCCGATCATTTCTCCGTCACTGCCGATCACGCGGACGCGCGGCACACGGATTTCCTGATTCTTGCGGTTCTGTTTGTTGTCAGGGGTGCTGATATTACGTTCTCCCAAGGGTATCGAACCGGTCCGGGTGCCTGTGCGCCCGGACCGGACCTTTGCTTACGCGCCCTCGGCGTGGAGCCGCTCGATGAAGGCCTGCAGGCTCATGCTGCCCAGGTCTTCGCCAGAACGCGTACGCACCGCTACAGCCCCATTCTCCTTCTCGCGGTCACCGATGACCAGCAGGTAGGGCACGCGCTGCAACGTATGCTCGCGGATTTTATAGCCGATCTTCTCGTTACGCAAATCCGAGCTGACGCGGAAGCCTTGCTCCGCAAGGGTTTTGGTCACGCCCGCGACGTAGTCGGCCTGGGCATCGGTGATGTTGGCCACCACCACCTGGGTCGGCGCCAGCCAGGCCGGGAACTGGCCGGCATGGTGCTCGATCAGGATGCCCAGGAAGCGCTCCATCGAGCCGACGATGGCGCGATGCAGCATGACCGGGTGCTTCTTCTGGCTGTTCTCGTCCACGTACTCGGCGCCGAGGCGACCCGGCATCATGAAGTCGACCTGCATGGTGCCCAGCTGCCAGGTACGGCCGATCGCGTCCTTCAGGTGGTACTCGATCTTCGGGCCGTAGAAGGCACCCTCGCCCGGCAGCTCCTGCCATTCCACACCACAGGCGGTCAGTGCCGAGCGCAGCGCGCCTTCGGCCTTGTCCCAGGTGGCGTCGTCACCCAGGCGCGATTCCGGACGCAGCGCGATCTTGATCTGGATCTCGTCGAAGCCGAAGTGCCGGTAAACCGCCAGCGCCTGCTGGTGGAAGGCCGTCACTTCCGACTCGATCTGGTCTTCCGTGCAGAACACGTGGCCGTCGTCCTGGGTGAAGCCACGCACGCGCAGGATGCCGTGCAGCGCGCCGGACGGCTCGTTGCGGTGGCAGGAACCGAACTCACCGTAGCGGATCGGCAGGTCGCGGTAGCTGTGCAGGCCCTGGTTGAACACCTGGATGTGGCCCGGGCAGTTCATCGGCTTGACCGCGTACGTGCGCTTCTCCGATTCGGTGAAGAACATGTTGTCCTGGTAGTTGTCCCAGTGGCCGGACTTCTTCCACAGGCTCACGTCCAGGATCTGCGGGCAGCGCACTTCGCCGTAGCCGCTGCTGCGGTAGACCTTGCGCATGTACTGCTCGACCACCTGCCACAGTGCCCAGCCCTTCGGGTGCCAGAACACCAGGCCCGGGGCTTCTTCCTGCAGGTGGAACAGGTCCTGCTGCTTGCCGATGCGGCGGTGGTCGCGCATCTCGGCTTCCTCGATGCGCTTGATGTACGCCTCCAGCTGCTTCTTGTCGGCCCAGGCGGTGCCGTAGATGCGCTGCAGCTGCTCGTTCTGCGCATCGCCGCGCCAGTAGGCGCCGGAGATGCGGGTCAGCTTGAAGGCCTTCAGGAAGCGCGTGTTCGGCACGTGGGGGCCGCGGCACATGTCCACGTATTCCTGGTGGTAGTACATGCCCATCGCCTGGATGTCGTCGGACATGTCTTCGATCAGGCGCAGCTTGTAGTCCTCGCCACGGGCCTTGAAGATCTCGATCACCTCGGCGCGCGGCGTCATCTTCTTGATGACGTCGTAGTCCTGGGCGATCAGTTCACCCATGCGCTTCTCGATCGCGGCCATGTCGTCCGGCGTGAACGGGCGCTCGGAATAGATGTCGTAGTAGAAGCCCTCGGCGATCACCGGGCCGATCACCATCTTCACGTCCGGGTACAGCTGCTTGACGGCGTGGCCGACCAGGTGGGCGCAGGAGTGGCGGATGATCTCCACGCCCTCCTCGTCCTTGGCGGTGATGATGCGCAGGCTGGCATCGTGGTCGATGACGTCGCTGGCATCGACCAGCACGCCATCGACGGAACCGGCGATGGTGGCCTTGGCCAGGCCGGCACCGATCGACTGGGCGACGTCCATGACGCTGACGGGATTTTCGAACTCGCGGCGGCTGCCGTCGGGGAGGGTAATGTTGATCATCGCATTGGCTTCGTGCGGGGCCCGCGGGGCGGGCTGGAAAGCGTTCCCGGGCCGCGGCCCGGGCAATAAAAAAGCGCCGCGAGGGCGCCTGGAACACAGGGCCTTCGGGGGCAGGTCAACAGTGGGCGGTGGTAGTGCTCATGTCGCACGCTCGGCCGGCGCTGGGCGCGGGCCACCTTGTTCCAGTCAGGAGTCTGCGACGATCTTAAACCAGCGCACCGGAAAGCCCAAGGGCTGCCGTACGGTCCGCTGAATGGCCGGCGCTGGCGGCGTGAAAACGCAATGATTACCATGTCCGCGCAGCCCGCCCCGTGCCAGCCTGCCCGCTTCCCCCAGGACCTCGTGATGCGCCACCCGCTCCGACCGGCTCCCGCCGGCCCCGCCCGTGCCCCGCGTTCGCCGGCCCACTGCCGCGGCGCCCGCCTGCAATGATCACCGTCGGCCTTTCCACCCTGGGCTTCTGCAGCCTGGGCATGCTGGCAGCGATGTTTTCGGCACTGGCCTTCTATGCCGCCTCGCCGCACTGCCGTTGGCCGCGCCTGCGCCGCGCCGGTCGCCTCGGCCGCCAGATCGGCCTGGTCGCCGCGGCTGCCGCATTGTGGCTGTGGATGGCCGAACTCGGCTTCGCTGCCGGTCTGGTGGCGATGCTGTGCACCTGGATGCTCGCCGCGATGCTGCTGCCGGCGCTGGCCGCCTGGCATCGCCCGGGCACGGAGTCGCCGTGATGTGGTCGCGCGCCATCGCCGGCATCATCGCTGGCTTCCTGCTTGCGGCCGCCGCGACCGGCCTGCTGGCCTGGCTACCGCCCGGCCCGTGGCAGCGCGCACTGGTGCCGACCCTGATCGCCTTCATCCCGTTATGGATGCTGGCCGCCCTGTGGGCGTTCAGCTTCCGCAGCGCACTGCGCGCCTGGCTGGTTCTGGGTGGCAGCGCCGCGGCCGGCTTCGCCGTGCTCGGGCTGCTGCGCCTGGCCGGCGCGGTGCAATGAGAGCTCCCCCATGAAGTTCAGTTCGCAGACGCTGCGCACATTCACCACCCTGCACACCTGGGTCGGCCTGGTCGCCGGCTTCGGCCTTTTCGTGGCCTTCTATGCGGGTGCGCTGACCCTGTTCCATCACGACCTGCCGCTGTGGCAGACCCCGGGCGCCGCCACCGCCTTGCCGGCGGGCCTGGACGATGCGCAGTACCTGCTGGAAGATGTACTGGCGACACACCCGGAGGCCCGCCGCCACGTTGGCATGACCTTCCCCGGTACCGAACACCCGCAACCCCTGGCGTACTGGCAGGCCGATGACGGCAGCTGGCGCTACGCCTGGCCGGGCCAGATCGCCGGCAGCCCCGCGCCGCCGCAGACCGGACTGGCCGAACTGGTCAACGAACTGCACTACAGCCTCGGCCTGCCGGTGGCCGGCATCTATGTGATGGGCATCGTCAGCCTGCTGTATGGCATGGCGCTGCTGAGCGGCCTGGTGATCCACCTGCCTAGGCTGTTCGGCGACCTGTTCGCGCTGCGCCCGGGTCGCAACCTGAAGCAGCTGTGGCAGGACGCGCACAACGTGATCGGCGTGCTCAGCCTGCCCTTCCACCTGATGTTCGCGGTCACGGGCGCCCTGCTGTGCCTGGTGTTCGTGCAGATGGCCCTGCTCAATCCGCTGATCTACGATGGCAAGGCGCTGCAGGCGGTACCGACCGCGATGGACACTGCGCCGGTGCGCGATGCCAGCGGGATTCCGGCGCCACCGGGCAGCCTGCGCGTGCTGCATGCGCGCGCACTTGAAGTGGCCCGCGCGCAGGGCGTGGCCAACTTCGAGCCGGCCTACCTGAAGCTGGCCAATGGCGGCGATGCCAACGCCACGATCGAGATCACCGGCGAGGCCAGTGGCACCCTCGGTCCGCTTGGTGCCGTGGCATTGGACGTGGCCAGCGGCGACCTGCTGGCCTCCCAGCTGCCGGGCCAGCGCGACGCCAACCACGCCACGCTCAGCGCCGTCTACGCGCTGCACTTCGGTGAGTTCGGCAACGGCGTGGTGGTCTGGCTGTACTTCCTGCTCGGCCTCGGCGGTGCGTTCCTGTTCTACTCCGGCAACCTGTTGTGGATCGAGTCGCGGCGCAAGCGTCGCCAGCCGCAACAGCCACGTGCCGGTGTGAACATGGCGCGGGCCACGGTCGGCGTGTGCATCGGCCTGTGCGTGGCGATCTCGATCGCGTTCGTCACCGCACTGGTGCTGGAGCGGCTGGCACCGTCGGCGGTCGACCACGGCATCCGCTGGGCCTGCTTCGGCAGCTGGGCAGCCTGTGCGCTGTGGGCTGCACTGCGCCGCCCCGCGCAGGCCGCGCGCGAACTGCTGTGGGCCGCAGCGATCAGCACTGCACTGGTGCCGGTCCTGCACGGTGCACTCAATGGTGACTGGCTGTGGCGCGCCGCCGCGCGTGGCCAGTGGCCGCTGTTCTGGATCGATGCCATCGCGCTGGCCATGGCCTTCGGCTTCGCCCGCCTGGCCGTCGCCAGCCAGCGCCGCGCCCGCAACGGCGATCCGAACAGCGTCTGGGCGAACTGAAGCGTCGCCGGGCATGAGCCCGGCGCCAGCACGCGACTCAATCGCCGATGCGCGCCTTCTGCCACGGGCCGAGCATGGCGTTGAGCAGGCTGGCCTGCTCGTCGTCGCCGGTCAGCTCCCACATGAACACCCCGGCCAGGCCCTGCTCGCGGGCGAACTGCGCACGCAGCCCGATCGAGCGCGGGTCTTCATAGCTGATGAAGACCTTCTGTTCGGCGTTGTACAGCCACGGGCTCTGCGCCTGCGGCTGCCAGTGCCTGGTCCAGCCCGGGTGGTCGAGATAGCGCGCCTTGATCACCCGCCAGTCGCCGGCGTCGGCCGGTGCGCTGTAAGGCTGATACAGGCCATCCGGTGCAACGCCGGTGACCTTGAAGCCGCGCCCGTAGAACGGCACGCCCAGCACCAGCTTGTCGGCCGGTACACCGTGCTCGCGGTAGTACTGCACCGCGCCGGCCACGTTGTTCCAGCGGCGCAGCTCCGGCGCCAGCGGATCGGCCGGCACTTCATGCAAGGGCGCATTGAAGGTCGACACCGACGAGAAGCCGGTGCCCATGTCGTAGCTCATCAGGTTGATGAAATCGAACACCCTGGCCAGCGCCGGCAGGTCGTAGCTCGCCGCCGGATCATAGGGGCCATCGGTCTGCAGGCGACCGGCGGCCAACGCGGCGGTCAGCAGCATCGGCTGGCCAACCTTGCGACCGCGCGCATCGAGTGCCTGGCGGAAGGCCTGCGCAAGCCGGGTCAGGTTGGCGCGATCCTGCGGGCGGTGTGCCAGCTCCTCCGGCCCACCACTGACCGGGAATTCCCAGTCGATGTCCACACCATCGAAGCTGCCTGCATGGCGCTCGAAGAACAGCGCCATGCATGAGTCGACCAGGCGCTTGCGGCTGGTTTCGGTCAGTGCCGCATCGGAGAAGCCGCCTGCGCCCCAGCCGCCAATGGAAATCAGCGTGCGCAGGTGCGGGTGCGCCTTCTTGAGTTCGGCCAGTGCGGCGAAATTCTTCGGCGCTTCCGCACCGACCGTGCAGCGGCCGTCCTCGATGGTGGAGAACGCGTAGAACAGGTGGGTCAGGCGCTCGGCCGGAATGCTCGACACCGGATAGCGCTCGGCCGATCCACCAGGGTAATAGGCGCCGAAGATCGGCTGCTGTGCGGGCGCTGCGTGCGCGGCAATGGGCAAGGCTCCGGCAATCAGCACGGCAAGGACGGCCACGGTCTGGCGGAACATGGGATCTCCCGGTTCAAAGGCGCCGCCACGTTAGCAAACCGATAGGGCTGCGGTACGGATGTCGCGGCATGTCGTCCCATGGACAGGCGCGATCCGTGCAACGGTGACAGAACGATGGCTGCGTGGCGGCGATCATGCACTGCAGCAGGACATGCAGCGACCTGGATGAGCGTCTCTTCACAACATCGAGGCAAAGAAAAAGCGGGCCGAAGCCCGCTTTTTCATTTCAGCCATTCCAGAAGCGTGTCAACCAGGGTTGACACCTACCGTAATGACCGGAGGTCGATTATTCGGCGCTGGCGCCTTCGCCTTCTTCGACGGCCTTCATCGACAGGCGGATACGGCCCTGCTTGTCGACTTCCAGCACCTTGACCTTGACCACATCGCCTTCCTTCAGCTTGTCGCCGACCTTCTCGACGCGCTCGCTGGAGATCTGCGACACGTGGACCAGGCCGTCCTTGCCCGGCAGGATGGTGACGAACGCACCGAAGTCCATGATCTTGGCGACCTTGCCTTCGTAGATGCGGCCCGGCTCGACGTCCGAGGTGATCTGCTCGATGCGGGCCTTGGCAGCCTGGGCAGCGATGGCGTTGACCGACGCGATGACGATGGTGCCGTCGTCCTGGATGTCGATCTGGGTGCCGGTTTCCTTGGTGATGGCCTGGATGGTCGAGCCACCCTTGCCGATCACTTCGCGGATCTTGTCCGGGTGGATCTTGATGGTCAGCAGGCGCGGCGCGTAGTCCGACAGCTCCTCACGCGGAGCGGTCAGGCCGTGGGCCATTTCACCCAGGATGTGCAGACGGCCAGCCTTGGCCTGCTGCAGGGCCTGCTTCATGATCTCTTCGGTGATGCCTTCGATCTTGATGTCCATCTGCAGGGCGGAGATGCCCTCAGCGGTACCGGCCACCTTGAAGTCCATGTCGCCCAGATGATCTTCGTCACCCAGGATGTCGGACAGGACCACGAAACGGTCGCCTTCCTTGACCAGGCCCATGGCAATACCGGCCACCGGTGCCTTCACCGGCACGCCGGCGTCCATCAGGGCCAGCGACGAGCCGCAGACCGAGGCCATCGACGAAGAACCGTTCGACTCGGTGATTTCCGAGACGACGCGGATGGTGTACGGGAAGGCTTCCAGCGACGGCATGACAGCCAGCACGCCGCGCTTGGCCAGACGACCGTGGCCGATTTCGCGGCGCTTCGGGCCCATCATGCGGCCGCACTCACCCACCGAGAACGGAGGGAAGTTGTAGTGGAACAGGAAGTTTTCCTTGTACTCACCGGCAACGGCGTCGATGACCTGGCCGTCACGGGCGGTGCCCAGCGTGATGGTCACGATGGCCTGGGTTTCGCCACGGGTGAACAGCGAGGAACCGTGGGTACGCGGCAGCACGCCGGTCTTCACGGTGATCGGGCGGACGGTGTCCAGCGCACGGCCGTCGATGCGGACCTTGGTGTCCAGCACCGAGTCACGCATGGTGCGGTATTCCAGTTCGCCGAATTCCTTCGACAGCTCGGCAGGGTTCCAGCCTTCGGCGGCCACACGGCCGGCCAGGGCTTCGAACACGTCCTTCTTGATCGCCGAGATGGCGTCACGGCGCTGCAGCTTGTCACGCACCTGGAAGGCTTCGCCCAGGCGCGGGCCGATGGCTTCCTTCAGGGCGGAGATCAGCGCGTCGTTCTTGGCCGGGGCTTCCCAGGTCGACGGCTTGGTGCCAGCTTCGACGGTCAGCTCGTTGATCGCGTTGATGACCTTCTGCATTTCGCGGTGACCGAAGGTCACGGCGCCCAGCATCACTTCTTCGGACAGCAGCGCGGCTTCGGATTCGACCATCAGCACGGCGTTGGAGGTACCGGCGACAACCAGTTCCAGCTGCGAGTCAGCCAGTTCGCTGACGGTCGGGTTCAGGATGTACTCGCCGTTCTTGTAGCCGACCTTGGCAGCGCCGATCGGGCCCATGAACGGGGTGCCGGCCAGGGCCAGCGCAGCCGAGGCGCCGATCAGGGCCGGGATGTCGCCGTCCACGTCCGGGTTCAGCGACATGACCGTGGCGATGATCTGCACTTCGTTCTTGTAGTCTTCCGGGAACAGCGGACGGATCGGACGGTCGATCAGACGCGAGATCAGCGTTTCCTTCTCGGTTGCACGGCCTTCACGCTTGAAGAAACCACCCGGGATGCGGCCGCCGGCGTAGAACTTTTCCTGATAATCGACGGTCAGCGGGAAGAAGTCCTGGCCTTCGCGCGCGCTCTTGGCGGCGACGGCGGTGACCAGCAGTACGGTGTCGTCCATCTTGACGATGACCGCGCCGCTGGCCTGGCGGGCGACTTCGCCGGTCTCAAGCGTGACGGTGTGCTTGCCGTACTGGAAGGTTTTGGTGATTTTTGCCACGGAGGGTGTCCTTGGGGATGCTGTCTGCGAATTTGGACCGTCGGCGACCCTTGCCGCCAGCGGGTGGCCGGATCGTTCCGGCCTGAATCGGGGATTGCGGTGCTACAAAACAAAACCGCGGCGCATCGCTGCGCCGCGGGGGATTCGTTGCTTAGCGACGCAGGCCAAGCTTTTCGATCAGGGCCTTGTAACGCTCGACGTCCTTCTTCTTCAGGTAGTCGAGCAGGCTGCGACGGCGGTTGACCATCTGCAGCAGGCCGCGGCGGCTGTGGTGATCCTTCTTGTGGGTCTTGAAGTGGCCGGTCAGCAGTTCGATGCGGGCGGTCAGCAGGGCAACCTGGACTTCCGGGGAGCCGGTGTCAGCGGCGCTGCGCTTGTTGTCTTCAATGACCTTCTGGGTGTCGATCGACATTTCTTTTTTCTCTGTGATGCGTGGCCGGCAGGAACGCGCTTCGCGCACCGCCAGGCTCGCCGTGGACTACGAGGATGAAACCTGCGCGAGGCAGGTTGCCGGAAAACGGCCGCGAAATTGTAACGGCCAGGGGCTTCCGGGACAAGGACCGGGGCTGAACCACCCTGCCCCGGTCAGAGGTTGAAACGGCGCTGCGGGGCCAGCAGGCCACTGTCGTCGACCTGGCCCAGGCCCTGGACAGCATCGTCCGGACCGAACACGGCCACCAGGCCATGCGGCCAGGACATGTCACGCTGGCGCTGGCCGACGCAGAAACGGTGAGCCTGGGCGGCGTCGAGGTCGACCCGCGGATACTCGGCCAGGCCAGCCGCCAGCGGCAGCAGCAGCGCGTCCATGCCCGCCTCGTCGCCGGCCTCAGCCATCACCCGCAGCTGGTCCAGGGTGACCATCACCGGTTCACGGAACGGCTCGACCCACAGCCGGCGCAGCGCACTGATATGGGCGCCACAGCCCAGGCGTTCGCCGAGGTCGCGTGCCAGGCTGCGGATGTAGGTGCCGGAGCCACAGGTCACGCGCAGCCGCAGCCGTTCCGGCTGCTGCTCGAGTACCTCGATGGCGTGCACCTGGACCTCGCGCTCCGGGGCCTCGATGGCCTCGCCGCGGCGGGCCTTCACATACAACGGTTCACCGCCCTGCTTCAGCGCCGAATAGATCGGAGCCCGCTGGCGGATGTTCCCCGTCAGTGGCGCCAGCGCAGCCTGCAGGGCCTCGGCGCTGATCGCCGGCACCGGGCGCTGCAGCAGTACCTGGCCCTCGGCATCATCGGTATCCGTGGTCTGGCCGAGCACGATCTCGGCATCGTACGCCTTGGCCGAACCCAGCAGCAGGCCGGCGATCTTGGTTGCCTCGCCGAAGCATAGCGGCAGCAGGCCGGTGGCCAACGGGTCGAGGCTGCCGGTGTGGCCGCCCTTCTGGGCACGGAACAGGCGGCGCGCCACCTGCAGGGCGGCGTTGGAGCTCATGCCGGTCGACTTGTCGAGCAGCAGGATGCCATCCAGGCGGCGGAACTGAATTCGGGTCATGACAGGATGTTGTAGAGCCGAGCCATGCTCGGCTGCAGCGGCGCGGCCCGCACAGGCATCGCGTTGCCGGAATGGAAAGACGCCGGGCATGGGCCCGGCGCTAGCTTATTCTTCGTCGCTCTCGCGACGCTTCTCCGCGGCCAGCGTATCGGGCAGGTCGCGCAGGATGTTGTCGATGTGCTCACCACGGTCGACCGAATCGTCGTAGTGGAAATGCAGCTCCGGCACGTGGCGCAGCTTCATCGCGCGGGCCAGATCCATGCGCAGGCGGTAACCCAGCTCCTTCAGGCCGGCCACGGCTTCAGCCGAGCGTTCCGGCATCAGCGCGGTGACGAACACCTTGGCATGGGCCATGTCGCGGGTGATTTCCACGTCGGACACGCTCACCGAGGGCAACCCGTGCTCGCGCACGGCGTTGTGCACCAGGGTGCCGAGCTCACGGCGCAGCTGGGCGGAGACACGGTCGGTTCGATGGAAAGTCTTGGGCACGAGGAGCTCTTGGTTCAGTTGTCGCCCGACCAACGGTCGGGCACTACCTTTGATTCGATTGTCGCCCGACCAACGGCCGGGCGCTACAGGTACATGGTAGGGCCCGACCGTTGGTCGGGCCACCTTGCAGCATTACAGGGTGCGCGGCACTTCGATACGCTCGAAGCACTCGATCTGGTCGCCTGGCTTGACGTCGTTGTAGGCCTTCACCGCGATACCGCATTCGGTACCGTTGCGGACTTCCTCGACGTTCTCCTTGAAGCGACGCAGCGATTCCAGCTCGCCCTCGAAGATCACCACGCTGTCGCGCAGCACGCGGATCGGCTTGTTGCGCTTGACCACGCCCTCGATGACCATCGAGCCGGCAACGGCGCCCAGCTTGGAGCTGCGGAAGACGTCGCGGACCTCGGCGATACCGATGATCTCTTCGCGGATCTCCACGCCCAGCAGACCGGATGCCACCTGCTTCACCTGATCGATCACGTCATAGATGATCGAGAAGTAACGCAGGTCGACGCCGTTGGATTCGATGATGCGACGGGCCGAAGCATCCGCACGCACGTTGAAGCCGATGACGGTGGCCTTCGAAGCAGCCGCCGAGTTGGCGTCCGATTCGGTGATGCCGCCGACGCCGGAGTGGATCACGTTGATGCGGATGTCTTCGTTGGACAGCGCGACCAGTGCCTGGCTCAGGGCCTGCACCGAACCCTGCACGTCGGCCTTGATGACCAGGTTGAGGACCTGCTGGCCCTCGCCCTTGCCCAGGGTCGCCATGATGTCTTCCATGCGGCTGCCAGCGGTGGCGACCAGGCGCGACTCACGACGCTTGGTCTCACGCTGCTGCGCAACATCCTTGGCCAGGCGCTCGTCCTCGACCACCACGAAGTCGTCTCCGGCTTCCGGCACACCGGACAGGCCCAGGACCTGCACCGGGATCGACGGGCCGGCGAACTCCGGCTGCTTGCCGGTTTCGTCGAACAGCGCACGCACGCGGCCGTACTGGATACCGCACACCAGGTAGTCGCCCTTCTTCAGGCGGCCCTGCTGCACCAGCACCGTAGCGACCGGGCCGCGGCCCTTGTCCAGCGACGATTCGATCACCACGCCCGAGGCGCGGCCTTCGTCGACGGCCTTCAGTTCCAGCAGTTCGGCCTGCACCGACACCGCGTCCAGCAGGTCGTCGATGCCCAGGCCGGTCTTGGCCGAGATCTCCACCATCTGGATGTCACCACCGAACTCTTCGGCCACGACCTGCTCGGAGAGCAGCTCGTTCTTGACCCGCATCGGATCGGCACCGGACTTGTCGATCTTGTTGATCGCCACGATCAGCGGCACACCCGCCGAACGGGCGTGCTGGATCGCTTCCTTGGTCTGCGGCATGACGCCGTCGTCGGCAGCAACCACCAGCACCACGATGTCGGTCAGCTTGGCGCCGCGGGCACGCATCGAGGTGAACGCGGCGTGGCCCGGGGTATCCAGGAAGCTGATGACGCCCTTGGGCGTTTCGACGTGATAGGCACCGATATGCTGGGTGATGCCGCCGGCTTCGCCGTGGGCAACCTTGGTGCGGCGGATGTAGTCCAGCAGCGAGGTCTTGCCGTGGTCGACGTGCCCCATGATGGTGACCACCGGCGGGCGCTGCACGGCTTCGCCCTGGTTTTCACCGGTCGAAGCCAGCAGCGCGTCTTCGGCATCGTTGTCGTTGGCACGGATCGCCTTGTGGCCGAGTTCTTCGGTCACCAGCGCAGCGGTGTCGTGGTCGATGGACTGGGTGATGGTCGCCATCACGCCCATCTTGAACAGCGCCTTCACCACCTCGCCGCCCTTCAGCGCGAGCTTCTGCGCCAGGTCGGCCACGGTGATGGTCTCGCCGATCGCGACTTCACGCACGACCGGGGCGGTCGGGCGTTCGAACGCGTGCGGGCCGGCATTGTTGCCACCACGCGACATGTCGCGACGGCCACCGGACTGGTTGCGGCCACCCGGACGTCCACGCGAATTGCTGTTGTTGCTGTTGCCGCGACGCGCACGATCGGCGGCCGACAGGTGCATCTGGCCGGCGAAGCGGTCGCCCGGGCCACGCTCGTTGCGCGGCGCGCTGCGGTTGTTGCGCTCGTCGTTGCGCGGCGGCGGCGGCGGAGCACCACGCGGCGCAGCCGGGGCGGCGGCCGGGGCGCGCGGCGGGCGCGGCGCGGTTTCGTCGATCGGAGCACGCTTGGGCTTGCTGGCGGCCAGTGCCTCGGCCGCCTTGGCCGCAGCCGCAGCTTCCTCGGCAGCCTTCTTCTCGGCTTCGGCGCGTTCCTTGGCGGCGGCCTCTTCCTCACGGGCACGGACGATGGCCTCGTCGCGCAGACGATCCTTCTCGGCCAGGGCCTGCTGTTCGGCGAGGTTGCGCGCACGCGACTCTTCCAGCTTGCGCAGGATGTCGGCGCGCTCTTCGTCCGGCGTCATGGCGCGAGCACCATCCTTGACGTAGGTACGCTTCTGGCGCACCTCGACATTCACGGTCGTCTTGCTGCGACCGGAATTGACCGTCACTTCCTGCTGCTTCCGGCGGTTGAGCGTGATCTTCTTCGCAGACTGATCGGTCTCTTCCGGGGCCTGCTCGGGCTTGCCGTGCGAACGACGAAGGAAGCCCAGGAGCTTTACCTTCTCGGAGCTGGTCACGACCTGGTCGGGACCGCTGAACTTCATGCCGGCACCGGCCAGCTGTTCCAGCAGTTTTTCGACCGGCGTGTTGACCAGTTCGGCAAGCTTGCGGATGGTGGTTTGCTGCGACATTCGGATCCTATGATCTTGTGGGCGCCCCCCCCGCATCTGGAGGTGGCGCGGATTCTACGCCCTGAGCGGCTCAGGGCCCTGTTCATTGCCGGCTCATTCGCCGCGTTCCAGTCGGGCGATCTCCTCGGCACGGGCGGCCAGGATCAGCGCAGCGGCGCGCGCCTGATCCAGTCCTTCGATGCCGAAGTCCATGACCTCGTCGGCGGCCAGGTCGGACAGGTCCTCGCTGGTACGCACGCCGTGGCCGGCCAGCGCATATGCGGTGGCTTCGTCCATGCCCTTCAGGGACAGCAGGTCCTGCGCCGGCTGGCCGTCTTCAAGGCCTTCCTCGACTGCCAGGGCCTCATTGAGCAGCGCATCGCGGGCACGAGCGCGCAGCTCTTCGACGATGTCCTCGTCGAAACCTTCCACGGCCAGCAGTTCGCCGACCGGGACATATGCGATTTCCTCGACGGTGCCAAAGCCTTCGCTGACCAGGATGCCGGCGATTTCCTCGTCCACTTCCAGCTTGTCCATGAACAGCTGGCGGGCGGCAGCCTGCTCGGCCTCCGACTTGGCAGTGACCTGGTCCTGGGTCATCACGTTGAGCTGCCAGCCGGTCAGGCGGCTGGCCAGGCGCACGTTCTGGCCGCCCTTGCCGATCGCCTGGGCCAGGCGGTCTTCGGCAACGGCCAGGTCCATCGAGTGCTTGTCCTCATCGACGATGATCGACTGCACTTCGGCCGGCGCCATCGCGTTGATGACGAAGTTGGCCGGGTTGTCGTTCCACAGCACGATGTCCACGCGCTCGCCATTGAGCTCGTTGGACACGGCCTGCACGCGCGAACCGCGCATGCCGATGCAGGCACCGATCGGATCGGTGCGCTGGTCGTGGGCCAGCACGGCGATCTTGGCGCGGTCGCCCGGATCGCGGGCGCAGGCCTTGATTTCGACCAGGCCCTGGCCGACTTCCGGCACTTCCAGCTTGAACAGCTCGATCATGAACTCCGGCGCGGCGCGGCTGATGAACAGCTGCGGGCCACGCGGCTCCGAGCGCACTTCGGCCAGGTAGCCGCGCACGCGGTCGCCGGCACGCAGCACGTCGCGCGGAATGCCCTTGTCCTTCGGAATGAAGCCTTCGGCATTGCCACCGAGGTCGACGTAGATGTTGCCGCGCTCGGCGCGCTTGACCACACCGGTGATCAGCTCACCCACGCGATCCTTCCATGCATCCACGACCTGCTGGCGCTCGGCTTCGCGCACGCGCTGGACGATGACCTGCTTGGCGGCCTGGGCAGCGATGCGGCCGAAGTCCGGGTTCTCGATCTGCTCTTCGATGTAGTCGCCGACCTCGACGCCTTCGGCCTCGTCGACGGCGTCCATCAGGCGGATCTGGCGATCCGGGGATTCCATGACCACGTCATCAGCCACCACTTCCCAGCGGCGGAAGGTTTCGTAGCTGCCATCCTTGTGGTCGATGACCACGCGGGTCAGCACTTCCTCCTCGGGATAGCGCTTCTTCGCTGCCGAGGCCAGGGCGGCCTCGATGGCATCGAAGATCACTTCACGCGGCACGCCCTTCTCGTTGGCGACTGCGTCGACTACCAGCAACAGTTCCTTGCTCATTGGCTCACTCCGCGCGCGGCTTCTTTGCCGCCGGCTCGTTGGAAGAAGAATTCGTGTTCGGCTTCGGACGCTTCGGTGCCGGACCGGTCGGCTTGCTCGGGGCCAGCCCCAGCGCCACCCAGTCGGGCATGATCCGTGCCTTGTCGATGTTGTCGGCCGACACGACCACTTCAGCCTTGTCGACGATGAAGGTGATGGTGCCCGCGGCCTCGTCGATCGCTTCGATGCGGCCCTGCAGGCGACGACGGTTGTCCTGCGGCAGCTTCAGCGTCACCTTGGCCGATTCACCCTGGTGGCGGCCGAACTGCTCCAGGTTGAACAGCGGGCGGTCCACGCCCGGCGAGGACACTTCCAGCGTGTAATTGCCGCTGATCGGGTCTTCGACGTCCAGCTGCGCCGAGACTTCGCGGCTGACCCGCTCGCAGTCGTCGACATTGATGATGCGCTCGGGCTGTTCAGCCAGCGGCACGTCGATGTAAAGGCGCAGGGTCGCACCGCCGGGGGCCGGCAGATACTCAACGCCCAGCAGCTCCAGGCCCAGCGACACAACGGTCGGGGCGAGCAGATTCGCGATGTCGGTTGCCTTGTCGCTCACAGCCTGCCTTGATCTCTATGGTTGGGTGCCGGCCTTGGCCGGCGTGGAAACATGACGCCCCGGAAACGACAAAGGGCCCGTTGGGCCCCTTTTCCGGAAAGACTCCGGTGACTGGATTCCGGTTGCAACCTGCATTGCCTGCCGGTCGCGGCCCTCCTTCCGGGTCCGGACTCCCGCTGGGAGGCCGCCTTCAGGGGTACTGCTAGGCCGCTGATGATAGCGGCTGCACCGCGCTGGTGCAAGGTGCGGGGCCGGGTCAGATCCCTTTTCCATACCGGAAGTCGAGCATGGCTCGACTCTGCAAGAACGGAACCCGCCCAAAGAAAAACGCCCTCGAAGCGGGACTTCGAAGGCGATCTCCTTACTTGGTAGCGGGGGCAGGATTTGAACCTGCGACCTTCGGGTTATGAGCCCGACGAGCTGCCAGACTGCTCCACCCCGCATCAGAAGCGGAATTATGAGCGATGGCTCCAAAAACTGCAAGCTTTCCCTCATTCATCAAATCGGTTGGCGCCGATCCGAAGTTGGTAGCGGGGGCAGGATTTGAACCTGCGACCTTCGGGTTATGAGCCCGACGAGCTGCCAGACTGCTCCACCCCGCACCGGAAGTGCTTGAACTGCTGCCCTGCTCTTTCGAGGAGGGCTACCGCAACGATGTTCTGGCTGAACCGCTGCAGTGACAACTCAGGCTGCGCATATTACACGAATCGCGCAGCTTTGTGTCAACTTTTATGCAAGATGCGCAAATGCCTGCTGGCACCAGACCATGATCGGGTTCCAGGCCAGGCCCAGGGCCAGCAGCGCCAGGGCATTGACGCCCAGCACCACACCCAGCACGCGGTCGTTGTTGCGCGGCATGGCCCCGCCCACCGGCTCATCGAAGTACATGACCTTGATGACGCGCAGGTAGTAGAAGCAGCCGACCACGGCGCACAGCACGCCCAGGATGGCCAGCCACAGCAGGCCGCCGTTGACGGCCGCGCCCAGCACCGCCAGCTTGGTCCAGAAGCCCAGGAACGGCGGGATGCCGGCCAGCGACGCCATGATGCACAGCACCAGGCCTGCCATCCACGGGTTGCGGGCATTGAGGCCCTTGAAGTCCTCGATGTTCTCGGCTTCAAAGCCGGCACGCGACAGCGCGATGATCGCGCCGAAGGCGGCGGTCGACATGATGGCGTAGGCCAGTGCGTAGAACAGCGCAGCGGCATAGCCCTGTGCGCCACCACCGGCGATGCCCATCAGCAGGAAGCCGATGTGCGAAACGGTGGAGAACGCCAGCATGCGCTTGAGATTGCTCTGCGCGATGGCCATCAGGTTGCCGATGACCAACGAGACTGCGGCCAGGCCGGCGATCAGCAGCTGCAGTTCCGTCGACAGCGGGCCCACGCCCATTTCCAGCAGGCGGTAGGCCATGCCGAAGGCGGCCAGCTTCGGCGCCGAGCTGATGAACAGCGCGATCGGTGCCGGGGCACCCTGGTACACGTCCGGCAGCCACATGTGGAACGGTGCCGCACCCAGCTTGAAGGCGACGCCGGCGATCATGAACACCGCACCGGTGATCAGCAGCACGCGCTCTTCCGAGTGCGGGATGGCGTCACGGATGACGTCCAGGTGCAGGCTGCCGGTAGCACCGTAGATCAGCGACATGCCGTACAGCAGCAGGCCAGAGGCCAGCGAGCCGAGCACGATGTACTTCATCGCCGCTTCCGAGGCCAGGCCGTTTTCGCGGTTGCTGGCGACCAGGGCGTAGGAGCACAGCGCCAGCAGTTCCAGGCCCAGGTAGACCATCAGCAGGCTGCCGGCCGACACCAGGATCATCATGCCGGCGGTGCCGAACAGGATCAGCACCGGGATCTCGCCCTGGAACAGGTTGCGGTCACGCAGATAACGCCAGCCATAGACCAGGGTCAGGCCGCTGAGCAGCACGATCCCGGTCTTCATCACGTCCGCGGCGGTATCGCGCACGAACATGCCATGGAAGACCTCGCCCTGCCCGCCCACGCCGGTGGCCAGCATGAACAGCACCACGGCCAGCGCAGCGAGCGAGAACAGGTGGGTGACGATCTTGTTCCGGTTGCTGACGAACAGGTCGAGGATCATCAGGGCGAAGGCGCTGCCGATCAGCACCAGCTCGGGAGCGAGCGGTGGCAGGTCAGCGGCGGTCAATGGCAGCAGCGGCGAGGTGGTCATCATCAAATCCTGGAATTACAGCAGCTTGCTGGATGCGATCTGCATCGCCAGCTTCGCGATCGAGGGCTCCATCAGGTCGGTCAGCGGCTTGGGATAGATGCCCAGGGCCAGCACGCCGATGGCGAACACGCCCAGCACCAGCCATTCGCGGCCGTTGATGTCCTTCAGTTCGGCAACATGGCTGTTGGCCACTTCACCGAAGAAGATGCGCTTGTACAGCCACAGGGTGTAGGCGGCGCCGATGATCAGGGTGGTGGCCGCGCCCAGCGCGATCCACGGATTACGCTGGAAGGCCGAGAGGATGACCATGAACTCGCCGACGAAACCGCTGGTACCGGGCAGGCCCGCGTTGGCCATGAAGAACAGCATGGCGAAGGTGGCGAACCACGGCATCACGTTGACCACGCCGCCGTAATCGGCGATGCGGCGGCTGTGCATGCGGTCGTACAGCACGCCGACGCAGGAGAACATCGCGCCGGACACGAAGCCGTGCGAGATCATCTGCACCATGGCGCCCTGCAGGCCCAGGCGGGCGGCATCGGCGTTGCCGGCTTCACGCACCAGCCACAGGGCAATAAAGGTGCCCAGGGTGACGAAGCCCATGTGCGCGATCGACGAATAGGCGATCAGCTTCTTCATGTCGTCCTGCACCAGGGCGACCAGGCCAACGTAGATCACCGCGATCAACGACAGCGCGATCACCAGCCAGGCCCATTCCTGCGAAGCGTCCGGGACGATCGGCAGGTTGAAGCGCAGGAAGCCATAGCCACCGATCTTCAGGGCGATGGCGGCCAGGATCACCGAACCGGCGGTCGGCGCTTCCACGTGGGCGTCCGGCAGCCAGGTATGGACCGGGAACATCGGCACCTTGACCGCGAAGGCGATCAGGAACGCGAAGAAGATCCAGGTCTGTTCCTTGGCCGACAGCGGCAGTGCATACAGGTCGGCCAGCTGGAAGCTGCCGCCCTTCATGTACAGGTAGATCAACGCCACCAGCATCAGCACCGAGCCGAGGAAGGTGTACAGGAAGAACTTCAGCGCAGCGTAGATGCGGCGCGGGCCGCCCCAGACACCGATGATCAGGAACATCGGGATCAGCATCGCCTCGAAGAACACGTAGAACAGCATCGCGTCCGTCGCCGCGAAGATACCGACCGTGACGCCTTCCAGGATCAGGAAGGCCGCCACGTACTGGTTCACGCGCTTGTCGATGGCGCTCCAGGCGCCGATCAGGGCAAGCACGCTGACCAGGGTAGTCAGCAGGATCAGCGCCACGGCAATGCCGTCCACGCCCAGGTTGTAGCCGATCTTGTACGCCGGGATCCACGCATGGGTCTCGACGAACTGCAGACCGTCGATGCCCGCGTTGTAGCCGCTCAGCAGCGAGAGGCTCGCCACGAAAGTCAGCACCGCTACGCCCAGCGACGCCCAGCGGGCGGTCTGCGCATCACGGATCGCGAGGATCAGGGCGCCACCGATGATCGGCAGCCAGATGAGGACACTGAGTAGAGGCCAGTTCGACACGTCTTCTTATTCCGTACAGGTCATCAACGCAGGTAATGCATCAGCACGCCCAGCAGGGCAATCAGGCCGATGATCATCGCGAAGGCGTAGTGATAGAGGAAACCGGATTGGGTACGACGCAGCACGCCGGCTGCGACGTCCACAACACGTGCCGAGAGATTGACCACGCCGTCGACGATGTTGCTGTCGATCCAGCGCGAGACCTTGCCCAGCTTGACGCTGCCACCGGCAAAGCCATCGATCCACAGCTTGTCGAAGCCGTACTTGTTTTCCAGCACCGACACCAGCGGAGCGAAGGCCTTGCGCGCCTTGCCCGACAGGTCCGGCTTCCACAGGTAGAACAGTACGGCCAGCAGGAAGCCCGCGACGGTCAGCATGAACGCCGGAGCCATCATGCCGTGCAGCGCGAAGGCGATCGGGCCGTGGAACTCCTCACCCAGGAAGCCGATGGTGTTCTTGGCCGGATCGTAGAAGTCGACGATGCCGGTGAAGAACGTATGCGCCTGGCCCTTGATGGCATCGTGGACATGGTGGCCGGCCCAGTCGGTGCCGTACAGCATCGGACCGATGCTGAAGAAACCGATGGCGATCGACGGGATGGCCAGCAGGATCAGCGGCAGGGTCACCACCCACGGGGTTTCGTGCGGCTCATGCGGACCACCGTGGCCATGGCCGTGGTCATCGTGATGCGCATCGCCGTGGTGGGCGTCGGCGGCGTGGTGATCGTCATGGCCGTGACCATGATCGTCATGATGCACGTCGCGGAAACGCTCCTTGCCGTGGAAGGTCAGGAACAGCAGGCGGAAGCTGTAGAAGCTGGTGACGATCACGCCACCCAGCACTGCCCAGTAGCCGTAGGTGGCCACCCAGTTGTTGGACAGGTGCGCGTGCAGCTCGGCGGCCTCGATGATGGTGTCCTTCGAGTAGAAGCCGGAGAAGAACGGCGTACCCACCAGTGCCAGCGTACCGATCCACATGGTGATGAAGGTGATCGGCATGTACTTGCGCAGGCCACCCATCTTGCGCATGTCCTGCTCGTGGTGCATGGCAATGATGACCGAGCCGGCACCCAGGAACAGCAGCGCCTTGAAGAAGGCGTGGGTCATCAGGTGGAACACGGCTGCCGAGTAGGCCGACACGCCCAGTGCAACCGTCATGTAGCCCAGCTGCGACAGCGTGGAGTACGCGACGACGCGCTTGATGTCGTTCTGCACGATGCCGATCAGGCCAGTGAAGAAGGCGGTGGTGGCACCGATGAACAGCACGAAATTCAGCGCGGTCTGCGACAGCTCGAACAGCGGCGACATGCGGGTGACCATGAAGATGCCGGCGGTCACCATCGTCGCGGCGTGGATCAGTGCCGAGATCGGGGTCGGGCCTTCCATCGAGTCGGGCAGCCACACGTGCAGCGGGACCTGGGCCGACTTGCCCATGGCACCGATGAACAGGCAGATACAGATGACGGTGGCGATCGACCAGATCACCGGCTCGTTCAGCAGCTGCATGCCCAGGAGGGTGCCGTCCCAGATCTGCAGCTGGGCGCGCGGGTCGGCCAGCATGCCGGCCTGCGAGAACACCTGCGAGTAGTCCAGGGTGCCGAACACCCACAGCACGCCGGCGATGCCGAGCAGGAAGCCGAAGTCACCGACGCGGTTGACCAGGAACGCCTTCATGTTGGCGAAGATCGCGGTCGGGCGCTTGAACCAGAAGCCGATCAGCAGGTACGACACCAGGCCCACCGCTTCCCAGCCAAAGAACAGCTGCAGGAAGTTGTTGCTCATCACCAGGGTGAGCATCGAGAACGTGAACAGCGAGATGTAGCTGAAGAACCGCTGGTAGCCCGGATCGTCCTGCATGTAGCCGATCGTGTAGATGTGGACCAGCAGCGACACGAAGGTCACCACCACCATCATCATCGCGGTCAGCTTGTCGACCATGAAGCCGACGTGGGCCGAGTACTGGCCGACTTCGAAGAACGTGTAGATGTTCTGGTTGAACGGCTGCGCGCCGCCCCACATCAACTGGTAGAACGTGTACATCGACAGGCCGCAGGCCACCGCGACGCCGAGGATGGTGATGGTCTGCGCGCCGAAGCGCTTGACCTGGCGACCGAACAGGCCGGCGATGATGCTGCCGAACAGCGGTGCGAGCACCACTGCGATCAACAGACTCTTGGAGAGAGTGATTTCCATCTGTGGATCAGCCCTTCAACGAATCGACTTCGCCGACATTGATCGTGCGGCGGGTACGGAACAGGGTCACCAGGATCGCCAGGCCGATGGCGGCTTCCGCGGCGGCGACGGTCAGGATGAAGAACACGAACAGCTGGCCGGACGGATCGCCCAGCTGGCGCGAGAAGCCGACGAAGTTGATGTTCACCGACAGCAGCATCAGTTCGATCGACATCAGCAGGACGATGACGTTCTTCCGGTTGAGGAAGATGCCGGCCAGGCTGATGGCGAACAGCACCGCGCCAAGCGCAAGGATGTGGCCAAGGGTAATCACGGCTGGGTCTCCTCGCCGGTGGCCGGCTTGCTGTTGCTGTGCACGACCGGTGCTTCGGCACCCATCTTGACCATGCGCAGGCGCTGGCCGGCCTTGACCATGGTCTGCTCGCCCGGGTTCTGGCTCTTGACGCCGGTACGGCGGCGCAGGGTCAACATCACGGCGGCAACCACGGCCACGGTCAGGATGACGGCGGCGAACTCGAACGGCAGCAGGTACTCGGTGAACAGCGTGCGTGCCAGCCAGGTGATGTTGGAACTGTCGGCGGCGACCGCAGCGGCGTTGTCGGCCGGGAACGGCGTGACCGAGCGTGCCTTGACGCCGATCAGGATCAGCATCTGCGCCAGCATCGCCACCGCCACAATGAGGCCGACCGGCAGGTAGCGCACCCAGCCCTCACGCAGCTTGGTGGGGTCGATGTCCAGCATCATCACCACGAACAGGAACAGCACCATCACCGCGCCAACGTAGACCAGCACCAGCGCCACGCCGAGGAACTCGGCGCCCACCAGCAGCCACACGCAGGCAATGGAGAAGAAGGTCAGCACCAGGCAGAGCACGGCGTGAACCGGGTTGCGCACGCTGATCACCGCACCGGCCGAAACCGTTGCCGCGATGGCGAACACCCAGAAAGCGATATTTACCCAATCCATCTCTCGACCTCAGCGGTAAGCGGCATCGGCGGCACGACGCTCGGCGATCTCGGACTCGAGACGGTCGCCAAGGGCCAGCAGCTGCGGCTTGGTAACGATGTTTTCCCCACGGTTCTCGAAGTGGTACTCGAGGATGTGGGTTTCGACGATCGAGTCCACCGGGCAGCTTTCTTCGCAGAAGCCGCAGAAGATGCACTTGAACAGGTCGATGTCGTAGCGGGTGGTGCGGCGGGTGCCGTCCTCGCGCTTGGCCGAGTCGATGGTGATGGCCAGCGCCGGGCACACCGCTTCACACAGCTTGCAGGCAATGCAGCGCTCTTCGCCGTTGGGATAACGGCGCAGGGCGTGCAGGCCGCGGAAGCGCGGCGACTGCGGGAACTTCTCCATCGGGTACATCATCGTGTACTTCGGCTTGAAGCTGTACTTCAGCGTCAGCCAGAGGCCGGCCAGCAGTTCGAGCAGCAGCAGGCTCTTGAAGTAATGGGTAATCCTGTTCATCACTTAGACGCCCTTTTGAATCACGCCGAAGAACACCATGACGGCGGTAACCGCGATCCACAGAATGGCCAGCGGGATGAAGACCTTCCAGCCCAGGCGCATGATCTGGTCATAGCGGAAGCGCGGGAAGCTGGCACGGAACCAGATGTAGGCACTGGCGAAGAAGAACACCTTGACGAACAACCACGGTGCACCGCCCTTCCAGATCCAGTCGACCAGCGGCGAGACATTGCCGAAATCGACCCAGCCCTGGACCGGGCTCAGCCAGCCGCCGAGGAAGAAGATCGAGATCAGGAAGCTGATCAGGATCATGTTCGCGTATTCGGCCAGGAAGAACAGGGCGAACGCACCGCCGGAGTACTCGACCATGTGGCCGGCAACGATTTCCGATTCGCCTTCCACCACGTCGAACGGCGCGCGGTTGGTTTCAGCCACGCCCGACACCCAGTAGATGACGAACAGCGGGAACAGCGGCAGCAGGAACCAGTCGAAGAAGCCGGAACTGCCGGCCTGCGCAGCGACGATGTTGCTCAGGTTCAGGCTGCCGGCGGCGATCATCACACCGACCAGGGCGAAGCCCATGGCGATTTCGTAGCTGATCATCTGCGCCGAGGCGCGCATGGCACCCAGGAACGCGTACTTCGAGTTCGATGCCCAACCGGCCAGGATGATGCCGTAGATGCCCAGCGAGGTCATCGCCAGCAGGTACAGCAGGCCGGCGTTGGCATTGGACAGCACGATCTGCGAATCGAAGGGCACCACCGACCAGGCCGCGAAGGCCGGGGCCAGGGTGATCAGCGGGGCCAGAAGATAGATCGCCTTGTTGGCGCTGCTCGGCTGGACCACTTCCTTGAACAGCAGCTTGAAGACGTCGGCGAAGGCCTGGAAGATGCCCATGCCCACGTACATCGGGCCGTGGCGGACGTGCATCCAGCCGATCAGCTTGCGTTCCCAGACCACGTAGAAGGCCACCGAGATGATCACCGGCACGGCGATCACCAGGATCTTCAGGATGATCCAGATCAGCGCGCCGATGTCACCGAGGCCCAGCAGCCACTGGTGCAGCGGGTCGACCGCGTTCAACAGCAATTCGTTCATGCAGCCACCACCGATACGCGAGCGGCACCCAGCGGCGCGGTCGCGCCGTGGCCCGATTCAATCCAGACCGAACCCGCAGCGACGCGGGCGTCGACCACCACCGGCAGGGTGGCCTTGCCGGCGTCGGTGCCGACCTTGGCCATCTGCCCTTCCTGCAGCTGCAGGCGAGCGGCATCTTCTGCGTTCAGCACGATGCGCGGGGCGTTGTTGAGCGGATGCGACTGCAGTGCCGGCGCGCGACGGACCACCGCATCGGTGCGGTAGATCGCGGCGGTCGAAGCC
Source organism: Stenotrophomonas sepilia (assembly GCF_003244875.1). GTDB lineage: Bacteria > Pseudomonadota > Gammaproteobacteria > Xanthomonadales > Xanthomonadaceae > Stenotrophomonas > Stenotrophomonas sepilia. The sequence continues at coordinate 40,254 of NZ_LXXZ01000002.1, forward strand.
ACTTCCAGGCCTTCACCGGCAACTGCCGGCTGCGCCGAAGCAGCGACGGTGACCGACACCGGGGCCAGGCTGGCACGCAGGCCGGCCAGGTCGGTGAAGTCGAAACCGGCCAGGGCCATGTCGCCGCCCAGTGCGCGCAGCACGCGCCAGCCTTCGCGGGCCTCGCCCGGCAGCTTGCCGCCGGCACGGGCCGACTGCTCGCGACCATCGAGGTTGGTCAGGGTGGCATCGATTTCCGGCAGCGCACCGATCGGCAGGATCACGTCGGCAACGTCGCGGGTCGAGGCGCAGGCGAACTGGCTGAAGGCCACCACCTGCGCACCGGCCAGCGCCTTGCGGGCGGCCGGGGCGTCGGCGAAGTCCAGGCCCGGCTCAAGGCCGTACACCACGTAGGCCTGGCGCGGCTGCGCCAGCATCGCGGCGACGTCCTTGCCAGCCGGCAGCACGCCGGCGCGGGTCAGGCCAACGGCGTTGGCGCCCTGCGGGATGCGGCACAGCTTGGCACCGGTAGCGGCAGCGAAGTCACGCGCGGCAGCGCGGATCGCGGCAGCCTGCGGGTGGTTCTCGGCGATGCCACCAACGATCAGCACGGTGTTGTTGCCGCCCTGCACTGCCGAACGCAGCTCGGCGTTGGCCAGCGCGTCGACGAACTTCGACGGGGCAACGATCTGCTTGCCGGCGACACTGAAGGCGAAGTCGAAGTCCACCGGATTGACGACGTGGATCTTCGCGCCCTTGGTGGTCTGCGCCTTGCGCAGGCGAGCGTGCAGCAGCGGCAGTTCGTGGCGGATGTTGCTGCCCAGGACCACGATGCGGTCGGCGCCCTCGATCTCGGCCAGCGGCAGGCCGAACACTTCGGCGGTTGCGGCGTCGGAGAAATCGCGGTTGTTGATGCGGTGGTCGATGTTGCCCGAGCCCAGGCCCTTGGCCAGGCGGGCCAGCAGTGCGCCTTCCTCGTTCGAGGTCGACGGGTGCACCAGCAAGCCCAGGTTGTCGCCCTGGTTGGCCTTGAGGATTTCGGCGGCCGCGGCCAGGCCTTCGGCCCAGCTCACTTCCCTCCACTCGCCGTTGACCTTGCGCAGCGGCTTGACCGCACGGTCTTCGCTGTACAGGCCCTGGTGCGAGTAGCGGTCACGGTCGGACAGCCAGCACTCGTTCACGGCTTCGTTGTCGCGCGGCACGGTGCGCAGCACTTCGCCGCGACGCACGTGCAGGAACAGGTTCGAACCCATCGCGTCGTGATAGCCCAGCGACTCGCGCGCGGTCAGTTCCCACGGGCGGGCGCGGAACTGGAACACCTTGTTGGTCAGCGCGCCGACCGGGCAGACGTCGACGACGTTGCCGGACAGCTCGGTGGTCAGCGGCTTGCCGTCGAAGGTACCGATCTGCAGGTTCTCACCGCGGTACATGCCACCCAGTTCGTAGGTACCGGCAACGTCGGCGGTGAAGCGGACGCAGCGGGTGCACTGGATGCAGCGGGTCATCTCGGTGGCAACCAGCGGACCCATGTCCTCGTCAGGCACCACGCGCTTGCGCTCGTTGAAGCGGCTGACCGAACGGCCATAGCCCAGCGACACGTCCTGCAGCTCGCACTCGCCGCCCTGATCACAGATCGGGCAGTCCAGCGGGTGGTTGATGAGCAGGAACTCCATCACCGAGCGCTGGAACTTCAGCGCCTTTTCGCTGCGGGTGGCGACCTTCATGCCGTCCATCACCGGGGTGGCACAGGCCGGCGCCGGCTTCGGCGACTTCTCCACGTCCACCAGGCACATGCGGCAGTTGGCGGCGATCGGCAGCTTCTCGTGATAGCAGAAGCGCGGAATCGGAATGCCGGCCTTGTCGGCCGCCTGGATGATCATCGAGCCCTTGGGCACGACCAGCGACTTGCCATCGATCTCGATGGTGACGTGATCGGGTGGGACGCTCGGATTTACGGGTTGCGCGCTCATGCAGCGGCTGCCTCCACCTTCTTGCCGTCAACCATCGAATGACCGTTGACGATGTAGTACTCGAACTCGTCCCAGAACTGGCGCAGGAAGCCCTGGATGGGCCATGCAGCCGCTTCGCCGAACGCACAGATGGTGTGGCCTTCGATCTGCCCGGCCACTGCCTTCAGCTGGTGCAGGTCTTCCATCGTGGCCTTGCCGGCGACGATGCGCTCCAGCACGCGGTGCATCCAGCCGGTGCCTTCACGGCACGGGGTGCACTGGCCGCAGGATTCCTTGTGGAAGAACTGGCTGATGCGGCAGGCGAACTTGACGCAGCAGACGCTGTCGTCGAGCACGACGATCGCACCCGAGCCCAGGCCGGAGCCCAGCGCACGGATGGTGTCGTAGTCCATCGGCAGGCCCTTCAGCTCGGCCGCGGTCAGCACCGGCATCGACACGCCGCCCGGGATCGCGCCCTTGAGCTTGCGGCCCGGACGCAGGCCACCGGCCATTTCCAGCAGGTCGTCGAAGGTGGTGCCCAGCGGCACTTCGAAGTTGCCGCCGTTCTGCACGCAGCCGGACACCGAGAAGCACTTCGGGCCACCGTTGGCGGTCAGGCTCAGGCCCTTGAACCACTCCGGGCCGTTGCGGATGATCGCCGGCACTGAACCGTAGGTTTCGGTGTTGTTGATCGTCGACGGCTTGCCGTACAGGCCGAAGTTGGCCGGGAACGGCGGCTTGTAGCGCGGCTGGCCCTTCTTGCCTTCCAGCGATTCCATCAGCGCGGTTTCTTCGCCGCAGATGTACGCGCCGGCGCCCAGCGCGCCGTAGATGTCGATGTCCACGCCGCTGCCGAGGATGTTCTTGCCCAGCCAGCCGTTCGCATAGGCGTCGGCCAGGGCCTGCTCGAAGTGCTCGAACGGCTCGTGGTGGAATTCACCGCGCAGGTAGTTGTAGCCCACGGTCGAACCGGTGGCGTAGCAGGCGATCGCCATGCCTTCCACGACCGAATGCGGGTTGTAGCGCAGGATGTCGCGATCCTTGCAGGTGCCCGGCTCGGATTCGTCCGAGTTGCAGAGGATGTACTTCTGCATGTTGCCCTTGGGCATGAACGACCACTTCAGGCCGGTCGGGAAGCCGGCGCCACCGCGGCCGCGCAGGCCCGAGGCCTTGACCATCTCGATGACCTGCTCCGGCGTGATCTTCTCTTCGAGGATCTTGCGCAGGGCAGCGTAGCCACCGGTCTTCAGGTAGCTTTCGTACGACCACGGGGTGTCGTAATGCAGGGTGGTATAGACCACCTGGTGCGGCAGCGGCGCGGGGCCGACCGGACCCTTGGATTCGTGGTGATGTGCCATGCCCTTACTCCAGCCCGTCCAGCAGCTCGTCGACCTTTTCCAGGGTCAGACGCTCATGGTAGTGACCGTTGATGACCATCATCGGCGCGCCACCGCAGCCGGCCAGGCACTCTTCCTCGCGCTTGAGGTAGACGCGGCCGTCAGGGGTCGATTCACCGTGCTTGATGCCCAGCTTCTTCTCGCAATGGCGCACGATGTCCTCGGCGCCATTGAGCCAGCAGCTGATGTTGGTGCAGATGGCCACGTTGTTGCGGCCCACCTTCTCGGTCTCGAACATCGAGTAGAAGCTGGCGACCTCGTAGGCCCACACCGGTGGCAGGTCCAGGTACTTGGCCACGCCGGCGATCAGTTCGTCGGTCAGCCAGCCCTGGTTCTGCTCCTGGGCCGCATGCAGGCCCTGCAGCACGGCAGAGCGCTTGCGGTCCGGCGGGAACTTGGACAGCCAGTGATCGATGTGAGCGCGGGTCTTGTCGCTCAGCACCACCATCGGGTCGACGTCGCGCGCCGCCTCGAAATTACCTGTCGCCTTCATCGGCCGACCTCAGCGAAATGCATAACGTGAAATTCCAGAAACTGCGGCGCCGGCTTGCGCCGGCTGCCTGCAGCGGGCGTTGGCGTGGCGGACGGCATTACCGGTCAACCTCGCCGAACACCAGGTCGTAGGTGCCGATCATCGCCACCACGTCAGCCAGCATGTGGCCGCGCACGACCGAATCGATCGAGGACAGGTGGGCGAAGCCCGGCGCACGCAGGTGCACGCGGAACGGCTTGTTGGCGCCATCGGAGACCAGGTAGCAGCCGAATTCGCCCTTCGGGGCTTCCACCGCCGAGTAGGTCTCGCCGGCCGGCACGCAGTAGCCTTCGCTGAACAGCTTGAAGTGGTGGATCAGCGCTTCCATGTCGTCCTTCATGTCCTCGCGCCTGGGCGGAGCGACCTTGAAGTTCTTCACCATCACCGGGCCCGGGTTGGCCTTCAGCCACGCCACGCACTGCTTGATGATGCGGTTGGATTCGCGCATTTCGGCAACGCGGACCAGATAGCGGTCGTAGCAGTCGCCTTCCTTGCCCAGCGGGATGTCGAAATCGACGGCATCGTACTTGGCGTACGGACGCTTCTTGCGCAGGTCCCAGGCAATGCCCGAACCGCGCAGCATCACGCCGGTCATGCCCCACTGGTGGGCCAGTTCGGGAGTGACCACGCCGATGCCGACGGTACGCTGCTTCCAGATGCGGTTGTCGGTCAGCAGGGTTTCGTATTCGTCGATGCGCTTGGGGAACTCGACGGTGAAGTTCTCCAGGAAGTCCAGCAGCGAACCCTCGCGCGAAGCATTGAGCTGCTTCAGCGCCTTGCCCTTGTGCCAGCGCGATTCCTTGTACTTCGGCATGTGGTCCGGCAGGTCGCGGTAGACACCGCCCGGACGGTAGTACGCCGCGTGCATGCGCGCGCCGGAAACCGCTTCGTAGCAGTCCATCAGCTCTTCGCGTTCGCGGAAGGCGTACAGCATCACCGCCATCGCGCCCAGGTCGAGCGCGTTGGAGCCCAGCCACATCAGGTGGTTGAGGATGCGGGTGATTTCATCGTACATGGTGCGGATGTACTGGGCACGCTCCGGCGCCTCGATGCCCATCAGGGTCTCGATCGCGCGTACGTAGGCGTGCTCGTTGCACATCATCGACACGTAGTCCAGTCGATCCATGTAGCCGATCGACTGGTTGAACGGCTTGGACTCGGCCAGCTTTTCGGTACCACGGTGCAGCAGACCCACGTGCGGGTCGGCGCGCATGATGGTTTCACCGTCCATTTCCAGGATCAGGCGCAGCACACCGTGAGCGGCCGGATGCTGCGGGCCGAAGTTCATGGTGTAGTTGCGGATTTCCTGCCGGCTCTCGGCGGCGTTGCTGGCGAATGCTTCGCCGGCCTGGTGTACGTGGCTCACTTCACTGCCTCCTGCGCGCGCTCACCTTCTGCGGTCTGCAGACGGGCGTCGTCGCGGATCACGCGCGGCACGCCGACACGCGGCTCCACCGAGGTGACCGGTTCGTAGATCACGCGCTTCTTCTCTTCGTCGTAGCGGACTTCGACATTGCCGATCAGCGGGAAGTCCTTGCGGAACGGATGGCCGACGAAACCGTAGTCGGTCAGGATCCGGCGCAGGTCCGGGTGGCCTTCGAAGATCACGCCGTACAGGTCGAACGCCTCGCGCTCGAACCAGTTCAGGCCCGGCCAGATACTGGTCAGCGAGGACACCACCGGCAGCGCTTCGTCAGGAGCGAAGCAGCGCAGGTGCATCATCAGGTTGTGCTGGTAGGAACGCAGCTGCGCGACCACGGCGAAGCGCTGGGTCGGCATGTGCTGCGGGCGGGCACCGTCGGCACCGTTTTCCTCGGTGGGGAACTCGCCCCACGCGAAGCGGCCCTGGGCCTTGCCTTCGACGCCTCGGCTGAAGCCCTGCGAGGACACATCGGCGGTGTCCCATTCGTCGGAGCCATAACCGAGGTAGTCGACGCCGCACAGATCCACGGCCTGCTCGAAACCAAACTCGTCACGCAGCGCCAGGGCGGTGGCGTGCCACTCGGCGGCAGGCACTTCCAGCGTCACTTCGCCGCGGGGTTCGACCACGATGACCTTCGCACCAGCGAAACGTGCGGAGAGTCGGTCGATGAAGGATGCTTGCTCTGCCATGGGGGCTTGGCGCGCTCTAGTCAGGTGAAGGGGTCAGCGGGCGATGGTCTGTGTACGCCAGATCTTCTTCTGCAGCTGCAGGATCCCGTACACCAGCGCCTCGGCGGTCGGCGGGCAGCCCGGGACGTAGACGTCCACCGGCACCACGCGATCACAGCCGCGCACCACAGAATAGGAGTAGTGGTAGTAGCCGCCACCGTTGGCGCAGCTACCCATCGAGATGACCCACTTCGGGTCCGGCATCTGGTCGTAGACCTTGCGCAGCGCCGGGGCCATCTTGTTGACCAGGGTACCGGCCACGATCATCACGTCGGACTGACGCGGCGACGGGCGGAACACCACGCCGTAGCGATCCAGGTCCAGGCGCGCGGCGCCGGCGTGCATCATCTCGACGGCGCAGCAGGCCAGGCCGAAGGTCATCGGCCACATCGAGCCGGTGCGCGCCCAGTTCAGCAGTGCGTCGACGCTGGTGGTGACGAAGCCCTTTTCCAGCAGCGGGTTGTCGCCTTCCGGCCGCAGGATGTCATCAACCCGGCCTTCCGGCGACGGATTGTTCATGAGGCCATCGAGAGTCTGAATCACTCCCATTCCAGCGCTCCCTTCTTCCAGACGTAAATGAAACCGAGGAACAGCATGCCGACGAACAGGCCCATGGTGACCAGCGAACGGGCGCCCAGTTCCATGAAGACCTGGGTCCACGGCACGATAAAGATGATTTCCAGGTCGAAGACGATGAACTGGATCGCGATCAGGTAGTAGCGCACGTCGAACTTCATGCGCGCGTCTTCGAAGGCTTCGAAGCCGCACTCATACGGCGACAGCTTTTCCAGATCGGGGCGGCGGGGACCGAGGAATCGACCAACCAGCATCAGCGTAACGCCGATACCGGTGGCAACGATCAGAAACAGCAGAGACGGCAAATATTCGGCCAGCACAGCGATTCTCTCTTGCCTCTGCCGCTGCGCCTGCAGGCGCTTTGGCATGGGGGAGTGGACGGGAACCTGCCTGGCGCCTTGCGCGCCAGACGAACCCGCTTTACTTACAAATGGTGCCCAAGAGGGGACTCGAACCCCTACGACTTGCGTCGCTACCACCTCAAGGTAGTGCGTCTACCAATTCCGCCACCTGGGCAAACGATCACATCAGACTATCTTTCCGATGCGCCGCGTATTGTAACCGGCTTCAGTCTTTCTGGGAGCCTTCCGAAGGCTTTTCTTCACCAGAAACCGAAGATTCCGCCTGAGCCGGCACATTGGCGGCCGGAACCGGGGCTGCCGGGACCGCATCGGCCTTCGGGACGGCCGGCAGCTCGCCCGTCGGCGCCGCCGGAGCGGTCGCTGCCGGGGCGGACATCAGACCCAGATCCTGGTCGGCCGCCGGACGGGTGCCGTGACCGGCATACCAGGCCATGAAGAGGCTGATGCCAAAGAACACGACAGCCAGCCACTTGGTCGACTTGGACAGGAAGTTCGAGGCGCCACGCGCACCGAACACCGTGCCCGAGGCACCGGCACCAAAGCCCGAACCTGCCGCCGCACCCGAGCCACGCTGCATCAGGATCAGCGCGATCATGGCCACAGCGACCAGCACGTAGACGACATTGAGGATCAACATCAGCATTGGAAACCGCCCTCGGACAATACTTCTAGGATTAGTTCGCGGCCGCCGCCCGTGCGATGGCCAGGAAGTCCGCGGCCACCAGGGAGGCGCCGCCGACCAGCCCACCATCGACATCCGGCTGCGCGAACAGTTCCCCGGCATTGTCGGGCTTCACGCTACCGCCGTAAACAATGGGCAGTGAATCGGCGATTCTAGCATCGATACGCGCGACTTCGCCACGGATGAACGCGTGCACCTGCTGCGCCTGCTCCTTGCTGGCGGTACGGCCGGTGCCGATGGCCCAGACCGGCTCGTAGGCGACCACGGCGCTGGCGAAACCGGCCGCACCGGCCAGTTCCAGTACCGGCGCCAGCTGGCTGGCGATGACCGTTTCGGTCTGCCCGGCCTCCCGCTGTTCCAGGGTCTCGCCCACGCACAGCACCGGGACCAGGCCAGCATGCTGGGCGGCGGCGAACTTGCGCGCGACCAGCTCGCTGCTTTCATGGTGGTACTGGCGGCGCTCGGAGTGGCCGACCAGACCATAGCGGGCCCCGACCTCAACCAGCATGGCTGCGCAGACCTCGCCGGTGTAGGCGCCCTTCTCGTTGCTGCTGACGTCCTGTGCACCAAAGGCCAGGCCGGTCGCGCCGAAGTCCTCGACCAGCTCGCCCAGGTACGGCAGCGGCGGCAGGATCACCACGTCCACGCCCTCCAGTGGCAGCCCGGCGGCCACCTGCTCCAGCAGTTCATTGGCGAATTGACGGCTGCCGTGCAGCTTCCAGTTTCCGGCGACGATCTTGCGGCGCATGAGCGGGTGGCTCCTGTGTGAAGTCAGCCGGTCATGATACCCGCTACGGCAAAAATCCGTTTCTGTGTAAGCGGTTACATGGGTTTTCAGCCAACGGCGCAGCCCCTCGTGGCGGGGGTCGGGTTGGTCGCGGAGAGCCCGGCTGGATCTGGGGCTTGGCCGCGGCATGGTTGCCGCGAACACCCCCGTCATCCCCGCCCGCCCGGCCTCTGACACATTCCGACGGTTCCGCCCGCCACGGAAAGAAAAAAGAAGAGCAAGAGCAAAAGCGGCATTCCGGGTGCCCTGCCCCACTTCGATCTGACAGATCTCATCCACGCATGGCGTGGATCTACCGTGTCGACCAAGGTCGACACCTACCGAGAATCGGGATTTACCCACCGTCACCGGGAAACTGTCGGGGGTGGGGCGGTGTGGGTTGGCAGGACCGTTGGCGCCATGGATGGCGCCATCGAGCTCCCATGGACGGGTTCACGGCGTGTCCTGCCAACCCACGCCGCCCCGCTCAACCGGCACGAATCCAGAGCCGCTTTGGCTTTGGGCTTGCTGGCCAGCGGCCGGCACTACTGCGGGCGCAGGGTGCGACCCTGCAAAAAACAAGGCCGCCTTTCGGCGGCCTCACTTCTCTTTACTTCAGCTTGATCTCGCGCAGGCGCTCCTCGAGGAAGCCGTGGGCGGTGATCGGCTCCGGGTACCGGCTCGGGTTCTCCGGGGTGATGCACGAGGGCAGCACGTCGATCAGGAAGTCCGGGTTCGGGTGCAGGAAGAACGGCACCGAGTAGCGCGGCTGGCGCGCCAGCTCGCCCGGAGGATTGACCACGCGGTGGATGGTCGACGGATACACATGGTTGGTCAGGCGCTGCAGCATGTCGCCGATGTTGACCACGATGGTGTCCGCGTCCGAGGTGAACGGCACCCACTCGCCGTCGTGCGACTGCACTTCCAGGCCCGCGGCACTGGCACCCACCAGCAAGGTGATGAAGTTGATGTCGCCATGAGCACCGGCACGAACGTTCGGGATGTCGTCGGTGGTGATCGGCGGGTAGTGGATCGGGCGCAGGATCGAATTGCCGAAGTTGGTCTTGTCGGCGAAGAAATTCTCCGGCAGGCCGATGTGCAGGGCGAGCGCCGACAGCACGCGCGACCCCAGGTTGTCCAGCGCCTGGTACAGGCCGTACCCCCGCTCGCGGAAGCCCTCTACTTCGGTCGGCCACAGGTTCGGCGCCATCACGTCACGGTACTTGGAGTCGTCGGCGATCTCGCGGCCGATGTGCCAGAACTCCTTCAGGTCGAAGTGCTTGGAGCCCTTGGCGGTCTCCACGCCGAAGGGGGTATAGCCGCGGGCCCCGCCGCTGCCAGGCACGTGGTACTTGCGCTTGACCTCTTCCGGCAGGGCGAAGAAGGCCTTGAAGGCATCGTAGGCCGCGTCGATGTCGGCCTGCGGGATGCCGTGGTTGCGGATGCCCGCGAATCCCCATTGGCGATAGGCCGCGCCCAGCTCGGCCACGAAGGCCTCGCGGTCGCTGTCGAAACGGGTGATGTCGAGGGTGGGGATCTGGCTCACAGCGGTTCCTGGCTTGTCATTGGGTCTGGGGGGCCAGCGCATTCATGGCCCGCCTGAACATTGTGACAGATCGCCCGGGGGACGCCACTCGATACGAAGAAACAAACCGATACAATGCGCGACCCGCGCGCGGATTAACGCTTCCGTCACGTGGGGCCCGACCTTTTCCCCGCTCCCTGAATCCGCTTCGCCATGTCTGCAGCCGCCCCTGCCGCACTCGCCCTTGAAGGCTTCACCCGGCGTTGGCGCCGGCTGGCCTGGTGGTCGCTGTTCGTCGCCGGCAATGCGGTCCTGGCTGCGGCGATCGCACTGGGCAACGTGCCGCTGCGGGACAATCCAGGCGGCAGCGCGGGCCTGGCCTACCTCGCGATCGCCCTGCCCGGCCACCTGCTCGCGTTCGGCGCGCTGGCCGGCCTGCTGCCGTTGCTGCTGGGGCTGTGGCCACGCACTGCCCGTACGCTGAGCATCAGCGCCGTTCTCCTGCAGGGCCTGTGGCTGTGCCTGCTGCTGGTCGACGCCAAGGTGTTCACCCTGTACCGCTTCCACCTCAACGCCATGGTCGTGAACATGGTGTTCGGCGGCGCCCTGCAGGACCAGGTCGCCCTGTCCTGGAAGACCTGGCTGCAGGTCGCGCTGCTGGTCGCCGCGGTCTTCGCCGCCGAAGGCCTGCTGGCCTGGGCGTGCTGGAAGCTGCTGCCGGCAGTGCCGCGCCGGCGACGGGTGCTGCAGGCGTGGGCAGCGGTCGCGCTTCTGATGGCCGGCGGCCAGGTGGCCACCGCCTACTACGACGCCCGCGGCGACCGCGATGTGATCGCGCAGTGGAACTACCTGCCGTGGGCGCAACCGATCACCGCCAAGAGCTTCATGCGGCGCCTGGGCGTGGTCAGCCAGCAGCAGGCCGGCCTGCCCGACCCGCGCCATGCGCAGCTGCAGTACCCACTGCACCCGCTGCGGTGCCAGAACCCGCATCGTCCCAATGTGCTGATGGTGGTGCTGGAATCGCTGCGCCAGGACGTGCTGACACCGCAGCTGATGCCCAACACGTCGGCGCTGGCGCAGGACGCGCGCGTGTTCGACCAGCACTTCAGCACCGGCAATGCCACCCGCTACGGCCTGTTCGGGCTGCTGTACGGCCTGCCCGGTGGTTACTGGCCAAGCATGCTCGACGAGCAGCGCGGCTCGCAGCTGTTCCAGGTGCTGGGCCAGCAGGGCTACGACCTGCACCTGTACGGCAGTGCGCCGTTGTACAGCCCGGAATTCGATCGCACGGCATTCGCCGATGTGCGCGACCAGCTGCACCAGGGGCCATCGGCACTGAAGTCCGACGGCCGCGACCGCGCGATCATCAGTGCACTGCAGCAGGACATCCGCGCCAGCCAGGCGGCGCAGCGCCCGTGGTTTGGCTTCGTGTTCCTCGACTCCACCCACGCGCCGTACCACATGCCCGATGGTTACCCGCCCGTGGCGACGCCGATGGCTGCGGACATCGACTTCCTCAAATTCGGCCCGGAGCATGACCCGACGCCGGAACTCAACCGCTACCGCACCGCCGTGCACTACGCAGACAGCCTGATCGGCTCGCTGCTGGACGACCTGCGCGCACAGGGCCTGGCCGAGGACACCATCGTGCTGGTCACCGGCGACCATGCCGAAGAGTTCAACGACCTCAAGCTGAACTATTGGGGCCACAACGGCAACTTCTCCGACTACCAGCTGCAGGTCCCGTTCGTGCTGCATTGGCCAGGCAGGGCCGCTGGCCGCGACGCCCGCACCAGCTCGCACGAAGACTGGGTACCGACACTGATGCGCCATGCGCTGGGCTGCGAGAACGCGCTGAGCGATTACAGCACCGGCCAGGACCTGCTGGCCGAACCGCAGGGCCCGCGTGCCCTGGTGGTCGAAAGCTGGTCGCAGCGCGCGATACGCCATGGCGACGCGATCTACGTGTTCGACAAGTTCGGCAACGCCACAGCGCTGGACCGGCACTACCTCCCGCTGCCCCAGCAGGCCCCTGATGCGGCTGCCGTACGCACTGCATGGGAAGCGTTGACCCGCTTCCGCAATCGTTGACCTTCAAGGATCGATCCCGCATGAACCGTCCGCTGCGCATCCTGCACACCGAAGCCGCCAAGGGAATGGGCGGACAGGAGATCTACATCTTCCGCCACATGCAGGTGATGCGCGCGCGTGGCCATGAGGTGGCGCTGCTGTGCCAGCCCGAAGCGCGACTGGCCAAGCTGGCACGCGACGACGGTTTCACCGTACACACCCTGCGCATGGGGGGCCTGCTGCGCCTGCTGCGCGGCATCTGGTCGGTCTCGCGCCTGGTGCGTCGCGAGCGCTACGACGTGGTCAACACCACCAGCCGCCGTGACGCGCTGATCGCCGCCGCCGGTGCACGCCTGGGCGGCACACCGCTGGTAATACGCTCGCGCCACCTGATGAGCCCGGTCAACTCGCTGCTGACCTATACCGGCCTGCCGCACCGGGTGATGACCGTCAGCAGCTTCGTCAAGCAGCTGCTGACGGAGCGCGGCATTCCGGCCGAGCACATCGGTATCGTGCCGCCAATTGCAGTCCCGCCGCGCTGGAGCGAGATCCGCAAGGCCGATCCCTGGCAATGCCTGCAGGAGGTGCGCGCGGAGGTGCGCGCCGAGCTCGGTTTCGGCGAGCAGGACATCGTGGTCGGTTGCGTGGCGGTGCTGCGCGGACCCAAGGGCCATGCCGACCTCCTGCAGGCGATGGTGCCGCTGTGCAGGACGCATCCGAACCTGCACCTGGTGGTGATCGGCGATGGCCAGCCGGTCATGGATCGGCTGCAGGCGCTGCGCGACGAGCATGGGCTGCAGCAACAGGTCCACCTGCTCGGCTATCGTGACGGCGCGTGCCGGCTGATGGCCGGCTTCGACATCTTCGCGCTGGCTTCGCACAAGGAAGCGGCCGGTACCGTGTTGCTGGAGGCTGCCTATGTCGGGGTACCGATCGTGGCCACGCGCGTAGGTGGCGTGCCGGAGATGGTGGTCGAGGGCAGCAATGCGATCCTCACCCGATTGGGCGACAATGCAGCCCTGACAGGCGCACTGCGCCTGCTGGTGGAAGATCCGGAACGGCGGCGGCAGATGGGCCGCGCCGGGTGGGACTGGATGCACAGCGCGCACCGGTTCACCCCCGATGGCCACGGTGAGACCACCGAACACTACTACCGCCAGTGGCTGAAGGAGCTGGGACATGGCTGATGCCCGAACCGTACCGGTGCTCATGCACCACCACGTCAGTCCGTCGCCGGGCATGATCACCGTGTCACCGGAAAATTTCGAAAGCCAGATCGCCTGGTTGGCCGGCAACGGCTGGACTTCGCTGACACTGGACCAGTACGCCGGCTTCCTGGCCGGCAAGCCGGTGCCGCGCAAGTCGATCGTGATCACCTTCGACGATGGCTACCTGGACAACTGGGTGTATGCGCACCCGATCCTGCAGAAGTACGGCATGCACGCAGTGGTGTTCGTGGTCACCGGCTGGATGGGTGAAGGCCCGGAGCGGCCCCACGCGGGGCTTGCCGGGGCAGTGCTGCCTGCCACGCCGGACCACCGCGGTTGCGAAGCGGCGATCTACGAGCAGAACCGCAGCGACGACGTGATGATGCGCTGGAGCGAAGCGCGCGCGGCCATCGCCGCCGGCACCTTCGAAGTGCATTGCCACACCCATACCCACACCCGCTGGCTGCGCCGCGACGACCTGGACCGCGCACAGCGCCGTGCGGGCCTGAGCCACGACCTGGCAGTCTCGCGCGAAGTCCTGCGGGACAAGCTCGGCGAGGTGTCCGATACGCTGTGCTGGCCTTACGGCGATTTCGACCAGGACCACATCGAGGTGGCACGCGAGCACGGCTTCCGCTACCTGCACACCACCCACCCGTTCGGCCGTAACGTGGTCGGCGGCGATCCGGAACGCATCTACCGCTTCGCGATCCGCAACCGCCCGGCGAGCTGGTTGCGCAAGCGCATCGCCCAGAGCTACACCCCCCTGATCGCGCCGCTGTTCAATGGCTTCAAGGCGCGGCAGAAGAAGATGGTGCCGGGGCCGTGAGCCTCGCGCAGCCTTGCCGCCTGAACGAAAAAACGCCCCGGCATTGCGGGGCGTTTCTGTTTGGACAAATGCACAGCTGCCTTAGGCGGCGGCTTCACGGACCGCTGCAGACAGGCGGTCCAGCGTGTCCTGCATCAGCGTTGCATCATCGGCCTCGACCGTGACACGCACCACCGGCTCGGTACCGGACGGGCGCAGGAACGCACGGCCACGGCCGGCCACTGACTGCTGCGCGACGGCCAGCGCGGCCTGCACGCTGTCGGCCTGCACGGTGGCCTTGGCCGAGACATTGCCCAGCCGCACGTTGACCGTCTTCTGCGGCACCCGCACCAGCCCCTTCAATGCCTGGCGCAGGGTCTGCCCGCTGTTGCGCAACGCCACCAGCACCTGCAGCGCACTGACGATGCCGTCACCGGTGGTGGCCCGATCCAGGCACAGCAGGTGGCCGGAGGCTTCGCCGCCGAGCACCCCACCGCCTTCGATCAGCGCCTGGTGCACATAGCGATCACCGACATTGCTGCGCACGAACGGAATCTGCAGATCGGCGAAGGCCTTCTCCACGCCGTAGTTGCTCATCAGCGTGCCGACCACCGGGCCGCGCAGGCGGCCTTCGGCTTTCCATGCCCGGGCCAGGATGTAAAGCAGGTCGTCGCCGTCGACCGGGTTGCCCTGGTCGTCGGCCATCAGCACGCGGTCGCCGTCGCCGTCGAAGGCAATGCCGAGATCGGCGCGGGTTTCGCGGACCTTGGCCGCGAGATTGTCGATATGGGTGGAGCCCACGCCGGCGTTGATGTTGACGCCGTTTGGCTCGGCGCCAATGCCGATCACCTCGGCACCCAGCTCGCGGAACAGCAGCGGTGCGATCTGGTAGGTGGCGCCGTGCGCGCAGTCCAGCACCAGGCGTACGCCACGCAGGTCGAACGCGCGCGGCACGCTGGCCTTGCAGAACTCGATGTAGCGGCCGACCGCCTCGCGGCCACGCGACGCCTTGCCCAGCTTCTCTGATTCGACGGTGGTGAACGGAACGTCCAGCGCCGCTTCGAGGGCAAGCTCGGTGGCATCGTCGAGCTTCTCGCCCTGGGCGGAGAAGAACTTGATGCCGTTGTCGTAGTGCGGGTTGTGCGAGGCACTGATGACGATGCCGGCATCCACGCCCAGCGTACGGGTCAGGAACGCCACCGCCGGCGTCGGCATCGGCCCCAGCAGCTGCACGTCGGCACCGGCGGCCACCAGGCCGGCTTCCAGCGCCGCCTCGAACATGTAGCCGGAAATGCGGGTGTCCTTGCCGATCACAACGATCGGCCGGCGCCCGTCCTGGCCGCGCTGGGCGACCAGGACACGGCCCAGGGCGTTGCCCAGGCGCAGCACGAAGTCGGCCGAGATCACGCCCTGGCCGACCCGGCCACGGATGCCATCAGTACCAAAGTACTTGCGGCCTCCCATCAAGCCACCTCCGGCGCCGGCTGACGGCCCAGCATCGCCAGCAGGTCGGACAGGCGGTCGCGCAGCTCGCGGCGATCGCAGATCTGGTCGATGGCACCATGTTCGAGCAGGAACTCCGAGCGCTGGAAGCCTTCCGGCAGTTTCTCGCGCACGGTCTGCTCGATCACTCGCGGGCCGGCGAAGCCGATCAGCGCCTGCGGTTCGGCGATGTTGATGTCGCCCAGCATCGCAAAGGAGGCCGAGACACCCCCGGTGGTCGGATGGGTCAGCACCGAGATGTACGGCAGCCCGGCTTCACGCAGCTTGCCCAGCGCGGCCGAGGTCTTGGCCATCTGCATCAGCGAGAACAGGCCTTCCTGCATGCGGGCGCCACCGCTCTGCGAGAAGCACACGTAGGGCGCCCCGATCTCGACTGCGGTTTCTGCGGCCAGTGCGAAACGCTCGCCGACCACCGAGCCCATCGAGCCGCCCATGAAGGCGAAGTCGAAAGACGATGCCACCAGCGCACGGCCCTTGAGCAGGCCGCGCATGGCGATCAGCGCGTCGTACTCGCCGGTATTCTTCTGCGCGATCTTGATGCGCTCGCTGTACTTCTTCTGGTCCTTGAACTTGAGCAGGTCGGTCGGCCCCAGGCGCGCACCGATCTCGGTGGTGCTGTCGGCGTCGAACAGGGCGGCCAGGCGCGCGCGCGCGCGGATCGCCATGTGATGGCCGCACTTCGGGCAGACTTCCAGGTTCTCTTCCAGTTCCGGACGGTACAACGCGCTGCCGCAGTTGCTGCACTTTTCCCACAGGCCCTCGGGGACACTGCGCTTCTTGCTGGGGGTGTTGTCGGTGCGGATGCCGGACGGCATCAACTTGCTGAGCCAACTCATGCGGGAGGACACTTCCGTTCAGGGCGGCCCTGGGGCCGCAAAGGCGGACAGTCTAGCTCCGCTTTCCCCGCCCGTGCACCCCCTTGCCAGCCGCGGGGCAGCGGGAAAAAACCATGCTGGGACGTACGTTTAGGTGCTGGACGGTGCCCGCCGCCGGCCGGCAGCCTTTGCACGCCAGCCATCAGGAGGACGCCGGCCAGCGGCCGGCAGTCCTGTTACGCGTCCAGCGCCTGCCGCAGCGGGGCGAGGAAGGCCCGGGCGCGCTGCACCGCGTCTTCCGCCGAGCCCGCTTCCGCCAGCGCCGCCACCAGCGCGCTTCCGACCACCACGCCATCGGCCTGGCGGGCCATGGCCGCGGCACTGGCGGCATCCTTGATACCGAAGCCCGCCACCACCGGCACCGATGCGCGCGCGCGCAACGCCTGCAGGCGGGTACTGGCGGCATCGCTGTCCAGGCGCTCGGACGCGCCGGTGACACCGGCAAAGCTGACGTAGTAGAGATAGCCACGGGCCAGCGCCAGCAGCTTGTCGGCTCGCGCCTCGCTGGTGGTCGGCGACGCCAGCAGGACCAGTGCAAGGCCGGCTGCGTCGAACGCCTGCTGGGCATCGCCCGCTTCTTCCGGCGGCAGGTCGACCAGCAGCACGCCGTCCACGCCGGCGTCGACGGCGGCCTTGGCGAAGGCCGCGTAGCCATGGATCTCCACCGGGTTGAGGTAGCCCATCAGCACCACGGGGGTCTGCGCATCGCGTTCGCGGAACTGCGCCACGGCCTGCAGGACGTAGCGGCTGCCGGCGCCGCGTGCCAGCGCGCGCTCGGAGCTGCGCTGGATGGTCGGGCCATCGGCCATCGGGTCGGAAAACGGCACGCCCAGTTCGATCACGTCGGCGCCGGCCTCGACCAGTGCGTGCATGACCGGCACGGTCGCCTCCAGCGAGGGATCACCGGCGGTGACGAAGGGAATCAGCGCCTTGCGCTGCTGTTCGCGCAGACGCAGGAAACAGGCATCGAGTCGGGATACGGGCATTTCAGGCACATCCTTCAATCAGTTCAATCGCATCGCTGGTTCCCCAGTACATCCGGGTGACCTTCCCTTCAAACAGTTCCAGGCGGATGCCCAGGTCCGAACCCGGGTCCTGCCAGGTGAGGTACTCGCCCTGGTCACCGTCGTAGGCATGCGGGCTGGATACCGGCGGCTTCGGGAACTGCGCCATGGCCTGGGCACGGGTCATGCCGATGCGCAGGCCGAAGGGACCGGGCTGTTCAACCGGCAGCTCCGGGTCGTCGCCCGGCTTCAGATCAAATCGGACCACGCGGTCGTCGTCAGTCATCATCGACACGCCCGGCGGCAACCCCCTGCCGTCGTAGTACTCGCAGTCGCCTTCGAAGAACTCTTTCGCGCCCTGTGCCTTCCACGGCCCCAGTGACTTCAGGTCCCCCATGTGCTGGCCAACCAGCACTTCGCCGGCATGGTCCAGTGCAACCGAGGCGACGGCGGGGGCGTTGTCGCCGTTGCTCTCTTCCGCAGACGGCGGATCGACGATCGGCGTACGCGCCATCGGGTCGAGGTCATCGTTGGCGGCCGGCTGCCGTGCGGGCTGCGCGGTGGCTTTGGCAGCCGGCGCAAGCACTGGCGGTTCCGGCGGCTGGCACGCGGCCAGGCCCAGCACCAGCAGAAGCACCCCGCTGTTCCGCAGCAGCGCGCTCACAGCACCAGCCCTTCGCGAGCGGCGATGGTGTGCACGTCCTTGTCGCCACGGCCGGACAGGTTGCACAGCACGATCTGGTCACGCGGACGCTCACGCGCCAGCTTGATCGCCTGTGCCAGTGCGTGGCTGGACTCCAGTGCCGGCAGGATGCCCTCGGTATGCGCCAGCAGGTGGAAGGCCTGCAGCGCTTCTTCATCAGTGATGCCGAGGTAGCGCGCACGGCCGGTATCGGCCAGGAAAGCATGCTCCGGGCCGACGCCCGGATAGTCCAGGCCGGCCGACACCGAGTGGGTCTCGATGATCTGGCCGTCGTCGTCGCACAGCACATAGGTGCGGTTGCCATGCAGCACGCCCGGCCGACCGGCGGCGATCGATGCGGCGTGGCGGCCGGTGCCGATGCCGTCGCCGGCGGCTTCGGCGCCGACGATCTCGACCTGGCGATCGTTGAGGAAGGCGTGGAACAGGCCGATGGCGTTGCTGCCGCCGCCGACGCACGCGGTGATCGCATCGGGCAGGCGGCCATACTCGGCCAGCATCTGCTCGCGTGCCTCGCGGCCAACGATGGCGTTGAAGTCACGGACCATGCGCGGATACGGATCCGGGCCGGCCACGGTGCCGATGATGTAGAAGGTGTCCTGCACGTTGGTCACCCAGTCGCGCATCGCTTCGTTGAGCGCGTCCTTCAGGGTGGCCGAGCCGGAGGTGACCGGCACCACCGTCGCGCCAAGCAGCTTCATGCGGTAGACGTTGATCTTCTGCCGCTCGATGTCGGTGGCGCCCATGTACACCACGCATTCCAGGCCCAGGCGGGCGGCAACGGTGGCACTGGCAACACCGTGCTGGCCGGCACCGGTCTCGGCGATGATGCGCTTCTTGCCCATCCGCGCGGCCAGCAGCGCCTGGCCGATGGTGTTGTTGATCTTGTGCGCGCCGGTGTGGTTCAGGTCTTCGCGCTTGAGCAGGATCTGCGCGCCGCCGACATGGTCGCTCAGGCGCTGGGCGTGGTAGATCGGGCTCGGCCGGCCCACGTAGTGGGCCAGGTCGCGGTCGTAGGCAGCCTGGAATGACGGGTCCTGGCGGGCCTGGTCATAGGCCTGGGCCAGTTCCTGCAGCGGACCCACCAGGGTTTCGGCAACGAAGCTGCCGCCGTAGCGGCCGAAATGGCCCTGGGCATCCGGGAAGGCGTGGTAGTCGGCAATGGGGGAGGCAGACATGGAAGCGACCGCTGGTTCGAGACAGGTGGATACTCTAGCGCACGGGTCTTGACCGGAAAATGGATATTATCTGGCGCATATCGTCAGGAAATCTCACATGAGCCGTTCCCTGCTGCCGCCACTCAATGCGCTGCGTGCGTTCGAGGCCACCGCCCGTCTCGGCGGCGTCGGCCGCGCCGCACACGACCTGCATGTCACCCACGGTGCGGTCAGCCGGCAGCTGAAGCTGCTGGAAGACCATCTCGGCCTGGCGCTGTTCCAGCGTGCCGGTCGCGGCCTGCGCCTGACCGCTGCGGGCACGCGGCTGCAGGCAGCGTGCAGCGAGGCCTTCGGCGGCATCGAAGACTGCGTGCGCGAACTGCGGCGGCCGGCGGCGGCCCCGGCGCTGGTACTGGGCTGCAGCGGCAGCGTGCTGGCGCGCTGGATGATCCCGCGCCTGCCTGCGCTGCAGGCCGCCCTGCCCGGCGTGCGCCTGCAGTGGTCAGCGCTGGATGGCAGCTTCACCGAGGCACAGGCGGCACTGGATGCGGTACTGCTGCTGGCACAGGGGCCGTGGCCCCGGGGCTGGCAGGTGCGTGAGCTGGCCCCGGAACGGGTCGGCGTGGTAGTGGCCCCCTCGCATCCGGCCGCGCAGCGCCTGCGGCATGTACCGCCCTCGGCGCTGCTGCAGGAGACGCTGCTGCACACCAGCTCACGGCCGCAGGCGTGGCCGGCGTGGGCGCAGGCGCACTCTCTGGACCCCGCGAAGCTGCAGCTGGGCACGGCCTTCGAGCATCTGTACTACCTGCTGGAGGCAGCGGTGGCCGGGCTGGGCCCGGCGATCGCACCCGAGCCACTGGTGGCCGAGGACTTGGCCGCCGGACGACTGGTCGCGCCGTGGGGGTTTGCCGCCACTGGTGGTTTCTGGGTGCTGGCGCAACCGGACGGACCACCTGATGCGCGCGTGGATGCGCTCGCCGACTGGCTGGGCCAGCAACTCCGATGACAACAAAAAGGGGACGGAGGGAATTAAGTCGCAAGTGGCACAAACGACTTAATTCCCTCCGTCCCCTTTTTTCAGCTGGCGGTCGGTGTGGCCAGGCGCTGCTGCAGGTCTTCGCGCAGGCGCGACAGCTCCGCTTCCGCCTGCTGCCGCTGCTGCATCCCTTCGCGATGGATGCTGCGCACTTCTTCCACCGTGGCGATCAGCTGGTCGTGTACATGGCGCAGCGTGGCAACGTCGATCACGCCGCGCTGGTTGCTGCGCGCGGTATCCACCGAGGCCTGGCGCAGCAGGTCGGCATTGCGGCGCATCAGTTCGTTGGTGGCGTCATCGATGGCCGTGGACAGTTCGACCGCAGCCTTCTGTTCGCCCAGCGAGAGCTGGATGGCGAACTGGCGCTTCCATGACGGAATGGTGATGTCGCGGACGGTGTTGAACTTCTCGATCAGCTGCAGCGCGTTGGCCTGGATCAGGCGGATCATCGGCAGCGACTGATCGGCGGCGTGCTGCATCAGCTGCAGGTCGGACACGCGCTTCTCGATCAACCGGATCGCATTGTCGATCTCGCCCTGGCGGATGCGCTGCTGGGGGTCCTCGCTGGCCTGCCCGGCCAGCTGTTCGGCCTGCAGTTCGGCCAGCCGCTGCTTGCCCGCTGCCGCATACAGGCCGAGCGCACGACGTTCTTCGCGGACGATATCGTGCATGCGGTCGAACTCGCCCACGCGCTTGCCCATCAACGCCTGCTGCACGCCGACGTCGGCCAGCAGCTGTTCGATCTGCGCGTTGGTGTCGCTGAACTTCTGCACCAGCTCGCCCTTGGAGGCGCGCATGCGGTCGATCAGGCCACCGATCACCGGCACCTTCGAACGCTGGGCGAAGCCATCCAGCTTCAGGCTGCGCGCGATGCGCACCACCTCGCCCAGCTTCTCGCCACTGGCATCCAGGTCACGATTGCGCACCTGGTCCAGCAACTGGCTGGAGAACGCGGCGGTGCGCGTGGCCGCCTCGCGGCCGAACACCTGCAGGTTGCCCGGGCGCAGATCGTCCAGTTCCAGACGGATCTCGGCGATGCGCGGCAGATCCTCGCGGACCAGCCCAAGCGCCTGCAGTGCACCTTCGTCGAGCGCAGTGGCGGTGGTCGTGCCGGGTACGAGGGCACCGGGGGTCCGGCTGTCCTGGGTCATCGGGCAGTCTCCTTGCAGTTGGGTAAGCGGCAGCGGCGGCCGGCTCAAGGCAGTCTAGCCTGAGCCGCGGCCACCTCGTCATCGATCTGTGCGTGCAACGTGGCAGCCTTGCCGGCCAACGCAGCGCCCGCAGCGGCCTGGCCCGCCAGTGCAGCCTGCCGCCAGGCAGGCAGCAGCACGTCATGGATGCGCGCGAAGCGTTGCAGCAGCATGTTGTCCTGGTCCTGCAGCAGCTGCCATTGGCCGGCTTCCAGGCGGCGCAGCGAGGCCAGCCGGCGAAGATGATCCAGCCGGTGCGACAGCGCGGCCTGACCGGCGATATCCAGCGTCGTCAGCCGCGACGCAGCCAGTTCGGCCCAGCCGTCCAGCGCCGCGGCCGCCGCGGAATGCTCAACGATGGCCATGGCCCGCAGCTGCATGTGCTGCTTCAGGTGCTGGGCCTGCTCACGCGCCTGCAGGGCCAGTACGCCCAGCTGCGACTGCAGCGCGTGCCCTTCTGCTTCGCGAGCGACATCGCGCCCCAGCAGCCGTCCCCACCAGCCTTCCTGCTGCCGGATCTGCGCCGGGTTGCCGGCCTGCAGGGCCAGCGCGATGCGCGCAAGCGCAGCCACCAGGCGCTCGCCCGCACCCGGTGGCAACGGCGTTTCGCGCCGCGCCAGCGCCTGCAGCAACGGCGCACCATAGTCGGCCAGCTCAGCGACATCGACCGTATCCGGCAGCATCGGTGGCGGCAGTGGCACGCGCGTGGTCACGGCAGCGGCGGCGGCTTCGGCGTGGATGCCGGCATGCCATCGCCGTCTTCCGGTGGCAATGACTCGCCGTAGAAGTGGCGCATCAGCGCCTCATCCAGCGCCCGCTCCTCCGGCGTCGCGGCGCGGCGCACGCGCGCGCGCTGCGCCACCACAGCGCTCGGCGTGCCCCGCTCGACCTGCTGTCGCGCCCAGCCGGCGAACGCGGCCAGGGTCTGCGACACCTGCACCTGCTGCGCCTGCGATGCCGCCAGCAGCTCCACCAGCGGCGCCAGGCCCGCCTGCAGGTCGTCGGCCAAGGCCGTGGCCGGCACGCCGGGGGCTGCCGCGACCGGCGCCGGCGCAGCGGCCGGACGCGCCTCTGAAAGGCGATGCAGGGCCTCCAGCAGCGCCGGCCACGGCGCCGGGTCCGCAACGGCGATCGCTTCCGGCGCGGGCGGTGGCAGCTGCAGCGCGGTGGCGATATCGGCCAGCTGCGCCACCACGCGCCCGCCGACATCGCTGTCGTCGGCCCCCATGGCCTTGTTGCGCAGGAAGTCGCGCTTGATCTGTGCCCAGCGCTGCGCCTGCGTGTCATCCAGTACGCCGCGCAGTTCGGCCAGCTTCAACAGGTTCTCTTCGGCACCGGTGGTCAGCAGCTGCGCCTCGCCCAGGTAGTGGTCGGAGATCAACTGCTGCAGTTCGTCCTCGTTCATCACCGGGGAGATCTTCTCGGCCAGCTTGTTCATGTTGCGGTAGCTGCCTTGCAGGCGGAACGGCGGCTCGGTGCGGTAGCGGTCGTCCTGTGCGGCGCTGGCGATGTACTGCTGGTTGACCCGGTAGACCACGTCACGCACACGCAGCATGCGCTGCAGGGTGGCGGTGATCTCGTTGATCTCCGCGCTGCTGTAGGCGTGGCTGAGGCCGTTGGTCGAGACCTCCTTGCCCATCGCGCGGTCGACCAGTACATACAGGTCGGCCATGTCGCGCGTGGCCAGCGGCGCCAGCACCGGATTGGAGGTCAGGCTGTTCTCGATGTAGCTGAGGGTGAAGGCGGCCTCCATGCCACCGAGCACGTCACCGAGGTTGTAGATGTCGGCACGGTTGGCCAGCATGTCCGGAATCTTGAACACCTCGCCGGACTCGGTGTACGGGTTGCCGGCCATCACCACGCAGAACTTCTTGCCGCGCATGTCGTAGGTGCGGGTGCGACCGCGCCACACGCCCTCGATACGGCGGGTGCCATCGCACAGCGAGATGAACTTCTGCAGGAACTCGGGATGGGTGTGCTGGATGTCGTCCACATACAGCATGGTGTTGTTGCCCATTTCCAGCGCCAGGTTGAGCTTCTCCAGCTCCTGCCGCGAGGTCGCGTCCGGTGCCTGGGCCGGGTCCAGCGAGCGCACCTCGTGGCCCAGCGCCGGGCCGTTGATCTTCATGAAGACCAGGCCCAAGCGGTGCGCCACGTATTCCATCAGCGTGGTCTTGCCATAGCCCGGGGGCGAAATCATCATCAGCAGGCCCATCAGGTCGCTGCGCTTGTTCTCGCCGACCGTGCCCATCTGCTTGGCCAGGTTGTCACCGATCACGCCCAGGTAGACATCGTTGATCAGCTTGTTGCGTACGAACGAGGACAGCGGCCGCGCCTTGAACTCGGAAAGCCGCAGGGTCTCGCGCTCGCGACCGATGATGCCCTGGCGCAGCGCCTGGTAGGCATGAAACGCTGGCACGAAATGACGCAGGTGCTGCTGCAGGCGCGCGAGGAAATCATCCAGCGATACCACCAGCGCGCCATTGCTGATGCGTGCGTGTTCACCCAGCAGGCCATTGACCTCCGCCTGCAGTGCGGCATCGCTGGCACGGGTGCGCAACTGGCGCTGCACCAGCAGCAACGCGGCGGCTTCGTCGACATAGCCGGCATGCTGCGCATGCGCCGGCATCCGCGCCACTGCGCGCAGCCACTGCCCAGCCAATGACCAACGCGTAGCCAGTGGATCCTGGCCGCGCTGCAGGGCACGCTCGACCGCCTCACGCTGCCCCGCCTGTTCCAGCTGCTCGGCCAATGCCTCCAGCAGCGCCACCGCGTGGCGGCTGCTGCTGAACACCGGATCGCCCGCCGCCAGTTCTTCGCCCAGATAGGCGGCTGCAGCCTCCGCGGCATCGGCATCGAACGGCAACGCGTGGGACTGCGCATACCCCAGCAGCGCCTCGGCCATTTCTGTGCGCAACGCCAGGCGCCCTTCGTCGGACCCCAGCAGGCGTGCCAGCGCCTCGGCGCCCACCTGCCGCGCCGGCCATTGCGCCACCGCTTCGCGCCGCTGCTCAGCGGCCCAGAACAGCAACGCCAGCGCACGCACCCGCGGTGCGTGACGCAGGCTGCCGGCCGCCTGCTGCAAGGGCAGTAGCGCACGCAGGATCAGTGCCGCATCGTGGTCATGGATGCCACGCTCGTAGCCTTCGCGATAGCGTGGTGCGGCGAACGCACGCACACGCTGATCCAGCGCTTCCGGGTTGGCGACGTCGTGCTGCAGCGCAGCCAGATCGAGGCCATCGCGCCCCTCCTGCGCGGCCAGCAGCAGGCTGCCGGCCAGATACTCGCCGCGATACAGCGTGGGCGATTCCGAGTCGAGGGTGACCGGCCAGAACGGCTTGAGTGCGTCCAGCTCCGGATCGTGCAGGGTCTCCAGGAAGTCGGTGCCGGTCAGATGGATGGCCAACGTGTCGCCACGCGGCAACAGGGTCAGGTCCAGTGCCTGCGTATTGACGCTGAAGCGATGGCGCGGGCCCAGCCGCACCACGTTGCCGCCGGCTTCGTACAGGTCACTGCGGTCGCGCAGCTGGCGCACCGCCTGGTCACGCACGCCCTTCAGCCGCGCCTCGATGTCGTCGGCCTTGACGTTGTCGTGCAGCGTGCGCAGGCGCTCGGCCAGCTCACGCAGCTTGAGGATCAGCGGATCACCGGCAAAGAACGCGTTGAGCTCATCGGCGGTGGCGAAGCGCTCGGTGCGCCTGGCCAGGCCGTCGAGGATCCGATTGGCCGCATCCAGTACCGAGCGCGCCTTGCGCTGGCGGTCATCCAGCAACGCCTGCTTGTGCGTTTCGAAGGCCTCGACCAGCTCTTCGCGCTTGCTCAGGATGTCGCCGAGGAACTGCTCGTGTTCGCCGAACTGGCTCTCCAGTTCCTCCAGCTGCACCAGCAGGCGCGACAACTGCTCGTCGGCACGTTCGGGATCGGTGGCCAGCGCCAGCGCGCTGGTGATCGACTGCGAGAACAGCGCGAACTGGGCGGCGAACTGCGCCACGGCCTCGGCCGAACCGAGTGACCTGCGGCGCTGGTCAGCACGCGCGCGCGCCTGGTTGAGGCGACCGTACAGCACCGAGATCGACTCGACCACGCGGGTGCGGGCAGTGGCATCGTCCACCTTCAGGCCGGCCATCAGCTCGGACAGCATGTCCAGGTCGGACGCCATGCCACGCAGGCCTTCCAACTGCTCGTCCAGCTGGCGCGCCGTCTGTGCCTGCTGCGCGGCATCATCCAGCGCCTGCAGGCGCGTGGCCAGCGGCGCCAGCGCTTCCTCGCCAGCGAGGAAGTCACCGGTGGCGGCGCCAACACGGTCCTGTGCCTCCACCAGTTCGACGGTCATCGCCTCGATGCGCGCGGTGTCGATGTAGCGCAGCTCGCGGAGGGTCAGCAGCCGCCCGCGCAATGCGGTGATCGCGTTGAGGGCCTCGACGAAGGCCTGCACCTCGCTCCAGTTCTGCGGTTGCAGCCGGCCCAGCAGCGCCTTGTGCGCGGCCTCGGCCTCCCGCATCGCCTGTGCCGATTGCTGACGGATCGACTGCACCTTCTCGTACTCGTCCAGCACCGATTCGCCGGTCGCGCTGATCTGCCGCAGCAGCGCCTCGGCGCCATCGCAGGCCGCGTCACCCAGCCAGTGGTGCGCATCGAACAGACGCCGCGTATCGGCCACCAGGCGCTGGTAGCGCTGTACCGACACGTCCTGGCCATCGATCTCGCGCGCCAGGTTGAACAGGTTGGAAATGCCGCGCACCAGCTCGGCGTTGCCGATGCGGCCCATGAACGTGTTGCCGGGCGGCCGGTTGGCGGCGAACTCGTCACTGCTGAACGGCGTCTGCCAGACCTGCATCGGATGGATGCGGGTCGGTTCGCTGCCCTCGGCATGGAACAGCACCATGCGCCCGTCCTGCATCAAGGCGTAGCCATGGCCGAACACCGGGTTCTGCAGCACGCGCTGGATGGTGTTGTAGACGAACAGCGCCGAGCGCCCGCCTTCGCGCTCGTAGAAGATGTACAGCACGTCCTCGCCGTTTGGCGAACGGATGCTGCGCTTGAACTGCATGCCGGCCATCGAGGCATCAAATGCCTTGTGCTCGCCGCCCTGCAGGTAATAGCCACCCGGGAAGATCACGCCATGGTCTTCGGGCAGCTGCACGCAGGCCTGCACGATCGCATCATTGCGCACGATGCCGCCGGTCAGCGTGTTGTAGATCAGGCCGCGCCATTCGGTCTCGCGGTACGGCAGCACCTTCAGCAATACCAGCGAGCCGACCCGGGCGAACTCGAACTGGGCGTCGTCCAGCGACTGCGTGCTGTCCTCCACGGGTTCGCTGTAGATGCCCTGCCCGGTTTCGGTGTTGTTTTCGACCTTGATGGTGAGGTCGCCGCCGGTGGTCTCCACGAACAGGGTGTCGAGGATGTTCAGGTGCGAATGGCGGCCGTTGACCGCCAGGTCGCGGGTCGCCCGGGTCCATTCGAAGTCGAATGGTGGCGGCAGTGCGATATCGCGCTCACCGCGCGCATCCAGGTAGGTCAGCTCGCCCTCGCGCGACAGCGCCCAGCGGAACACGCGCACGTCGCTGCTGCGCTCGCCGATCTGGAACGAGGCCAGCAGCTTGTCGCCGACCACGATCAGCTGCAGCAGGCGCGCGTGCTTGTAGTAGGCATACAGCTCGTTGAAATCGTGCACGAAGCCGGGCTGGTCGAGAAAGCTGCCCTTCAGCTCCAGGGCAGCGACGTCGTAGCCATCGCTGCCCTGCACCAGCCGGTACAGGCCGAACACATCCTCGATGCGGGTCTGGGTCTTCAACCCGATGAACACGTTGTAGCCGAACAGCAGGCGGTCCGGGCCCACCTGCACGATGTCACGGCCGACGCAGTTGTTGTCGCTGCGGATGCGGAAGCGCCCGACCACCTCCAGGCGGCTATCGCCGAACTCGGCCAGGCGCTGGCGGTTGAGTGTTTCGGCCAGGCCCTGCAGGCGCTGGCCCTGCTCGGCCAGGCGGCGGCGCAGGACTTCGTAGGCGCCGCCCTGGGCGACAGCCTGGTCGACGGTGCTGCCGCCGGCCTCCGGCGCAGTGGATTCGGCGGACGGATGGGTTTCAGACATCAGCAGGTTTCCGGCTCACGGGCGGACGGCCGCGGTTGCGGCCGGCGCGGGCGGGCGATGGCGGCGGCCATCGCCCGATGCATCAACGGGCGCTGTCGACCACGGTAGCCGACACGGTCGGTACCGCTTCGGCATCCTCGGCGATCTGGCGCGGCGCCGGTTCGGCCACGGCCACGCCCAGGTAGCGCTGCATCAGCTCCTGCACGATCGGGCTCTTGCCGGCGAAGCCTTCGATCGACTTGCCCAGCGACACCGCCTTGACCAGGTTCTCGAACATGCCGCCGTCGCCGCCGACCAGGTCGATATCGGCGTTGCGCAGCGCGCTGGCGATGACATTGGCGTTCTCGCGCGAGACTTCCTTGCCGGCTTCGATCGAGGCCAGCGCCTGCTTCAGGCTGTTGTCCAGCATCATGCGGAACTCTTCATGGCCACGTGCCTGGTCACTCAGCGAGGCGATGGCTTCGAACTTGCGCACCAGGCCCTCGGCCTCGGCCAGCAGCTTCTTCTGCACCACGCCGGCTTCGGCATTGCCCAGCGACTCGGTGGCGGTGGCACGGGCCAGGCCCATCTTTTCCTCACCCTGCGCCTGCGCCTGCAGGGTCTCGGCCAGAACGCGGGCTTCGTTGCTGCCCTGCTTCAGGCTGGCTTCGGCCTTGGCTTCGATCACGCGCGCTTCGGCAATGCCGACCTTCTCGATGGCCAGCGCCGAAGCTTCACGCACCTGCGCTTCGGCCAGGCCCGGCGCTGCCTGTTCGGCACGCAGGGCATCGGCCAACAGGCGCTTGGCTTCGGCCTGCTTGCCGGCCGCTTCATGCTCGGCCTGGGCCAGCGTGGTCAGTTCCACCGCGCGATGCTTTGAAGCGGTCTCGCGCGCCTGCGCTTCCTTGACTTCGCGCACCAGCGCTTCCTGCGCCTTGGCCTCGGCTTCCAGGATCAGCACCTGCTTCTGGCGGTCGGCCTCGGAGACTTCGCGCACTTCCTTGATGCGCTCCTCTTCCTGCGCCACGGTCTTGTCGATGGAGATGCGTTCACGGGTGATGTTGGCCACGTCCATCTTGCCCTGCTCGACCACCTTGTCACGCTCCACGCCCTGCAGCTGCACTTCACGATCGGTGGTGACCTGCTCCAGCTGGCGTGCGCGCTCCACGCGCTCGGCCTCGATGGCCACGGCACGCTGGCGGTTCTGCTCGGCCACTTCCACTTCGCGCAGGCGGTTCTGGTCGCGGATCTCGATCAGCTGCTGCGCTTCGATGCGGGCATTCTCGGACAACTGGCGCTGCTCCTCCTGCACCTTGGCGGTCTCGGCCTCCTCGCGTGCGCGGATGGTCTCGATCTCACGCTTCTGCCGTGCTTCGGCTTCGGCCTGCTGGCGTTCCAGGGCCAGCAGCGCTTCGCGCGCTTCCACGTTCTTCTTGGTGATGGCGAGCTTCTCGTTCTGCTCCAGCTCGTTGGTCACCACGTTCTGCGCGGCCGTCAATTCGGTGATCTTGCGGATGCCCTGCGCATCGAGAATGTTGAACTGGTCCAGCAGCGACTTCGGGGTCTGCTCCAGGTAGTCGATCGCCACGTCCTCAAGGACGTAGCCGTTCAGATCATTGCCGATCACCGCGATGATCTCGTCGCGGAACTCCTGGCGCTTCTCGAACAGTTCGGTGAAGTCGAACTTCTTGCCGACCGTCTTCAGCGCTTCGGAGAACTTGGCGTTGAACAGCTCGTCGACGGCATGCTTGTCCGATGCACGGTCGGCACCGATGGCCTTGGCCACGCGCAGGACGTCGGCCTGGGTCTCGTTGACCCGCAGGTAGAAAGCCACGGCGATATCGGCACGCATGTTGTCGCGGCAGATCAGGCCTTCCTTGCCGCGGCGGTCGATCTGCAGCGTGATCAGGCTGATCCGCATCAGCTCGGCGCGGTACAGCACCGGGATGATCAGCGCACCGGTGAAGTGCACCTTGGGCGTGGAGCTCATGTCGTTGACGATCAGGGCCACGCCCTGGTCGACCTTGCGGTAGAAGGCCTTGAACAGGCCGGCCAGGCCGAGCAGTGCGACCAGCAACACGGCTACGCCGATCAGGAAGGGGGCCATGGTTGCCAACGTCATCAGTGATTCTCCTTGTTGCCCGGAAGCAGGTTGTCCTGGAAGTCGAGGGCGACCGCGTCGGCGCGGACCACCCGGTAATGGTGTTGATCAGCCACGTGTTCGACCAGCACGATGCGCTCGCCACGCTGCAGTTCGATCTCGCTGCGCACCTGCAGCACCAGTCCGGCGCCGCCATCGTCGAAGGTGGCGTGACCGCCGCGGGCATCCACCTTCGGCGAGGCAACCACGCCGGTACGCCCCAGCAGCGAGGCCTGCGCCACCGGGCGCAGGCGCAGCAGGAACCTGCGGACGGGGCGCAGCAGCAGCGCGGTGAACGGAACCGCCGGCAACGGCGCCAGAAGGGCCACGACCGCACCGATCGCCCAGCGCAGCAGGTCCGGCAGCGGCAACAGCACGAACAGATGGACGAAATAGGTGACGATCCAGGCGAAGAAACCCAGCAGCGTCACCACAAGCATGAGGGGAACCCCACCGAGGCCCCAACGCGCCAGCAGTGCGGACAGTCCCTGCAGATCTTGTGGGTCGCCATGCAGCGCCCCATCGGCGCCGGCATCGCCAAACCCGTCGTCGACCAGACCGAAGGCCGCCAGTGCCCAATACAGCGCCGCCACCGCCAGCACGATGCTGTACGGCAGGGTCGGAAAACCGAACACGACGGTGAGGAACTCCTGCATCGCTTGCCCTCCTGGGCTGTGGGCTGCGGCCGCCCGTTCGGGGCGCGCCGAGTGCGTCCCGTCGATCCCCGCGCCAGCCCTCATGGCAGGCGCGCTTGGGACCATCCTATGTGAAGAATGCGTGCAGGCTCAAATCCAGGTCCAAATCACGGCAAATAATGACGCCAATCACTCGAGAACCGTGCAATCGGCTCGGCGCACTTCCTCGACGAAGGTGCGCATCCTGTCGCCGTCCTTGATGCCCGGCTCCAGTTCGATGCCACTGGAGACATCCACGCCCCACGGCAGGGTACCCAGCACCGCGTCGTAGACGTTTTCCGGGTTCAGGCCACCGGCCAGCAGGAACGGGCGATGCAGGCCGGTCGGGATCCGGCCCCAGTCAAAAGCCACGCCGGTGCCGCCACCGCCGCCCGGCGCGTGGCTGTCGAACAGGAAGCCGGCGGCGCTGGGATAGCGCAGCTGCAGGGTGCGGGCGTTGATCTCTTCACGGCCGCCCATGGCGATCGCCTTCAGGTACGGCATGTTGAAGCTGCGGCAGAAGCTCTCGTCTTCCTCGCCGTGGAACTGCAGCAGGGTCGGTCGTACCGTGCGCAGCACCTCGCGCACTTCTTCCTTGCTGTTGTTGCGGAACAGCGCCACCACGTCGACCATGGGCGCGATCGCCTGGCGCATCGCGCGTGCCTCGGCCGGAGCGACCCGGCGGCTGCTTTCACGGGCGAAGATGAAACCCACCGCGTCCACGCCCAGCTCACCGGCCAGGCGGACGTCGCCGGCCCGGGTCATGCCACAGAACTTGATGCGTGTGCGGTAGTAGGAACGGCTCATAGCGTGACCTCGGCGGGCAGGTGCCAGTTGTCGGGGTACAGGGGCCCAAGGAACACCAGGCCCTGCGGCGGTGCGGTGGGACCGGCTACGGTGCGATCGCGCCCGGCCAGCAGTTCGGCGATCCATTCCACCGGCTTCTCGCCACTGCCCACCAGGATCAGCGATCCGACGATATTGCGGACCATGTGATGAAGGAATGCATTGCCCTGCACGGCGACCTCGATCACCTCGCCCTGGCGGCTGACCTGCAGTGACTGCAGCTCACGCCGGGCGTGCAGCGCCTGGCACTGCACCGAACGGAACGCGCTGAAGTCGTTCTCACCGAGCAGGGCCTGGCCGGCGGCGTGCATCAGGGTCTCGTCCAGCGCGCGGCGCTCCCAGCTCAAGGTCTGCCGGTCCAGCGCGGGCCGCACTTCGCGGTTGAGCAGGCGGTAGCGGTAGCGGCGTGCGCGCGCGGAGAAACGCGCGTGGAAATCCTCGGCCACCGGCACGCACCAGCGCACTGCGATCGAGCGCGGCAGGCGGGTGGTAGTGCCCAGCATCCACGCGCGCGGATCGCGCACCACGTCGGTATCGAAATGCACGACCTGGCACTGGCCGTGCACGCCGGCATCGGTGCGGCCGGCACAGACCACCTGCAGCGGCGCATCGGCCACCGACGACAGGGCCTGCTCAAGGCTGGCCTGCACGCTCGGGCCACCCTCGCCCAGGTTCTGCCAGCCCCTGAAATCGCTGCCGTCGTACTCGACGCCAAGCGCGTAACGCATGTGCTACCTCAGATGTTGCGGGAGGGGCGGCGCTCAGGCCGGATCGCGTTCGGACCACACCGCCAGTTCGTTGCCACCAGGCTCGACGAACTGGAAACGGCTGCCGCCGGGGAAGGAAAACACCGGCCGCACGATCTCACCGCCAGCGTCAAGCACCGCCGCTTCGATCGGTGCCAGCTGGTCAGCGTACAGCACCAGCAGCGGGGCACCGGCATCGCTGGCACGCAGCGGCTGGCCGCGGAAGAAGCCGCCCTGCAGGCGGCCGTCGTCGAACGCGGTGTAGTCGCTGCCATAGTCTACGAACGACCAGCCGAACGCCTTCTCGAAGAAGGCGCGGCTGGCTGCAGGATCCGTGGAAGCGAATTCAACGTAGTCGATGCGGCGCTCGCGGCTCATGACGGGGTCCTTGTCGGCGGGTTCGATCACGGCAGGCGGGCCAGCAGTTCGCGGGCCTGGGCCTGGCAGTGCAGGTCGCCGCCCTCGGCCACTTCCTGCAGCAACGTACGCGCGGTCTGGGCATCGCCCAGGTCGAGGTAGGCGATGGCCAGCTCAAGGCGTTCCTGGCCGGCGCGCGGCGCCCAGCCGGCATCGCTGGCCGGCGGCGCAGTACCGTCTTCATGCGCCGCCGCGGCCAGCGCGTCATGCGGCGCTGCGCCCGAAGCCTCGCCGTCATGGTGCTCGGCCGGCAGGTCGAACACGCCGCGGAACTGCGGCTGCTGTTCGGCGTGCAGCGCGTAGTCCGGCACTGCCACCTCGCCAGGGGCCGCCTGCGCGAGCGGCTCATCCTGCGCGGCGGCGGCCGGCGCGGAATCCTCCTGCGTGACCACCGGCTCGTCCCAGCGCGGCAGGTCGGTCACTGCCTCGGGCAGCTCCATCACTTCGTCATCGCGCAGCGTCTGCGCCTGCCAGTCAGCCTGGGCGGCGACGTCGGCGACCGGTTCGGCAGCCACGTCATCCTGCCCCCCGGTTTCGCTCGCCCAAGCCGGCATCGCCGGCTCCTGGCGGCCCGCTTCGGGCACCACAGACGACCATGAGGACTGCTCGGCCAGCGTATCCAGCGCCGCGCCCGCCGGTACCGCAGCGGTCAGGCCGGCGGCATCGTCTTCGTCGCGCAGCGGCGGCAGCGGCGATGGCTTGCGACGACGCAGCAGCCAGGCTGCACCGGCCGCCAGCAGCAGCACCGGCAGCCCCAGCCAGTACCACGGCGTTGCCGCATCGCGGGTATCCGGTGCCTGCGCCAGTCGCTGCTGCGCGGCGGCCAGGTCGTTGTCCTTCATCGCGATCAGCGACTGCTGCTGTTCCTTGAGTTTTTCCAGGTCGGCGACGCGCTGCTTCAGCTCGCCAATCTCGGCATCGCGGGTCGCGATGTCCTCGCGTGCCTGGCGCAGTTGTTCGTTGCCCAGCATGTCACCCTCGCTGCCGGCTCCAGTGCCGGTGGTTGTGCCCGCGCGCGCGGCGTCGGAAGCCAGCGCCGGAGCGATTTCAAGTCGTGCCCCATTGGCCGCGGCCGGGGAAGAAGCGTTCGTGGTTGCCGCCGCGGCCACCGGGGCGACGGTACCCGCCGGTTGCGGCACGGTGCGCGCCTGCCGCCACTGCGCGGCGTGCTCGCGCACCAGCGCTGCGGCCTCGGCGGCATCGACCGCCGCCAGTGCATCGCTGCCGGGCATGCGCAGTACGGCGCCTTGCTTGAGCAGGTTGACGTTGCCGCGGATGAAGGCCTCCGGGTTGGCCCGCAGCAGGGCGATCATCGCGCGGTCGCGGCTGACCTGGTTGCCGCGGGCCACCGCGCTGGCGATCTGCGACAGGGTCTGCCCACGCTGGACGATGACGCTGCCATCGGCTGCCTGCGCGGCAGCGGGTGCAGCCCCTGCACGCGAGCGAGCCGATGCAGGTGCCGGCGCTGCCGCAGTGGACGGCGCAGGTGCGCTTGCGCTCTCCGCAGCGGCCGGTGCCGGTGCAACGTCACGGACGATGGTGTTGGAGAGGGTACCGGCCGGCGCGACGATTTCCGGTTCGGCCACCGCCAGTGCGCTGGAGGGCGCATCAACCAGTGCCGAGTATTCGCGCACCAAGCGGCCCTGGCCCCAGTCGGCCTCGATCAGGAAGCTCAGCGACGGGGTTTCGACCGGCGTCTGCGAGGTCACCCGCACCACCGCCCTGCCCTGCGCATTGCGGGTCAGTTCGAACTGCAGCTCGCTGACCAGCCCGGCCGGCCGCTGCAGGCCGACGCGTTCGAAGGTGACCGCAGAGGCCAGCGCGACGCGCAGGTTCTCCAGTTCGGATGGATCGGCCGAGACTACCGGGATTTCGGCCAGCAGGGGCTGGCCCGGCTTGGACAGGACACGGATGTCACCCAAGCCCAGGGCAAGCGCCGAACTGCTGGCCAGGGCCAGCAGCGCGGTGGAAAGATAGAGGAGCGGGCGCTTCGCGCCCCTGGCCCGTTTATTCATGGGCGACACTATAAAGCGTGCGGACCGGGGTCCGCACCCACCGAGGGGACCTTCGGTAGCGCCGGCCGCTGGCCAGCAGACACGCACGTCCACACATCACGGCAATGCCGGCCAGCGGCCGGCACTACCGGTGAGGCAACCGCTGTGATCAGCGCTGCTCGGCGGCGACCAGCTCGGCCAGCTGCACGGCGTTCAGGGCAGCGCCCTTGCGCACGTTGTCCGACACGATCCACAGGTTCAGGCCACGCGGGTGCGACAGGTCCTCGCGGATACGGCCGACATACACCGCATCGGTCCCCGAAGCATGGGTAACCGGAGTCGGATAGCCACCGGCCTCGTGACGATCCACCACTTCGATGCCCGGCGACTGCTCCAGCAGCGCGCGCGCTTCAGCGACGGTGACCTTGTCGCGGGTCTCGATCGCCACCGACTCGGAGTGGCCGTAGAACACCGGCACGCGCACCGCGGTCGGGTTCACCAGGATGCTGTCGTCACCGAGGATCTTGCGGGTCTCCCAGATCAGCTTCATCTCTTCCTTGGTGAAGCCATTGTCCTGGAAGTCATCGATGTGCGGGATCAGGTTGAAGGCGATCTGCACCGGGAAGCGCTGCGGATCGATCTCCTGGAAGCTGAGCAACTGGCCGGTCTGCTTGCCCAGTTCCTCCATCGCCGAGCGGCCACCGCCGGACACCGACTGGTAGGTGGACACATTGATGCGCTCGATACCGTACTTGCGGTGCAGCGGCGCCAGCGCCACCAGCATCTGCATGGTCGAGCAGTTAGGGTTGGCGATGATGCCGCGCGGACGGTTGGCGACCTGTTCCGGGTTGACCTCGGACACCACCAGCGGCACGTCATCGTCGTAACGGAAGGCCGAGGAGTTGTCGATCACCACCGCACCGGCGGCGGCGAACTTCGGTGCGTATTCCTTGGACACGCTGCCGCCAGCCGAGAACAGCGCGATCTCGACACCGGTCGGATCGAAGGTGGCCAGGTCCTGGACCTTGACCTTCTGGCCGTTGAATTCAATCTCGCCACCGGCCGAACGCTCGGAGGCGAGGACGCTCAGGGTGCCGACCGGGAAATCACGCTCGGCCAGGATCGACAACATGGTCTCGCCAACGGCGCCGGTGGCACCGACGACGGCGACGTGGAAACTGCGCTGTGCATTGCTCATGGGGAACTCTCACGAAAACGGGAATGGGGGAAAACACGCACGACAGCTGGGTTCGGGGAACCTCCTCAAGCGGGGCGCGCGGAGGTTCCCTATCGTTTCCCGGTTTTTTTGCCCAGCATCACGCGCGCGGCCATCGCCGCGTCAGCGTTGATCGAGCTCGGCATGCGCGACGGGCCGCCGTCCAGGCCGAGCCCGGCAGCCAGATTATCCACGGCCAGCTGTACCATCGCCGTGCGCGTGGCCAGCGAGGCGCTGCCGATATGCGGCGTGAGCACCACGTTGCGCAGCGCCAGCAGCTCCGGGCGCACCTTCGGCTCGCCCTCGTACACATCCAGGCCAGCGGCCGCCAGGTGGCCGTTGGCCAGTGCGTCGGCCAGCGCCAGTTCGTCGACGATGCCGCCGCGGGCGATGTTCACCAGGGTTGCCGTCGGCTTCATCTTCGCCAGCGCAGCTGCGTCGATGATGTGATGCGAGGCCGGCGTGTAGGGCAGCACCGTTACCAGATGGTCGGACTGTGCCAGCAGTGTATCCAGGTCCACGTAGGTCGCGCGGAGCGACGCCTCGGTGTCGGCCGGCAACCGTGAACGGTTGTGGTACAGCACCTTCATGCCGAAACCGTGCGCGCCGCGGCGGGCGATGCCCTGGCCGATGCGGCCCATGCCAAGGATGCCCAGCGTGCTGCCATGGACATCCGCGCCCAGCATGGTCTGGAACGACCACTGCTGCCACTGCCCGTCACGCAGCCAGCGCTCGGACTCGGTGATCCGGCGCGCGGTTGCCATCAGCAGCGCGAAACCGAGATCGGCGGTGGTTTCGGTCAACACGTCCGGCGTGTTGCTGGCCAGGATGCCGGCCGCGCTGAGCGCGTCGACATCCAGGTTGTTGTAGCCGACGCCGACATTGGCGATCACCTGCAGCTGGGTGGCATCGGCCACCTGCGCCGCACCGATGCGCTCGTTGAGGGTGATGATCGCGCCGTCGGCGCTGGCCAGCTGTGCGGCGATCTGGTCCGGCGACCAGGCGGTGACGGTGTCGGTGCTGCGCAGCTGCACGCGATCGCGCAGCGGCGCGATGGCCGCCTCGATCAGCGGCTGGCTCACCCACACGGTCGGCCGCGTGTCAGCCATCGATCTGCCCGGGAATGCGCGGGGTGATCGTGCCGACATCGCCGCACTGCGCGCGATGACGCAGCGCCTGATCCATCAGCACCAGCGCCACCATCGCTTCGGCGATGGGCGTGGCGCGGATGCCGACGCAGGGATCGTGGCGGCCGGTGGTGACCACCTCGACCACGTTGCCGTCCGTATCCAGCGACGGGCCCCGCAGGCGCAGGCTGGACGTCGGCTTCAGGGCGATCGACGCAACGACCGGCTGGCCGGTGGAGATGCCACCGAGGATGCCGCCGGCATGGTTGCTGGCGAAGCCCTGCGGGGTCAGCAGGTCGCGGTGTTCAGTGCCCTTCTGCGCGGCGCTGGCGAATCCGTCGCCGATCTCCACGCCCTTCACCGCATTGATGCTCATCAGCGCAGCGGCCAGTTCGCCATCAAGCTTGCCGTAGATCGGCTCACCCCAGCCCGGCGGCACGTTGTCGGCGACCACGTCCACGCGCGCACCGACCGAATCACCGGACTTGCGCAGCGCATCCATGTACGCCTCGAGTTCCGGCACCTGTGCGGCGTGCGGCCAGAAGAACGGATTGTCTTCCACCGCCGACCAGTCGAAACCGGCCGGGGTGATGTCGCCCAGCTGCGACAGGTAGCCACGCACGGTGACGCCGAAACGCTCGGCCAGCCACTTCTTGGCGACCACGCCAGCGGCCACGCGCATGGTGGTCTCGCGTGCCGAGGAACGGCCACCGCCACGCGGATCGCGGATGCCGTACTTGTGCCAGTAACTGTAGTCGGCATGGCCCGGGCGGAACTGCTGGCCGATATTGGCGTAATCCTTGCTGCGCTGGTCGGTGTTACGGATCAGCAGCGCGATCGGGGTGCCGGTGGTCAAGCCCTCGTATACGCCGGACAGGATCTCGACCTCGTCGGCCTCGCGCCGCGCGGAAGTGTGCCGGCTCTTGCCGGTCGCACGGCGCTGCAGGTCGTGGGCGAATTCGGCCGCGTCCAGCGCCAGCCCCGGAGGGCAACCATCGATCACGCAGCCGATGGCCGGCCCGTGCGACTCGCCGAACGTGGTGACGGTGAACAGCTTGCCGAACGAATTGGAGCTCACGGGCGCTGCGCCGCCAGTTCGGTGATGCGTGCGCTGTGGGCGATCAGCTCGCGGCATTCGACCGCAAAGATGCCCATCTGGCCAACCTTGAACTCGATCCAGGAAAAATCGACTTCCGGCAGCAGCTTGACCAGATGCTGTTCGGACTCACCCACTTCACAGATCAGCAGACCGTCTTCGCTCAGGTGCAGCGGGGCGTCGCGCAGGATCTTCAGCACCAGGTCCAGGCCATCGTCACCGGCACGCAGGCCCATTTCCGGCTCGTAGGAATATTCCTGCGGCAGGGCATCAGTCTCGTCGTTGGTGACGTACGGCGGGTTGGTGACGATCAGGTCGTAGTGGCGGCCGGTCAGGCCATTGAACAGGTCCGACTTGATCAGGGTGACGTTGTGCGCCTGCAGGCGCTCCTTGTTCTCCTCGGCCAGCGACAGTGCGTCGTCACTCAGGTCGACGCCGTCCACTTCCCAGTTCGGGTAGTAGTGGCCCATGGCGATGGCGATGCAGCCCGAACCGGTGCAAAGATCCAGCGCGCGGCTGACATCGCGGCCGGCCAGCCACGGTTCGAAACCACATTCGATCAGTTCGGCGATCGGCGAGCGCGGCACCAGCGCGCGCGTGTCACTCTTGAAGCTCAGGCCGGCGAACCAGGCCTCACCGGTCAGGTACGCAGCGGGGATGCGTTCGTCGATGCGACGCTGGAACAGTTCCAGCACGCGCAGCTTTTCGGCCTGCAGCAGGCGTGCCTGGCCGTAGGCCGGGCCGAGGTCGTGCGGCAGGTGCAGGCTGTGCAGCACCAGTTGGGTGGCCTCGTCCAGCGCATTGTCGTAGCTGTGCCCGAAGGTCAGCCCGGCTTCGTTGAAACGGCTGGTGCCGTAGCGGATCAGATCGATGATCGTGTGGAGTTCGGCGGCCGTTTCAGCGGTCATGGCGGTACTGCGGGCAAAGTGGCCCCCGATTATAGGGGCTGGCGCCCGCGGCGGCATCCGTTGCGGCGGAAACGATCGGGCCGCAGCCGGTATGATGGAGCCCATTTCGCGCGGGAGCCCCCATGTTCAATCGCAACGCCGGCATCATCCTGCTGATCGCCCTGGCCGCGGGGCTCGGCCTGCTCGCCGCCCAGCAGGTGTTCGCGCCGAAGCCGCCGGCCAACGCCCCGGCCACCGAAGCGATCACCCTGTACCCGCAGCCGCGTGAACTGCCCGACTTCAACCTGGCCCAGTCCGACGGCACCCGCCTGA
Source organism: Stenotrophomonas sepilia (assembly GCF_003244875.1). Lineage (GTDB taxonomy): Bacteria > Pseudomonadota > Gammaproteobacteria > Xanthomonadales > Xanthomonadaceae > Stenotrophomonas > Stenotrophomonas sepilia. Next base: position 79,276 of record NZ_LXXZ01000002.1, read on the forward strand.
TCCCGGGCGAACTGAAGGGCCACTGGACCCTGGTGTTCCTGGGTTTCACCTTCTGCCCGGACGTCTGCCCGACCACCCTGGCCGAGCTGGCCGGCGCACAGAACCAGTGGGAAGCCCTGCCCGACAGCCTGCGCCCACGCGTGCTGTTCATCTCGGTCGACCCGGACCGCGACAGCGCCACCCGCCTTGGCGAGTACGTGCACGGCTTCCACAAGGACACCCTGGCCGCCACCGCCGATATCCCCTCGCTGGAGCGCTTCGCCACCTCGCTGGGGTTCGTGTTCCAGAAAGTGCCGGGCAAGCATTTCGACGAAAACCCCGAGGATTACACCGTCGAGCATTCGGCCAGCCTGGCCGTGCTCGACCCGCAGGGCCGCCTTGCCGGCCTGGTGCGCCCCCCGTTCAATGCGCCGGCGATCGCCCGCGACCTGCACAAGCTGACCGAGAAAACCGCCCCATGAGCCTCACCACCGCCCTGACGTACGCCCTGCCCCATCGCCTGCTGTCCTCGATGGCACGCTCGCTGGCGTACTCGGACGATCCGCGCGTGTCGCGCTGGCTGATCGACACCGTCACCCGCAAGTTCAACGTCAATCTGGACGAAGCGGCCAACCCGGACCCGCGCAGCTACGCAACCTTCAACCAGTTCTTCACCCGCGCGCTGAAGCCGGGCGCGCGCGTGGCCGATGCCGATCCGCGCAGCCTGGTGATGCCGGCCGACGGCCGCATCAGCCAGCTGGGGAAGATCGAGGCCGGCCGCATCTTCCAGGCCAAGGGCCAGTCATTCACCGCCGCCGAGCTGCTGGGCAGCGACGAGGACGCCAAGCCGTACAACGATGGCCTGTACGCCACCGTGTACCTGTCGCCGCGCGACTACCACCGCGTGCACATGCCGTGGACCGGCACCCTGCGTGAAACCGTGCACGTGCCAGGACGCCTGTTCAGTGTCGGTCCTGCGGCCGTCAACGGCGTACCGCGCCTGTTCGCACGCAACGAGCGCCTGGTCTGCCACTTCGACACCAGCTTCGGCCCGATGGTCAGCGTGATGGTCGGCGCGCTGCTGGTGTCCGGCGTGGAAACCGTGTGGAGCGGCGAGGAGATCCCGGCCTACGGCGATCGCATCACCCGCAAGGACTACCGCGGCCAAGGCATCAAGCTGGAGCGTTTCGCCGAGATGGCACGCTTCAATTACGGCTCGACCGTGGTGGTGCTGCTGCCGCCGGGCGTGGCCGAGTTCGCACCGCAGCTGGGCGCCGAAAGCCCGGTGCAGCTGGGCCAGGCCCTGGCAAAGCTGCGCTGACAAAAAGGGGACGGAGAGGATTAAGTCGTTTATGCATAAACGACTTAATCCCCTCCGTCCCCTTTTTCCACAACGGAATGCCGGCCAGCGGCCGGCACTACCGGTCGCGCGTTACTGCAGGACCGGGGCCGGTCCGACGTCCAGGCCGTCGTAGTCTTCCACGCCGTGCTCCGCGGCCAGCGCCGCGAATTCCTGGTTGCGGCGGTCCAGCGAGGCTTCGTCGTGGATTTCCACGCGCTCCACGTGCAGCACGTGGAACGGCGCGTCGCCCTCTTCCGGTTCCTGCTCGAAGAGTTCCACGAAGGTGTAGCCCTGTGCCTGCAGGTGCTGGGCCAGCGCCTGCAGCGGCTCGGCAGTGGAGTGCACGAAGAAGTACCCCCACAGCAACGGGCCGGTGATGTCCCAGTCGGTGTTTTCGCGGAGGTTGGCGAACAGGTTGCGGGTGGCTTCGAGGTCCATACGGATTCCAGTGGTCTTGGGAATTACTTGTCGCAGCCCTGCAGCTTCAGCGTCTGGCCATGGCGCAGGCTGTAGGCCGGCGCCTTCAGGCCGTTGGCGCGGGCCAGGGTCGGCAGGTCGCACTGGAACTTGGCGGCGATGGCGCCCAGGGTCTCCCCCCGGCCCACCTTGTGGCTGCGCGCCGGCTTCGGCCGGGCGGCCGGCGCCGGGCGCGGTGCCGCCACTGCAGCCACCGGTGCGGTCGGCACGCTGGTGGATGCAGCCGCGTCGGCCACCGGCACCACGCCGCCCACCGCCACGCTGCCGGTATAGCTCGACGCGGCCGGGCGCTTGATCGCCGCGTTGAGATCAGCGGTGATCAGCGTGCGGGCGAGGTCGGCACGCGGGCCACTGACGCAGTTGCGCTGGTACAGACCGGCGATGCGGGTGGTGGCATTGATCAGCGTGCCGGCCGGGATCCAGCCATCGGCCTCATAGCGCGGGTTGAGGTTGCGCAACGCACGCATGTAGCCATCGCGGGTACCGTGGCTGCCCAGGCAGATGGTCAGTTCATAGATGGTGGTGGACTTGGCCAGCCGCAGCGTGGCCGGCTGCGCGCTGATCTTCGGGAACTCCACGCCGTACTGCTGCGGGTGCAGGAAGATCCATGCCGCGGCAATCACCATCGGCACGTAGTCCTTGGTCTCGCCCGGGAACTGGTTGTAGACGCTGTCGGTCCAGAAGCTCTGCCCACCGCTCTGCTTGAACACGCGCGCAGCACGGCCTTCGCCACCGTTATAGGCGGCCACCGACATTTCCACGTTGTTGTTCAGTTCGCGCAGGCGCTCGTTGAGGTAGCTGGCGCTGGCCTCGGCGGCGCTGCGCGCGTCGAAGCGGGTATCGAAGCCGGTGCCGTCCGGGCCCAGGCCGAAACGGCGGCCAGTGGCTGGCATGAACTGCATCAGGCCGGCGGCGCCGGCGCGCGAGGAAGCATGCACACGGCCATTGGATTCCTTGGCCATGATCCCGAACAGCAGCGCCTCGGGCAGGCCGCGCTTTTCCCACTCCGGCCACATCACCGCGCGCAGGTTCTGGTAATTCTCGTAGCTGGTCAGCAGCGCCGGGCGCATGTCGGTCAGCCAGCGGCGGATGCCGGCCTGCACCGCCGGGTTGTACTCGACCATCGTGTCGAAGGCGTGCCGCTTGTCGTTCAGCAGCGCGGCAGCGCGTGCGGCCTCGGGCACGTCGGCGGTGAGCGGGCCGATGTGATCCGGGTCGGCTTCCAGGCGGTCACCGCTCTCGTCGGCCACGTCATCGCTGGCGGCGGCATCGGCGTCGTGCTTGAGCAGCCGCTTGTAGCTGGCCAGCAGGGTCCCCATCTGGCAGCCCTTCTGCTTCACGCAGTCGTTGAGGACATCTTCCATGTCCTCCAGCGCGGCATCGGCCTCGTTGCTGCCCTTGGGGTCGGCATTGGCGACCAGCAGCAGGGCATCGCCGTAGCGCTTTTCGGCGGCGGTCATGCGCTGCTGCAGCGCATCCACCTTCACCTTGTCCCGGGCCGAAACCCGCTGTGCGTGGGCGTCGGGCGCCAGGGAAACCAGGCCGGCCAGGGCCAGCAGCGGCCAACCGCGGGAAATCAGGACAGGAACGGGCATTGATGGCACTGTGTGCAAAACAGGCAGGCAGAGTAGCGGCGCCGCCAAGGTCCGGGCAAGCCGACCTTCGGACCGTCACTGCCGGCGGTTAACATTGGGCTATTCATCACAAGGGCTGGACAATGGATCCGATTCTGCTCGGCAAAGGCATTACCGACGATATTGCCGTCACCCTGCTGCCGAAACTCGGCAACCGCCACGGTCTGGTGGCCGGCGCCACCGGTACCGGCAAGACCGTGACCCTGATGACCCTGGCCGAGGGCTTCTCGCGACGGGGCGTGCCGGTGTTCCTGGCCGATGTGAAGGGCGATGTCTCCGGCCTGGCCGTGCCCGGCAGCGGCGCCGAGAACCTGCTCGAGCGTGCCGTCGAGATCGGCGTGGCCGACTATGCGCCGGCCGCCAGCCCCACCATCTTCTGGGACCTGTACGGCAAGCTGGGCCACCCGGTGCGCACCACGGTCAGCGAGATGGGCCCGACCCTGCTGTCGCGCATCCTCGAATTGAACGACACCCAGGCCGGGGTACTCGACATCGTATTCAAGCTGGCCGACGACCGCGGCCTGCTGCTGCTGGACATGGACGACCTGCGCGCCCTGCTCGGCCTGGTTGCCGAGGAGCGCAAGGACATTTCCACCGAGTACGGCCTGGTCAGTGCGCAGTCGATCGCGGCGATCCAGCGTTCGGTGCTGCGCCTGGCGCAGGACGGTGGCGAGCATTTCTTCGGCGAACCGGCGCTGGAACTGGCCGACATCATGCGGGTCAACCACGACGGCCGCGGCATGATCGGCATCCTCGCCGCCGACCAGCTGGTGCTCAAGCCCAAGCTCTATTCCACCTTCCTGCTGTGGCTGCTTTCGGAACTGTTCGAGCAGCTGCCGGAAGTGGGCGACCTGGACAAGCCGAAGCTGGTCTTCATCTTCGACGAGGCGCACCTGCTGTTCGATGATGCACCGCCGTCGCTGGTGCAGCGCATCGAGCAGGTGGTGCGCCTGATCCGCTCCAAGGGCGTGGGCGTTTACTTCTGCTCGCAGTTCCCCGACGACGTGCCGGGCAACATTCTCGGCCAGCTGGGCAATCGCGTTCAGCACGCACTGCGTGCGTTCACCCCGCGCGACCAGAAGGCGGTGAAAACCGCGGCCGAGACGTTCGTGCCGAATCCCAAGCTGGACGTGGCCAAGGTGCTGAGCCAGCTCGGCACCGGCGAGGCACTGGTATCCACGCTGCAGGACAAGGGCGTGCCGATGCCCGTGCAGCAGACGTTGATCGCGCCGCCGCGCTGCCGGATGGGACCGATCACCGAGGCCGAGCGTGCACAGGTACGCGCCGGCAGCCCGGTCGGCAGCCGCTACGACACCGCGATCAACCGCGAATCGGCCGCCGAACTGCTGGCCCAGCGCGCGCAGAAGAGCATCGAGCAGGCACAGGCGCCGGCCGCGCGCAGCCGCGAGCAGGACGAAGCTCAGGAAGGGGGTTTCGGCCAGGCCATCAAGGACGCGATCTTCGGCACCAAGCGCCGCCAGGGCATGATCGAGACCATGGCCAAGCAGACCACGCGCACCGTCGGCACCAAGCTGGGCAACCAGATCGTGCGTGGCATACTCGGTGGCATCTTCGGCGGCAAGCGCTAGATACCCCTGCTGGGGTCAGAGCCCTCCCGCAAGGGAGGGCTCCGACCCCGCTCCCCATTCGTCATCCAGAAAAGAAGTCGTATTGCATGTCCCGTTGGCGTCCCCCCGCAGAAAAAAGCACCGCCCTGATCACCGCTTCCGGGCATGCGCGACTGAAGGCCGAACTGGATGAGCTATGGCGCGTGCGCCGTCCGGAGGTGGTGAAAGCGCTCGCCGCCGCTGCCGCAGAAGGCGACCGTTCCGAGAACGCCGAGTACACCTACCGCAAGAAGCAACTGGGCGAGATCGACCGCCGCGTGCGCTACCTGACCAAGCGGCTGGAATCGCTGCGCGTGGTCGATACCACGCCAACCGATCCGCTGGCAGTGTTCTTCGGCGCGTGGGTGGAACTGGAGAACGTGGACAGCGGCGACACCAGCCGCTACCGCATTGTCGGCCCGGATGAGACCGATGCGGGCCTGGGCTGGATCAGCATCGATTCCCCCCTGGCGCGTGCGCTGCTGAAGAAGCGGCTGGATGATGAGTTCTCGGTGGAGCTGCCCGGCGGGCAGTTCACCTTTGCAGTGATCGGCGTGGAGTACGAGCCTGTGTAGCGTCGAGCCATGCCCGACCTCGCCGCCGTTGTAGAGCCGAGCGCATGCTCGGCTGAAGCGCCGCGCAGCCGGGCATGGGCTCGGCTCTACAACGGTGGCGGGTACGTGCGCCCTGCACGCAGCGGGCGGAAATAGTCGGCATTGCGGTAGAAGGCGGAATCCTGCACGTCGTGCCAGCCTGGGATTCCAGCCAACGGCAGCGGACGCAGCTGCAGCGGATCGGTCACTGCCCTGCCCTCGGCAATGGCCGCAGTCATCACGTCAACGCAGGCAGCATCGGCATCACCCTGCACCACCACGCACTTGCCGACCAGCAATCGCCCCGGCAGCAGTGCCTGTTCCATCAGCGCATGCCCGAATACCACAGTGATGGCGATGTCACCGCTCTGCCAGTTCACCGGCTCAAACAACGCGGGCCAGTCGTGTGCATCCCAGGCAGCCAGCAGTGAGTCATCGCGCACACGCACGATCACGCCGGTTTCGTCGAACTGGGTCAAGGCGGCCTGCGCGCGGTTGCGCTGGCCGGGTGGCATCGCCTCGATATGCAGGCACTGCCGCACGTTGAGCGCGCGCTTCAGCTGCGGCTGTGAGGCCCACACCAGCGCATTGAACAGGTCGTGCCAGTTGCCGGCACGGGTGGCGATGCGTCCCTGCGCGATACGCACTTCGTAGTGCAGGCCATCGGCCAGCAGCGCGGCGTCCTGTTCAACCAGGCGCTTGCCAGGCACGGCCAGGCGTGCATCGAGCGCCGCGATGGACGGCCATGCGGTGCCGTCCAGCAGGTCACGGAAGTCCTGAAGCCCGGCAAACAGCGGGTGCTCGAACCGCCGTGCAGCTACCGCCGCACGTGGCGGCGGTACGAAGCGCCGTGAACCGCCGCCGTTGCCGGTGGCGGCCGTCGCTGCGATCACAGCACCTTGAGGTCGAACGCCGGACGGGGGGCGGCCGCCAGCGCGTCACCGTACAGGTCATGCTCGTCGCTCTCGGTGATCTCCACGTCGACGAATTCGCCCACGCGCAGCGGCACCTGGTCGGCATTCTGGATGTGCACCAGACCGTCGATCTCCGGGGCATCGGCCTTGGAGCGGGCCACGGCGATGTCGCCTTCGATGCCGTCGACCAGGCACTGCTGCACGGTGCCGATCTTGGCCTCCAGGCGCGCGGCGGAAATCTGCGCCTGCTTCTCCATGAAACGGGCCAGGCGTTCCTGCTTCACCTCTTCCGGCACGGCGTCAGGCAGGTCGTTGGCGGTGGCACCCGCGACCGGCGAGTAGGCGAACGCACCGACGCGATCCAGCTGCGCTTCGTCAAGGAACGACAGCAGTTCCTCGAACTCGGCTTCGGTCTCGCCCGGGAAGCCGACGATGAAGGTCGAACGCACAGTGATGTCCGGCGCGATACGGCGCCAGTTCTGCACGCGCTCCAGGGTCTTCTCCACCGCGCCGGGGCGCTTCATCAGGCGCAGGATGCGCGGGCTGGCGTGCTGGAACGGGATATCCAGGTACGGCAGGATGCGGTTCTCGGCCATCAGCGGCACCACTTCATCCACGTGCGGATACGGGTAGACGTAGTGCATGCGCACCCACGCATCCAGCTCCGACAGGCCTTCGCACAGCGCCTTCAAACGGGTCTGGTAGGCCTTGTCGCGCCACATCTTTTCGGCGTACTTCACGTCCACGCCGTAGGCCGAGGTGTCCTGCGAAACCACCAGCAGCTCGCGCACGCCGCCACGCACCAGGCGCTCGGCTTCACGCAGCACCTCGTCGACCGGGCGCGAAACCAGCTTGCCGCGCATCGACGGAATGATGCAGAAGCTGCATTTGTGGTTGCAGCCCTCGGAGATCTTCAGGTACGCGTAGTGCCGCGGGGTCAGCTTGATACCGTAGTCGGGCACCAGGTCCACGAACGGATCGTGCTTGGGCGGCAGTGCTTCATGCACCGCTTCCATCACGCTCTGGTAATCCTGCGGGCCGGACACCGCCAGCACGTTGGGGTACGCCTCGCGGATCTGCTCCGGGCGCTTGCCCAGGCAACCGGTGACGATCACCTTGCCGTTCTGGTTCATCGCCTCGCCGATCGCGTCCAGCGACTCGGTCACCGCAGAATCGATGAAGCCACAGGTGTTGACCACCACCACGTCGGCCGAATCGTAGGACGGGACGATGTCGTAGCCTTCCGAGCGGAGCTGGGTGAGGATGCGCTCGGAATCGACGAGGGCCTTCGGGCAGCCAAGACTGACGAAGCCGACTTTGGGGTTCAGCTGGGACATGGAAATCGCGGGACTCTGGGGGCCTGGGCCCCTGCCGCCATGGCAGGGGTTCCTGGGGGCCGGGGCCTGAAAGGGCGCCAGTATACCGGGGTTGGCGGCCGCGCTCTGAATGCCCAGCCGACCGATACGGCACAGCCACTGACGCCGCGCTAACCGGCGCAGCACCGACAATGCAGTTCTGTTTCCAGCAACGAGGAAGATGACGATGGCCGAGTGGATCACCCTGGATACGCATCACGGCCCGGTACGGGCCTGGCAGGCCCTGCCGGAAGGCACCGCGCGCGGCGGCCTGGTGGTGGTGCAGGAAATCTTCGGCGCCAATCCGCATATCCGCAGCGTGGCCGAGCGCTTCGCGGCGGAAGGCTATGCGGTGCTGGCGCCCTCGTTCTTTGACCTGCTCGATGGCCCCGACGCCGATCCGGACGCGCTGCCCTACGACGCCGACGGCGTGAAGCAGGGCCTGGAACGGGTCGGCGCGCTGGGCATGGAGCGGGCGCTGGAAGTGGTCCGCGCGGCGGCCACCCGGCTGGCCCCCTACGGCAAGGTGGGCACCGTCGGCTACTGCTGGGGCGGCACGGTGGCGATGCTGTCCGCAGTGCGCCTGGGGCTGCCGTCGGTCAGCTACTACGGCGCCCGCAACGTCCAGTTCCTTGATGAGACACCCAAGGCGCCGGTGATCTTCCACTTCGGCGCCCAGGACCGCAGCATCCCACCGGAAGCCGTGCAGGCCCACCGCGAGAAGCTGCCGCAGATGGCCACCTACGTCTATCCGGCCGATCATGCCTTCAACCGGGAGGTCGGACATGCGTATGATCCAGACAGCGCCGCCCTGGCGCTGCAACGCACCCTGGACTTCTTCTCGGAGCATCTTGGATGAGCGAATTCGAACTCGATTCACGCCTGGCCACCGATAGCGTGCTGGTGGCGGAAGGACCGTTGTCGCAAGTGCGGCTGATGAACGACGAACGATTCCCCTGGCTGGTGCTGGTACCGCGCCTGGCCGGGGTCACCGAGTGGATCGAGCTGGACGGCGAGCAGCAGGACAAGCTGCGCACCGAGCTCAACCGCGCCTGCAAGGCCCTGAAGGGCTCCGACGGGGTGGAAAAGATCAACATCGGGGCGCTGGGCAATATCGTGCGCCAGCTGCACTTCCATGTGATCGGCCGCCATGACGGTGATCCGGCCTGGCCGGGCCCGGTCTGGGGCAGCGGCCCAGCGCACCGCTACGAGCCGGCGGCGCTGGACCAGCATGTCGCCTACTGGAAGGAACGGCTAGGATATCCGGCCCTGTCCTGAGCCTTCGCCGACCCGATGCGATTCAACCTCGTTGCCGCCGTCCTGCTGATCCTGATCGGCCTGTTCATGCTCGCCAGCAATCTCGGCTGGACGCACCTGAACCTGTCCAAGCTGCTGCTGACCTGGTGGCCGGTGGCCCTGGTGGGTGTCGGCATCGCGATGCTGTTCGGTCGCGGCAAATAAGAAAGGCGGCGCATTGCGCCGCCTTCCTTCATGTGGAGCCGGGCCATGCTCGGCTGCCCTGCCTTGAAGCCGAGCATGGCTCGGCTCTACAAATCGCCTGCAATCTTCAGGTCCGCGGCAGGGTCACGCCGGTCTGGCCCTGGTACTTGCCGCCACGGTCGCGGTACGACGTCTCGCAGATGTCATCGGCGGCCGCCTGGAAGAACAGCATCTGCGCCACGCCTTCGTTGGCGTAGATGCGCGCCGGCAGCGGCGTGGTGTTGCTGAATTCCAGGGTGACGTGGCCTTCCCATTCCGGCTCCAGCGGCGTCACGTTGACGATGATGCCGCAGCGCGCGTAGGTGCTCTTGCCCAGGCACACCACCAGGGTATCGCGCGGAATGCGGAAGTACTCCACGGTACGCGCCAGCGCGAAGCTGTTGGGCGGGATGATGCACTCATCGCCGACGATATCCACGAAGCTGCCCGGATCGAAGTGCTTGGGATCGACGATCGTCGAGTTGATGTTGGTGAACACCTTGAACTCGCGCGAGCAGCGCACGTCATAGCCATAGCTGGACGTGCCGTAGCTGACGATGCGCTGGCCGTTGGCCTGCTTGACCTGCCCGGCCTCGAACGGCTCGATCATGCCGTGCTGCTCGGACATGCGGCGGATCCAACGGTCACTCTTGATGCTCATGCTTTGTCCTGGGGGTACGAGGGGGCGCGAGGATTCTAGCAGGGGGCCGGCCTGCGCCGGCGGCCCCTGCCCCAGCACTTACAGCAGCGAGGACAGGATCGGGATCGAGGCCCGCGGGCGCTTGCCGACTTCCTCGATCAGGCGCTGCGCGGCATGGCGGTAGGCCTGGGCCGGTGCCGAATCCGGCTGGGCCACGGTGATCGGCGTGCCTGCATCGCCCTGCTCGCGGATGCCGATCTGCAGCGGCAGCGACCCCAGCAGCGGCACGCCGTACTGCGCGGCCATGCGCTCGCCGCCGCCCTCGCCGAACAGGTGCTCGATGTGCCCGCAGCTGCTGCACGTGTGCACCGCCATGTTCTCGACGATGCCCAGCACCGGCACCTCGACCTTCTCGAACATCTTCAGCGCCTTCTTCGCATCCAGCGTGGCGATGTCCTGCGGCGTGGTGACGATCACTGCACCGGCCAACGGAATCTTCTGGGTCAGGGTCAGCTGGATGTCACCCGTGCCCGGCGGCAGGTCGATCAGCAGGAAATCCAGGTCGTCCCACAGGGTATCGTTGAACAGCTGCGTCATCGCCGAGGTGGCCATCGGGCCGCGCCAGATCATCGGGGTGTCTTCTTCGATCAGGTAGCCGATCGACATGGTGTCCACGCCGAACGCACGCAGAGGCTCGATGCTCTTGTTGTCCGGGCTTTCCGGGCGGCCGGACAGCCCCAGCATGGCCGGCACGCTGGGGCCGTAGATGTCGGCGTCGAGCACGCCCACCCGCGCACCGAGCTGCTGCAGCGCCACGGCCAGGTTCACCGAGGTGGTGGACTTGCCGACGCCGCCCTTGCCCGAACCGACCGCGATGACATTGCGGATGCGGGCATGCGGCGTAAGTCCCTTCTGGACCTGGCTGGCATGGGGACGGCGGGGAGAACTGTTCACAACGAGCACCGGCGGAGTCAGGGGGATAACCCGACATCATACAAGCTGGACGTAACCTGACTGAAATTCAGGATTGCGACGGATTCGTGCACAGATTGTTAAGTTCATGTTACGTTCGATCAGCACTGTTTTGAGCTGCGGAGCCCGTTGTTCCGGCCCGCGCGATGGCGCATGCGCAGTGCCGTTTTTGTTTTTTGCTCTCCATTGGAACTACATGAAACACGTCAGCAATACCGCACGTCGCAACACGCTCGCCGTCGCCCTGATTTCCGCTCTGATGGCCGCCTCCCCGGCAATGGCCCAGGACAAGGCGACCAACCTGGACAAGATCACCGTCACCGGTTCGCTGATCCCGCAGACCCAGGTCGAAACGCAGACCCCGGTGATGTCCATCACCGCCGAAGACATCCAGACCCGCGGCTTCAGCAGTGTTGCTGAAGTGCTGCAGCAGTCATCGCTGACCACCGGCGGCCTGCAGGGTGGCCAGACCTCGGGTGCGTTCACCCAGGGCGCCGAAGCCGCCGGCATGTTCGGCCTGAATCCGGGCTACACCAAGTACCTGATCAACGGCCGCCCGATGCTCTCGTATCCGGCGCTGTACAACGGCAGCGAGTCGTTCAACAACATCAGCGGCATTCCGATCGACATCGTCGAGCGCATCGAAGTCCTGCCGGGCGGCCAGTCGTCGCTGTATGGCTCGGACGCGATCGCCGGCGTGGTCAACATCATCCTGAAGGAACGCATGGACGGCGGCACGATGTCGATCCGTGGCGGTACCTACACCGAAGGTGGTGGCAGCAACATCCGCTTCAGCGCCGCCAAGGGCTTCAACGCGTTCGACGACCGCTTCCACGCGCTGGTCAACGTGCAGATCGAAAACGGCAGCCCGATCTGGGGCTACCAGCGTGACATCACCAAGCAGAACAACCCGGTCGGTTACACCGCGCAGCTGCCGTCGAACGACTTTGCTGTCATCGGCAACGCCGACAACAAGCTGTACATGATGGACCCGACCCGCTGCGCCAACGTGGCAGGCCTGTACGACGGCACCACCACCGTCGGCAAGCGTGCATCGGGCGAATCGTGCGGCTCGGTGTACAGCGCCGGCTACAAGACCCTGAAGAACGGCAAGAACAGCGGCCAGTTCTACTCGTCGATGACCTTCGACGTGAACGACAACTTCCAGCTGTTCGCCGACGTGCTGTACAGCAAGGAAAAGACCGAATTCACCTCCGGCTCCAGCGCCTTGTGGTGGGGCACCAAGTCGGTGATGGGCGGCTTCTACGACCAGGGCCTGGGCAAGGTCGTGAACCTGCAGCGCGCCTTCGCGCCGGAAGAAATCGGCCCGGGCCACTACAACAACATCCTGAACTCCGATGAGAGCCGTTCCTACCAGGTCACCCTGGGCGGCAAGGGCATGGTCGGCGACTGGGACTACAGCGCCAGCTTCACCCGCGGCGAATACCGTCTGGACCAGAACCGCTTCGCGCGCTGGAAGGACAAGATCGAAGGCTTCTTCGGCGACACCGTGCTGGGCCCGCGCCTGGGCACCACTGCTGATGGCTTCGGCATCTACAACCCGAACTACACCGCCTTCTACTCGCCGATCACCCCGGACCAGTTCGCCAGCTTCACCGGCTATGGCACCCACCGCAGCAAGACCTGGCAGAACCTCGGTCGCGTGCAGGTGACCAACGGTTCGCTGTTCTCCCTGCCGGGCGGCGACGCCGGCCTGGCCGTCGTGCTGGAAGGCGGCAGCGAAGGTTGGGACTACTCGCCCGACCAGGCCTTCGTCGATGGCAACGCGTGGGGCGCCAGCGCCGTGGCCGGTGCCGGCCACCGCAGCAACTACGCGGTGACCAGCGAACTGCGCATGCCGGTGTTCGAGTCGCTGACCATCAGCGCCTCGGGCCGCTATGACGCCTTCAAGATCGCCGACAAGACCGTCGACAAGGCCACCTACAGCATCGGCCTGGAATACCGTCCGGTGGAAAGCCTGCTGCTGCGCGGCAAGTACGGCACCGCGTTCCGCGCGCCGACCCTGTCCGATGCCTTCCAGGGCATGAGCGGCTCGTTCGCCTCCGGCCAGAACGACTACTACCGCTGCAGCCAGATGGGTTACGCGCTGCGTGACGAAGCCTGCTCGTTCTACAAGACCACCTCGGTGTACAGCGAAAAGTCCGGCAACCCGGACCTGAAGCCGATCACCGCCGACGTGTGGAGCGCAGGCGTGGTGTGGGCCCCGGTGAGCAACTTCTCGCTGTCGGTCGACTACTACAACTGGAAGATCAAGAACGAGGTCAAGACCCTGAGCACCGACCAGCTGCTGCTGGCCGAGTACCAGTGCCACAACGGCCTGCCGAACAACACCTCGGCCAGCTGCCAGAACGTGACCGACTGGGTGACCCGCGACGCCGGTGGCAACCTGACCCGCGTGTACACCCCGAAGCTCAACGTGGCCAGCCAGAACCTGGAAGCGGTGACCGTCGGTGCCAAGTACCAGCAGGACCTGGGCCGCTTCGGTTCGCTGATGTTCTCCGGCAACTACACCAACATGCTCAAGCGTGAAGTGGTGGCCCTGCCGGGTGCGCAGAAGCTGGACCTGCTGAGCGATCCGTACAACATGTGGTACTACGACAACTTCGCCAAGGTACGCGGCGACGTGTCGGTGGGCTGGGCCATCTCCAAGTTCACCACCACCGTGTACGCCAACTACGTCGGCAGCACCCCGAACTACCTGGCCTACACCGGCCGCAGCTATGACTACGTCCACTCCTCCGGCGCCAAGGCCGGCAAGTGGGGCTCGTACACCACGTACAACATGAGCCTGAACTACCAGGCACAGGACGATCTGACCCTGTCGCTGATGGTCAACAACGTGTTCAACAAGCTGCCGGAAGGCCAGCGCTACAACTACCCGGGCAACGAATCGACCCCGTTCAACGACGGCTTCTACAGCGTCTACGGCCGTCAGATCTCGGCCCAGGTCAAGTACGACTTCTGATCCCGTCGTATTCCGGACCGCGTGTCTGGACCAGGCCCCGCTTCGGCGGGGCCTTTTTTTTGCCTACGATCAGGCCGAACCGTCCCGTTCAGAAAAAAGTCACTTTCGAACGGAATGGTGACAATGCGATACAGATCAACCAGATACGTTGATTTCGACGCGCGTTCTCGCAGTCAGCGCGGCTGACGAATCACACCTCCATGACTGCATCATGAATGCTTGACAGCCTTGGTTAATGTGATGTTAATCTCGAGTCATCGGCACGTGAAGCCGGTACCAGCGCCGGGCGGCGGCACGCTGCCGACACTGGGCAAGGGACACACGGAGACGTCGACAAGGACCAGTCCCGGTGTACGACGCAATCATTCGATTCAAGGGGATTTCAGATGATCAATCGCAAGTCGCTCAGCAAGCATCCGCTGAGCTTCGCCCTCGCCTCTGCCGTGCTGCTCGCCGCAGCCGCCCCGGCGATCGCCCAAGACGCCTCCAGCACGACGCAGACCGAGGAAGCGCCCAAGTCGAAGGCCACCAACCTGGACACGGTGACCGTCACCGGTTCGCGCATCAGCCGCGACGTGTTCAACTCGGTTTCGCCGGTGCAGGTCGTCACCCGTGAAGAAACCACCCTGGCCGGCTTCAACTCGACCACCGCCGCCCTGCAGAGCACGGCGGTCACCGCCGGTGCGGCACAGATCAACAACGCCTACGGCGGCTACGTCACCGACGGCGGCCCGGGCGCCAACACCCTGGGCCTGCGCGGCCTCGGCCCGACCCGCACCCTGATCCTGCTCAACGGCCGCCGCGTATCGCCGGCCGGTACCCGCGGCTCGGTCGGCTCGACCGACCTGAACGTGCTGCCGAACTCGATCGTCGACCGCGTCGAGATCCTGAAGGACGGCGCCTCGTCCATCTACGGCTCCGACGCCGTGGCCGGCGTGATCAACATCATCACCAAGACCAAGGTCGACGGTGTCACCTTCGAAGCGCAGCACAACGCCACCGACGGTGGCGGCGGTGAAGAGCGCCGTTACTCGATCATGTTCGGTTCCACCGGCGAGCGCTCGCACTTCTCCGGTTCGTATGAGTACTACACCCGCAACGAACTGACCCTGGCCGACCGCAGTTGGGCAGGCGGCTGCCCGACCGACATGTACCGTGACATCGAGGCCGGCGACTCCTGGGGCAGCGGTGACTTCATCGATCCGCTGACCGGCAAGCCCAAGTGCTGGTCGCTCGATGCCGGCGGCACCACCCTGAACACCATCGGCACCAACACCCGTACCGGTGTGGCCGCTCCGGGCGGCGTCGGCACCCGCTTCAACCGCTGGCGCCCGAACGCGGCGATCACCACCGGCCTGGTCGGCTACGAAGGCGTGGACCTGAACACCCGCGACACCTTCGACCCGGCCATGCGCAACGAGTCGCTGATCTCGCCGACCAAGACCCACACCCTGTACTTCCAGGGCGGCTTCGACCTCAATGCACTGGGTGATGCCGAGCTGTACTACGAGTTCCTGGGCAACAAGCGCAAGTCGACCCAGACCGGTTACCGCCAGCTGACCCTGGACTACGCCGTGGGCAGCCCGCTGATCCCGGCCAACCTGCGTGACAGCGTAGCCGGCGCCCCGACCGACCAGACCAGCGGCAGGAACCTGGGCGTGCGTGCGTTCATCGGCTTCGGCAACGACACCAACAAGCAGAACGTCGACTTCCTGCGCTTCAATGCCGGCCTGCGTGGCCACCTGAGCTCGGAGTGGAACTATGACTTCAACGTCATGCACGCCCGCAGCGACGCCGACTACACCTTTGAAAGCTTCCTGACCAGCCGCCTGCGCCAGAGCCTGGACGTGGTCTCCAACGGTGCGGGTGGCTATGTCTGCCGCGACGCTTCCAACGGCTGCATCGCCGCGCCGGCGCTGAACACCAACACCATCGGCGGCAAGCTGCCGCAAGACTGGAAGGACTGGGTGTTCGTGCCGGTCACCGGCAACACGCTGTACAAGGAAACCACGGTCAACTTCAACGTCAACGGCCCGCTGTTCGACATGCCCTACGGCTCGGCCGGCGGCGCGTTCGGCGTCGAGTACCGCAAGGCACGGATCGACGACACCCCGTCGCCGTACTCGATCAATGCCGACCTGTACAACCTGACCAACGCCACCCCGACCCGCGGTTCGGACTCGGTGCTCGAGGCCTACGGCGAACTGGAACTGCCGCTGCTGTCCGGCGTCACCGCTGCCGAGGAACTGACGGTCAACCTGTCCGGCCGCTACACCGACTACAAGTCCTACGGCTCGGATGAGACCTACAAGATCGGCGCGCTGTGGACGCCGGTGAAGTGGCTGTCGTTCCGTGCTTCGTACGGCACCTCCTACCGCGCACCGGCGCTGTTCGAACAGTTCCTGGGCGGCACCACCGGCTTCCTGAGCAGCAGTGCCGACCCCTGCAACGAGTATGGTGATCGCAACCCGAGCTCGCCGCGCTACCAGAACTGCGCATCGCTGGGCCTGGCACCGGACTACCTAGCCACCCAGGGCGTGACCGTGGTCACCCAGGGTGGTGCCGAGGCCGGCCTGGAAGCCGAAACCTCCAAGGCCAAGACCCTGGGCGTGGTGATCCAGCCAGAATTCGGCAGCGGCTTCGGTGACCTGTCCTTCGCCGCCGACTACTTCGACATCGAAGTGAAGAACGGCGTCGACAGCGCGGGCGGCGCGAACATCCTGTCGCGCTGCTATGACAGCGGCAGTGCCGACTTCTCCTCCGGTTCGGGTCTGTGCCGCCTGGTGGCCCGCAACCCGGTCAACAACCAGCTGGTGGTGACCAACGGCTTCATCAACCTGTCCACCGACAAGGTCCGTGGCCTGGACTTCACCACCCGCTATGTCCGCGAAATCGGCCCGGGCACCCTGCGCACCACGCTGCAGTTCACCCACTACCTGGAACAGGCCAGCAAGGTCTTCTCCGACGATCCGCTGGTGGACTACAACGGCATGCTGTCGCGTCCGGAAAACACCGCCTCGCTGGACCTGAGCTACAAGTGGAAGAACTGGCAGGTGCGTTACGGCCTGGACTGGATCGACAAGATGGACAGCTACGCGTACTACGAGGAGCGCAACCCGGGTGACTTCGATCCGGCTACCTCGGCGTACAAGCTGTACACCCCGAACTACTTCCTGCAGGCCATCTCGGTGAAGTATGAAGCGGATAAGTGGTCGGTCACCGGTGGCGTGCGCAACTTCGCCGACCGCAAGCCGCCGACCATCTCCCAGGGTGTCTACAGCACCGTCGGCAACGCGCTGTTGTACAGCGGCTTTGACTACTTCGGTCGCAGCTACTTCCTGAACATCACGCGTTCGTTCTGATCCTGCTCCCTGCAACCGCCGCCCTTCGGGGCGGCGGTTCCATTTCAGGCACTGCCTTTTCCACAGGCAGCTGCCGCTGCATTCCGAGGTTGCAATGAAGCGAACCCTGTTGCTGGCGGCCCTGGCCAGTGTTTCCCCGTCCCTGCACGCCAAGCCCGAAGCTCCGACCATTGAGCAGATGGCGGCCTTCCCCGCCATCTCCAGCCTGTCGCTATCGCCGGATGGCCAGCACATCGCCGGCCTGCGCGCCAATGGCGAAGAGCGCGTGATCGTGGTGTGGCGCACCGATGCACTGGACAAGCCGCCAACGGTGATCGGCGCCAACCGCATGAAGTTCCAGAGCGTGTCGTTCATCAAGAACGGGCAGCTGGCGGTGGTGCTGTGGCAGCCCTACGACCTGCGCGCGGACCGGGTGACCAAGACCTTCGTCAGCAAGTTCTTCATCACCGACATCGAAGGCAAGCAATGGAAGGAGCCGATCACGCCGCCACGTGCCAGCAGCCGCAGCGAGGAGCTCGAGCAGGCCCTGGCCAACGCCACGGTACTGGACACCCTGCCCAACGATCCGGACCACATCCTGGTGGTCAACGGCAGTGGCAGCAGCTCCGGTGACGTCTACAAGGTCGACCTGCGCAACTTCACCTCGCAGCGCATCCAGAAGACCGAAGAGCGCGTGGCCGGCTACATCACCGACCTCGACAGCGAGCTGCGCGCACGCCTGCGCCAGGATGTCGACGGCACCGGTGCCTACGTCGCCACCGAGTTCCGGTCGCCCGCCACCGGTACCTGGGAAGAGCACTTTCGCTCCTATGTGAAGAACCGCGACGTCAACCAGGTGATCGGCTTTGCCGACGACCCGAACATCGCCTTCGTGCTCAGCAATGTCGGCCGCGACAAGGCGATCGTGTATGAGTACGACATCAGCGCGCGCAAGCAGAAGGAAGTGCTGTTCGAGCACAAGCTGTTCAACGCCGGTTCGATGCTGATCAACCGCTTCCGCAAGGGTGCGGTGCCGTTCGGCGAGATCATGGGCATCGGCTACGCCGGTCCGCGCGGTGACGACATGCAGTGGACCTCGCCGCGCATGAAGGCGCTGGACCAGGGCCTGCGCCAGGCCCTGGGCATCACCCAGGAACCGCTGGCGATGGTCGATACCGCCAACGGCCAGCGCTTCACCGCCAACTACGATACCGGCGTGAGCCTGCGCATCGTCGACTACACGGCGGACCTTTCCAACGTGCTGGTCGTTACCTCCGGGCCTTCCAATCCGCCCGAATACCACCTGCTGCACGACGGCAAGCTGACCCTGCTGGCGAAGACCTACCCGCAGATCCAGCCTGCCGCGCTGGGCCAGACCCGGCTGGTCTACTACAAGGCACGCGACGGGCTGGACATTCCTGCATTCCTCACCACGCCCAGCACCGAGCTGTGCGGCGCCGGCCCCTGGAAGGCGGTCGTGCATCC
Source organism: Stenotrophomonas sepilia (assembly GCF_003244875.1). Lineage (GTDB taxonomy): Bacteria > Pseudomonadota > Gammaproteobacteria > Xanthomonadales > Xanthomonadaceae > Stenotrophomonas > Stenotrophomonas sepilia. Next base: position 98,080 of record NZ_LXXZ01000002.1, read on the forward strand.
GCACGGCGGGCCCTGGGCGCGCGATGGCATGGACTTCGATGGCTCGATGTGGGTCCCGCTGATGGCATCGCGCTGCATGGCGGTGCTGCGCCCGCAGTTCCGTGGCTCGGCCGACTGGGGCCGCAAGCTGTGGATGGCCGGTGACGCCGAGTGGGGCCAGAAGATGCAGGATGACAAGGACGACGGCGCGCAGTGGATGATCGACCAGAAGATCGCCCGCCCCGGCCACATCGCCATGTTCGGCTTCTCCTATGGCGGCTATTCGGCGTTTGCGGCCTCGGTGCGCCCCAACGGCCTGTACAAATGCGCCATTGCCGGCGCCGGCGTCTCGGATATCAAGAAGATCTGGTCGCGCTTCTATACCAACCCATTCTTCCGCCAGGCCCAGGCCCCCACGGTGGCCGGCCTGAACCCGGTGGACAAGGCCGGCGAGATGAAGATCCCGTTGATGGTCTACCACGGCGATCGCGACCGCACGGTGCCGATCGAACAGTCGGAGTGGTTCGTGAACAAGGCGAAAGGTTCCGGCCAGCCGGTCGAGTTCCACGCCATCGCCGACTACGCCCACGGGCCGGCCTGGACGCGCCGCATCATGGCCGACCAGTTGCAGCTGATAGACGACTACCTGGGCAAAGGCTGCGGCGGCGGCGGCCTGTAAGCGTTACCGGCCTACAGCAGGGGCGCCCGGCGGGCGCCCTTGCACGTTCTGGCCCTTGCGCGGGGACATGACCTTCGACACCCTTGCAGGTCTGGCCGGCGGCGTATCGTTCGGCCCACGGTCGCACCTGCGGCCACTCCCTGACTCACTCGGCCCGGAGGCCATTCAAGTGACCCGTACTCCCAAGATCGTGCTGCTGACCCTGGCCGTTTCGGCCGCGCTGGTCGGCTGCGGCAAGACTGAAACCCCGGCCAAGGACGCCGCCGCCTCCGCCCCGGCCACCGCCGAAGCCACCACCTATAAGCTGGACGAGAGCAAGCTGCCGGCCTACAACGCCTTCCAGCCGAGCGACCTGGACACCACCAAGGACGCCTGCACCGCCTTTGGCGACTACGTCAACAGCAAGTGGCTGGCCGCCAACGAAATCCCGGGCGACCGCACCAGCTGGGGCGCGTTCACCATCCTCGACGAGCGTTCGGTGGCCGTGCAGCACCAGCTGGCCGAACAGGTCGCGCAGGTCAAGAACCCGAACCACATCGAGAAGATCGTCGGCGACCTGTGGGCGACCGGCATGGACGAAGCGAAGATCAACGCGCAGGGCATCGAGCCGCTGAAGGCGGACCTGGCGGCGATCGACGGCCTGCAGGACAAGGCAGCGATCGCCAATTACCTGCGCACCAGCGCCGCCAAGGGTGACAACGTCCTGTTCGGCTTCGGTGCCGAAGCGGACTTCAAGAACTCGGCCATGAACATGGCCTACGCCAGCCAGGGCGGCCTGGGCCTGCCGGATACCACCTATTACACCGATGCCAAGAACGCCGACAAGCTGAAGGCCTACCAGGCGCACGTCGCCAAGGTGCTGGAGCTGTCCGGCGTCGCCGCGGCCGACGCGGCCAAGCAGGCCGAGGACGTGGTCAAGTTCGAAACCCGCCTGGCCAAGGCTTCCAAGTCGCGCGTCGAGCTGTCGCGCAACGTCGAGCTGTACTACAACCCGGTCACCCTGGCCGACGCCGACAAGCTGACCCCGAACTTCAGCTGGACCGAGTTCTTCAAGTCGCAGGGCGTGGCCGCACCGGAGAAGTTCTCGCTGGCCATGCCGGCTTTCCATGAGGAAGTGAGCAAGGCGCTGGGCGATACCGACCCGTCGGTGTGGCGCGCCTACCTGCGCTTCCACACCGTGGACAGTGCCTCGCCGTACCTGGCTGACGCCTTCGTGCAGGAGAACTACGAGTTCTACGGCAAGACCCTCAACGGCCAGAAGGAACAGAAGCCGCGCTGGAAGCGCGTGCTGGGCACCATCGAGAATGATGCCGGTGAAGCCTTCGGCCAGCTGTACGTGAAGGTTGCCTTCTCGCCGGAAGCCAAGGCGAAGATGGAAGAACTGGTGAAGAACCTGGCCGCCGCGCTGAAGGACCGCATCCAGGGCCTGAGCTGGATGAGCGAGGAAACCAAGGCCAAGGCCATCGCCAAGTGGGAGACCTTCACCCCGAAGATCGGTTACCCGGACAAGTGGCGCGACTGGTCGGGCCTGCAGACCCAGCGCGACAGCTTCCTCGGCAACGTGCGCGCGGCCAACGAGTTCAACTACAAGTTCAACCTGTCCAAGATCGGCAAGCCGGTGGACAAGACCGAGTGGGGCATGACCCCGCAGACCGTCAACGCCTACTACAACCCGCTGCAGAACGAGATCGTGTTCCCGGCCGCCATCCTGCAGCCGCCGTTCTTCGATCCGAAGGCCGACGACGCGCTGAACTACGGCGGCATCGGTGCGGTGATCGGTCATGAGATGACCCACGGCTACGACGACCAGGGTGCGCGCTTCGGGCCGACCGGCAACATGGAAGACTGGTGGACCCCGGCCGACAAGAAGAACTTCGAAGGCCTGACCGGCAAGCTGGTCAAGCAGTTCGACCAGTACAAGGTGGACGGCCAGGCGGTGAACGGCCACCTGACCCTGGGCGAGAACATCGCCGACCTGGGTGGCCTGGCCACCGCCTACGACGCCCTGCAGAAGGCCTCCGCCGGCAAGGAAGATGCGAAGGTCGATGGCTTCACCCGAGACCAGCGCTTCTTCTTCAACTGGGCCACCGTGTGGCGCACCAAGTACACCCCGGAAAACGCCAAGGTCCGCCTGGCCACCGACCCGCACGCCCCGGCGCAGTTCCGTGCCATGGGTGCGCCGTCGAACCTGCCGACCTTCGCCGCCGCGTTCCAGTGCAAGGCCGGTTCGCCGATGGCCCGCACCGGCGAGCAGCAGGTGGTGATCTGGTAAGCAACGGCTGACGTTGCGGCGTACCTGCAAGGGCCCGGGAATTCCCGGGCCCTTGTTTTTCACAGCGCCCGTCATCCACGCATGGCCCACGCCGTTGGAAGATGCCGACCTTGGTCGGCGCACGGCTCGGCGGACCACCGTGATGCGTGCATGCCGCGCCCATGCCCGGCTTGCTATAGTGCGCGCGCCCTCAATCCATCACGGATTCGTTCCACATGCCCAACTTCCGTCCGCTTGCCATCGCCCTGGGCATCAGCCTGGCGACTCTGGTCCCGACCCACGATGCGTTTGCCGCCGCCAAGAAGAAGGCCGCACGCGCCCCGGCCGTCAGCGCCCAGTGCAGCGACTTCTACAACACCACCAATGCAGGCTGGCTGAAGGCCAACCCGGTTCCGCAGACCGGCGCCACTACCGCACTGGGCCAGCTGGTCGACCGCAGCCGCCAGCAGCAGCGCGACCTGCTCGATGCCGCGATGAAGTCGCCGCAGGGCAACGTGCAGAAGCTGCTGGGTGACTTCTGGGCCAGCGGCCTTGACGAAGCCGCCGTGGAAGCGGACGGTTCCAATCCAATCGCCCCGCTGCTGACCCGCATCAACGCCATCAAGAAGGCCAAGGATGTGCCGGCCTCGATCGCCGCGCTGCACCAGGTGGGCATCCCGGTCGCCTTCAACTTTGGCCCTGACGTCGACCTGAAGGCACTGGACCGCCACATCGGTTACTTCATGCAGGGCGGCATGGGCCTGCCGGATCCGGCGTTCTATACCCGCACCGACGCCGATACCGTGGCGCTGATGGGCCGCTACCGCAACTACGTCAAGCAGATCCTGGCGCTGACCGGCACCCCGGCGGCCAAGCTGGATGCCGAATCGCAGGCGGTGATCGCGCTGGAGACCGAGCTGGCGCGCAACGCGCAGTCGCTGGCCGGCATCAACAACCCGTTCAACAACTACGCGCCGATCTCCACAAAGGAGCTCAACAGCCGCTACCGCAACCTGCAGCTGGACGCGTTCCTGAAGGCACAGGGCGTGGATGACGACCTGGTCTCGCTGGCCGATCCGGGCCTGTTCAAGCAGCTCGATGGCATGGTCACCAAGCTCAAGCCGGACCAGTGGAAAGCCTACCTGCGCTGGCGCGTGGGCGACTCGATGGCGCCGTACCTGTCCAAGGCCTACCGCGACGCCGAGTTCGAATTCCGTGGCCGTGTGCTGCGTGGCCAGACCCTGCCGCCGCAGCGCTGGGAATCCGTGCTGGATGCAATCAATGTGGCCGCCGGCCCGATGGTCGGCCGCGAGTACGCCGCCCGCTACCTGTCGGCCGAAGATCGTCGCCAGGCCGCATGGATCGTCGACAAGGTGCGCGAAGTACAGATCGAGGCGGTAAAGAACAGCAGCTGGATGAGTGCCGAAGCCAAGACCGAAGCGCAGGCCAAGCTGGCTGCGCTGAAGATCGAGATCGGCACGCCACTGCGCGACCTGGACTACAGCGTGCAGCCGATGGGGCGCGGCTCGTTTGGTGGCAACATGCTGATTGCATCGACCTGGCGCCACCGCGAGGAAATGAAGCGCATCGGCAAGGGCAATGCCGACCGCCGCTGGGACGTGCTGCCGCAGCAGCCGTCGCTGGCCTACGACCTGGCGCAGAACCGCCTGATCGTCACCGCCGCGATCCTGCAGGGCCCGGTGTTCAACGCCAAGGCCGACACCGCCGACAAGTTCGGCAGCTTCGGGGGCCTGGTCGGCCATGAGCTGACCCGTGCGATCGATGCGAAGGGCGCGCTGGTCGATGCCAAGGGTGAGCTGCGCAGCTGGTGGACCCCGGCCGACAAGACCGCCTGGACCCTGCTCGGCAATCGCGTGGCCGCGCAGTACAGCGCCTACGACTTCCCGGGCGTAAAGGGTGCCAAGGTCAATGGCACGCTGACCCAGGAAGAGAACCTGGCCGACATCGCCGGCCTGGAACTGGCCTGGGCGGCGTATACCGCGCAGGAACCGAAGGCCAAGCAGGCACAGCAGCAGGGCTTCTTCCGCGCCTGGTCGGCACTGTGGGCACAGCAGCTGTCGCCGAACGAGGCCGCGCGCCGCCTGACCGCCGACATCCGCGCACCGGGCCTGTGGCGCAGCAACGGCACGCTGGCCAACCTGCCGGCGTTCGGTGCCACCTTCAGTTGCAAGGCCGGGCAGCCGATGCAGCGCAGCGAAGCCGACCAGATCAAGGTCTGGCGCTGAGCCCGCGGCCGCACTGGTAGTACAAAGGGCGCCTTCGGGCGCTCTTTTTTTGCGGGTGCAGCACGATCCCGGGTTAACACTGCGCGTGCTATCGCTGCGGCTTCGTCCAACGCGGAGCCGGACATGGCACACAAGAACACGATCTGTATCTGGTACGACAACGGCGCGCTCGAGGCCGCCACCTTCTATGCCAGCCTCCTGCCAGACAGCGCGGTGACCGCTGTCCACCACGCCCCGGGCGACTACCCGGACGGCAAGGAAGGCAACGTACTGACGGTCGAATTCACGGTCTGCGGCATCCCCTGCGTCGGCCTCAACGGCGGCACCGCGTTCAAGCACAGCGAAGCCTTCTCCTTCCAGATCCAGACCGAGGACCAGGCCGAGACTGACCGCTTGTGGGACGCCATCGTCAGCAACGGCGGACAGGAGAGCCAGTGCGGTTGGTGCAAGGACCGATGGGGCATTTCCTGGCAGATCAGCCCACGCATGTTGATCGAAGCGGTGACCAGCCAGGACAAGGCACTGGCCAAGCGCGCCTTCAACGCGATGATGCCGATGAAGAAGATCGACATCGCCACCATCGAAGCGGCAATCAAAAAAGGGGACGGAGGGGATTAAGTCGTTTCTTCCCCCCTGTGCGCAGATGCGGATTGCGACTTAATCCCCTCCGTCCCCTTTTTCCGAGGTGCTGATGTCCTGGGATGCGATCATCATCGGTGGCGGCCACAACGGCCTGGTCTGCGCGGCCTATCTCGCACGCGCTGGCAAGAAGGTGCTGGTGCTGGAACGTCGTGGCGTTCTCGGCGGCGCGGCGGTCACCGAGGAATTCCACCCCGGGTTCCGCAACTCAGTGGCGTCCTACACGGTGTCATTGCTGCAGCCGAAGGTGATCGACGACCTGCAGCTGCATGCGCATGGGCTGCGCATCATCAATCGCCCGGCCAACAACTTCCTGCCATTGCCGGACGGCCGCTACCTGCTGTCCGCACCGGGCCGCACCCAGGCCGGGGTCGCGAAGTTCTCCGAGCGGGATGCACAGCGGCTACCCGAATACGAAGCGCGCCTGGAGATCTTCGCTGATGTGCTGCGCGCCTGGGCCCTGCGCGCGCCGCCGGACCTGGGTGCAGCAGGCGGTTGGCGTGCGCTGCCCGCCCTGTGGCAGATGGGCCGCCTCGGTCGTGAACTGGCCACGCTGGATGCCTCGCTGCGGCAGGAGCTGCTGGACCTTTTCACGCTGTCGGCGGCCGAGTACCTGGACCGCTGGTTCGAAAGCGAGCCGATCAAGGCGCTGTTCGGCTTCGATGGCATCGTCGGCAACTACGCAAGCCCCTATACACCGGGCAGTGCCTACGTACTGCTGCACCACGTGTTCGGCCAGTGCAATGGCATGAAAGGTGCGTGGGGCCATGCGATCGGTGGCATGGGCGCGATCAGCCAGGCCATCGCCACTGCCGCGCGGGAGGCCGGGGCTGAGCTGCGCGTGGATGCCGGTGTGCAACGCCTGCTGATCGAGCAGGGTCGTGTCGTGGGCGTGGCGCTGGCCAACGGCGAAATCCTGCGCGCACGCGCGATGATCGCCAACGTCAATCCAAAGCTGCTGTACGAGCAGATGCTGGCACCGGAGCAGGTACCGGACGCAACGCGCGAACGCATGGCGAACTGGCGCTGCGGTTCCGGCACGTTCCGGATGAATGTCGCGCTGTCGCAGCTGCCGGACTTCCGCGCTCTGCCCGGTCCCGGCGATCACCTCAGCGCCGGCATCATCATGGCCCCAAGCCTGGATTACATGGACCGTGCCTGGCTGGATGCGCGTCGCAATGGCTGGTCACGCGAACCAATCGTGGAAATGCTCATTCCCAGCACGCTGGACGATTCGCTGGCGCCGCCGGGGAAGCACGTCGCCAGCCTGTTCTGCCAGCACGTGGCGCCCGTGCTGCCCGGCGGGCGTCACTGGGATGATCATCGTGAAACGGTGGCCGATCTGATGATCGCCACCGTTGAACGGTATGCGCCGGGTTTCGCTGGCAGCGTACTGGGCCGCCAGGTGCTGTCACCGCTGGATCTGGAGCGCACCTTCGGCCTGATCGGCGGCGACATCTTCCACGGAGCGCTCAGTGCCAACCAGTTGTTCTCGGCACGGCCGATGGTTGGCCAGGCTGGCTATCGTGGTGCCCTGCCCGGCCTTTACCTGTGCGGGTCGGGTACGCATCCCGGCGGTGGCGTGACCGGCGCGCCAGGTCACAATGCGGCGCAGGTGGTGTTGCAGGATCTGTGAGGGCGTGCCGACCAAGGTCGGCACCTACCCGCGTGGGAGAAGGCGTGCCGACCAACGGTCGGCACCTACAGCGTCAAATGATCCTTCGGATCATTTGACGCTGCGCAGATGGTTCGGGCGCTTCGGTGGGCCGGGCGGTCGGCGCTTGTTGAACGGCGGCTGCCCGCGCCAGTAGCGAATCAGCAACCAGCCGAACAGCATGCCGCCGAGGTGCGCGAAGTGGGCCACGCCCGGCTGCCAGCCGGTCATGCCCAGCACCAGTTCGCCCACGCCGAACAGGATCACGAAGGTGCGCGCCTTCATCGGGATTGGTGGGAACAGCAGCATCACCCGCTGGTTCGGGAACAGCATGCCGTAGGCCAGCAGCAGGCCGAACACGCCGCCAGAGGCACCCAGCACCGTGGCCGGGTTCTCCAGCAGCGTACCCACCAGCAGCTGGCAGACACCGGCACCGGCCACGCAGACCAGGTAATACAGCAGGAAGCGCTTCTCGCCCCAGGTCTGCTCCAGTGGCGCACCGAACATGAAGACCGCCAGCATGTTGAAGAACAGGTGGCCGAAGCTGCCATGCAGGAAGCCATAGGTCAGCAGCTGCCAAGGCTGGAAGTTGCCGCCCGGCGAGAACGCATCGAAGCCCTGCTGCAGCGGTTGCAGCATGAACGGCTCAAAGGTCTGCATGCCGAGCAGGAACGGCTGCTGCAGCAGGAACAGGATCGCGTTGGCGATCAGCAGGGCCTTGGTGACGGTTGGCAGTCGCGGGAACATGGGAGCACCGGCATGGAACGACCTCCATCATAGCCGCAGCACCGCGCCTTGTTGGCGACCCGCAGGTCCGGCCTGTTCAGTCGCCAGCGGCGCTCAGCCCGGCCCCCATACGGCAGCATCCAGCGCTACCGCCGGATCGGTCGTGGGCATCTGCACCCGGCCGTTCTCAACCACCACGCCCTCGGCACGCAGCCGCTGCGACTGCTCGCGCCAGCCCGCCGACCCTTCTTCCATGGCGATGCGCCCATCCGAGCGCAGCACGCGGTGCCAGGGCAGGTCCGGGTCGTCGTTCTGGCCCAGGATGCGCGCGGTCAGGCGTGCACGCCCGGGCAGGCCCGCGCGCATCGCCACCTGGCCGTAGCCCATCACCTGCCCCGCCGGGATCGCGCGGATCACCGCCAGGATGCGCGCACGCGCCTGCTCCGGCGTCAGCGCCGCAGGCGGGTCACCAGCAGAACGCCGATCAGCACCAGCACGGTGCCGGCGATCTGTGCCGGCCCCATCGGTTCGTCGAGCAGCCATAGGCTCATCACGATGGTGGAAACAGGGCCCAGCATACCGACCTGTGCGGCCAGCGACGAACCCACGCGCTGCACCGCCAACATGATCGCCAGCACCGGCAGCACCGTGCAGACAGTGGCATTGACCAGCGACAGCCACTGTACCGGCGCCGGTGCCTGCCACAGCAGTGGCAGCGGATGGGTCACCGCGAAATGCAGCAGCACCAGCACGCTGGCCACGCAGCTGGCATAGGCCGTCAGCCGCACTGCACCGATGCGCGCGACCACCTGCCCGCTGCCGAACAGGTACAGCGCGTAGCTGAGCGCACTGCCCAGCACCAGCAGGCTGCCGACGATGATCTGGCCGCCCTCGCGCTGCAGGTCGTGCCCGAAGGCCAGCAGCACGCCGAGGTAACTCAGCACCAGCGCGCCGATCTGCCAGCGTCCCGGCCGCTGGCGCGCCAGCAGCACGTTGATCAGCAGCACCAGGGTCGGGTTCAAGTACAGGATCAGCCGTTCCAGCGTCACGCTGATGTACTGCAGGCCCTGGAAATCGAGCAGGCTGGACAGGTAATAGCCGGTGAAGCCCAGCCACAGCACGCGGGCGCGGTCGGCCCAGGACAGCGGTGTGGCCCGGCGCGCGGCCCACAAGGCCATCAACGCGAACAAGGGCAGCGCCATCAGCATGCGCAGGGCGAGCAGCGTGGTGGCATCCACGCCGTGGCGCAGGCCGAGCTTGACGATGATGGCCTTGCCGGAAGCAGCAATGGCGCCGATCGCAGCCAGGCCGATACCCCCCAGCGCGATGCGGGGGGAAGCCGTAGCGATGCGGGAAGCGGGCGTGGACATCAGGACGACGGCGGGCCGCGCAGAGCGGCCCGGTAAGGCGTGGGGGCGCCCATTGTCGCACGGGCGCCCCCGGTGCCCTGTAGAGCCGAGCCTGCGCTCGGCTTCGCCAAGCCTGGGCGAAAAGCAGCCGAGCGTGGGCTCGGCTCTACAACTGCGGGCTCAGCGCATCAGCACCACTTCCTCGGCCGAGGTCGGGTGGATCGCCACGGTGTCGTCGAACTGGGCCTTGGTTGCGCCCATCTTCACCGCCACCGCGAAGCCCTGCAGGATCTCGTCGGCCGCTTCGCCCAGCAGGTGGATACCCACCACGCGCTCCTCCGGGCCCGCGCAGACCATCTTGAACAGGCTGCGCTGGGTGCCGTTGGCCAGCGCCTGCAGCATCGGGCGGAAACGGCTGTGGTAAACGCTCACCTGGTCAAAACGCGCGCGCGCTTCCTCTTCGCTCATGCCCACTGCACCCAGCGGCGGATGCGAGAACACCACGCTGGCCACGTTCTCGTAATCCATCTTCGATTGCGGACGTCCACCGAACAGGCGGTCCATCAGCCGCCGTGAAGCGGCCACCGCCACCGGGGTCAGGCCGACCTTGCCAGCGATGTCGCCGACCGCGTGCACGCTCGGCACAGAGGTGGTCTGCCATTCGTCCACCTGCACCTGCTGGTGCTCGCCAATGCCGATGCCGAGCGCTTCCAGGCCCAGATCACGGCTGTTGCCGCGGCGGCCGGTGGCAAAGAACACCGCATCGAACACGCTGTCGATCGGGCCGTCATGGCCGAACGCACGCACGCGCTCGCCATCGCGCTGCAGTTCGCGCAGGCGATAGTCGAAGTGGATCCGCACGCCCTGCTGCTTCAGGTTCTCGGCCAGCTGGTCGGTCAGCTCGTAGTCGAAGCGCTCCAGCAACCGCTTGCCCCGCACCAGCAGGCTCACCTTGCTGCCCAGCGCCTGCAGCAACCCGGCCAGTTCCACCGCGATGTAGCCGCCACCAATGATCGCCACCTCGGCCGGTGCCGCACGCAGATCGAAGAAGTCATCGGAAACCAGGCCCAGTTCCGCGCCGGGAATATCCGGACGCAGCGGATGCGCGCCGGTGGCGATCAGGATGTGCTCGGCGCTGTAATGCACGCCGTCACTGCAGGCCACGGTATGCGCATCAAGCAGACGGCCGCGCGCAGGGATGCGCACCACGCCGGTTTCATCCAGGCGCTTGTGGTAGCTGGTGTGGATGTTGGTGATGTAGGCCTGGCGATGGATCACCAGCTCCTTCCACGACAGCGCCGGGCGTGCCTCGACATCGAAGCCCATCGCATTGGCCAGGCCGATGCGCTCGTGCAGGTCGGCCGCCAGCCACATCGCCTTCTTCGGCACGCAGCCAACATTGACACAGGTACCGCCCAGTTCGCCCGGTTCCAGCATCGCCACGCGCTTGCCATGCTGCGCTGCACGGATGGCACCGGCCAGGCCGGCGGAACCGCCGCCAAGGACGATCAGGTCGTAATCATAAGGTGCAGTGCTCATCGGAATCGCTCGGGTCGGTAAGGGGCAGGATCGATCGCTGGCGTGCGGCCGCAGACGAGATCGGCGATCAGCTGGCCGGTGCCGGCGCTCATGCTGATGCCGAGCATGCCATGCCCCGCTGCAAGCCAGACGTGAGGATGCGCGGGCGCGCGGCCGATCGGCACAGCGCATGCGTGCCCATCGCTCACCCCTGCTCCGTGCTGCGCCGCATCGGTGGCCACTGCCGATAGGTCATCGCACGCCATATCCACTCGATCGGGCCGAAGCGGAAATGGCGCAGCCACAGGTGCGAGAAGACCACCTGCGCGGCAAACAGCAGCAGCGCGAACAACAGCTGCACGCTGCGCGGCATCATCTCGAACCTGCCCAGGCCATAGTGGTAGAAGGTCCAGGTACACAGCAGCGACTGACCAAGATAGTGGGTCAGCGCCATGCGCCCGACCGGTGCCAGCCAGGCCAACCGCGCACGCCAATGCACGATCCACGCGAGGTAACCCAGGCACATCGGCAGGCCACCGATCGTCACCAGCGCCATCGCCGCTGTCACCGGCAGGCCGTAGGCACCCGGCGCCAGGTAGGGCTTCCAGGCAATACCCAGCAGCGTGACCACGAGGCCCAGCGGCAGTGCCCCCCAACGCAGCACCGCGTACAGCCGCGGAAAGCGCTCCGGCGTCGCCAACGCGCCGCTGGCGGCGAACCAGCTGCCGATCAGGAACATGCCCAGCACTTCCGGGCCGGTGATCAGCAGCGCGCCCATCGAGGTGCCGAACTCGCTCAGGCGCTGCACAGTGGCCTGCGCCCAGCTGCCCTGCCCGTACACCTGCCGCTGCAGGTCGATGCTCTGCTGCGCCTCGGCAAGCATGCCCCGCACCTCTTCGGCCGAAGCCATCGACACCATCGCGCCCACCAGCAGCATCAGCGCAACGCCGCCCAGATAGACGATTACGCCCATCCACGGCAGCCAGCTGCGCGGCGCCTCGCGGCAGGCCAGCAACGGCAACGAGACCAACGCGTACATCACCAGGATGTCGCCGGACCAGACCAGCAGCGCGTGGCACAGGCCGATCAGCAGCAAGCCAGCACTGCGGCGCAGGTAGAACGGGGTGAAGTCGCGCCCGGCGGCCTCAGCGCGCTGCGCCATCACCGCGAAGCCGGCGCCGAACAGCAGCGAGAACAGGGTGAAGAACTTGCCCTGCACGAACACGTACACAAAGGCATCGGCCCAGTAGTCGATGCCCTGCCAATGTACGTCGATGCCGGTGAAGGCCAGGTCCAGCGGTCCGCTGAAGGCCTCGATGTTCATCAGCAGGATGCCCAGCAGCGCGGCACCGCGCAGCACGTCCAGCACGGCGATGCGTTCGCCGGAAGCGACCGGCTGCAGGGAAGGAGAAGCGGCGTTCACGGGGCGTCCGTCAGGCAGGTCCGCCATTATGCCGCCGGCCCGTACGCCATGGATGGCCGCGCCGTGTTCCAGAAACGCAACGGCCCGCCGAAGCGGGCCGCTGCATCCATCACGATCGCGCTGCGATCAGTGCTGGTGACCACCGTCGCCGTGGACGTGGCCGTGGTCGATCTCTTCCTTGCCGGCTTCGCGCACGTCGACGATCTCGACGTCGAAGTGCAGGTCCTTGCCGGCCATCGGGTGGTTCAGGTCGACGTCGACGACGCTCATGCCGACCTTCTGCACGGTCACCGCACGCGGGCCGAAGTTGGTCTGCAGCACGACCTGCTGGCCCGGGGCCAGCTTGGTGTTGCCGAAGTGCTTCTTCGGCACGCGCTGGGACAGACCTTCACGACGCTCGCCGTAGGCATCGGCCGCCTTGACGTCGACGTTGAAGGTCGCGCCGGCTTCCTTGTCCATCATGGCGTTTTCCAGGCCCGGGATGATGTTGCCGTGGCCGATCAGGATCGCCAGCGGCTCGCCGCGGTCCTTGGACGACTCGATCGGCTCCTGGCCGACTTCGGAAACGGTGTAGTGGAAGCGGACAACGCGGTCTTTTTCGATCTTCATGCGCAACTCTGTCTGGATCTGCCGGAGGCAGGCGGGTTGGGGCGGGTTGTCGCCCGGCGGGGACGCCGCCATCATGACGGCCAATCCAAGGTGGCGCATTATCCGGAGATCATGCACATCACGCCAGTTTCGTCCGGCCCGCGCCGGTTTCTCGCCCCGGCCCTGCTGCTGGCCCTGCCCGTGTTGATGACCGCCTGTGGCGGCGGCAAGGCCACCCGCCCGGCGCCGCCCCCGCCGACGGCGAACTGGCCGAAGACCGTGCCGGACAACCCCGAGGCCGCCAACTCGGTGCTGATGCGGGCCATCAGCCTGGTCGGCACGCCCTACCGCTATGGCGGCAACACCCCGGATTCGGGCTTCGACTGCAGCGGCCTGGTCGCCTATGTCTATCGCGAAATGCTGGACCTGCGACTGCCGCGCACCTCGCGCGACCTGGCCGCCGTACAGGGCCCGAAGATCGATCCGCAGCGCCTGGCCACCGGCGATCTGGTGTTCTTTGGCAGCCGAGGCAGCGTCACCCATGTCGGCATCTATGTAGGTGAGGGGCGTTTCGTGCACGCGCCGAGTACCGGCGGGACGGTACGCCTCGACTCGCTCAGCGGCCCCTACTGGAAAGACCACTACACAGGGGCGAAACGCGTCCTTCGCTAAAATGAACAGGCGATATGTTCAAAACTGTGACGTAAATCACTACTGAAATAACGTTTTACTAACGGAATTTTTAACTTATCGGCGGTTTTACAGGGCATGATGCCCCATCGTTTTTTTCCTGTGACCGACGCGTGACGACTGACGACCTGAAAAGCGAAGGCCAGACTTCCGTATCTTCACGCAGTGCCCGCCCGTTGTTGCTTGGCCTGGCACTGTGCCTGACCAGCCTTCCGGCCTGGTCGCAGACTGCTCCGAACCGTTCCGATGTGCCCCCGGCCCCGGTGGCCGAGAGCGCCGCCCGACCGGCCGCCAAGGCCGAGGCTGCCGCTCCGCAGCGCAGCCGCGTCGATGCCGCCGCCAGCGCCACGCTGGCCGCCCTGCTGCCGCACCTGGCCGCCAACGACACCATTCCGCTGATGGACCGCTCGGCCGTGGTGGCCGGCGACCTCAGCCGCCTGCTCGCCAACTACGACACCAGCAGCGCCGCCAATGGCAGCGTTGTCGGTACCGCCGCCGACAACGGCAAGGTGCAGTCGCTGCTGCGCCGCGCGATGACCCTGCTGGGCACCCCGTACCGTTGGGGTGGCAGCAACCCGGACAGCGGTTTCGACTGCAGCGGCCTGGTCGGTTATGTGTTCCGTTCGGCCCTGGGCATCGAGCTGCCGCGCGTCTCGCGCGAGATGGCCCACGATGACAACGCCGAACTGATCAACGACCGCACCGCGCTGGCTGCCGGTGACCTGGTGTTCTTCGGCCGCAAGGGCCGCGTCGACCATGTCGGCATCTATGTCGGCGACGGCCGCTTCCTGCACGCACCGAGTTCGGGCAAGGACGTGCGCGTGGACACCCTGCTCAGTGGCTACTGGGGCAACAAGTTCATGCAGGCCCGCCGGGTCGACCTCTGACCCGCTGGCGCTACGGCGCCGCCTGACGCGAGAAGCCGCTGCCCTGCAGCGGCTTTTTTGTTGGCAGGAATCCATTGCCCCCCATCCACGCATAGCGTGGATCTACTGGGACCTGCTCGTTGTGCCACCGCCGACCGCCCTGGTAGGTGCCGACCGTTGGTCGGCACTGTGTCTCTCCCTCCACGCATGGCGTGGATCTACGAGGAATGCCCCTTGGCCGGCACCGCGTCGGCCATCCCCAAGCAAAAGGCCCGCCGGTCAGGCGGGCCTTTCATCTCCACGCAACCTCAGCTGCGTGGCGGAGTCGGGTCAGGATCGTCCACGCCCACATTGCTGGACGGATTGTCATACACCGCCTGGTCGAGCAGCCCGGTTTCCTTGGCCACGAGCACCGGCACCAGCATCTGGCCGGTCACATTCGTCATCGTGCGCATCATGTCCAGGATGCGGTCGATGGCATACAGGTAACCGATGGTCTCCAGCGGCAGGTTCGCCGCGCTCAGCACCACCGTGGCCATGATCACCGCAGTACCCGGCACGCCGGCGGTGCCGAAGCTGCCCAGCACCGAGGCGATCAGCACCACCACGTACTGCTCCGGGGTCAGCGGCACGCCGCTGTACTGCGAAATGAACACCGCGCACAGCGCCGGATAGATCGCGCCGCAGCCGTCCATCTTGATGCTGGCGCCCAGCGGCACCGCGAACGAACCGTAGTCCTTGTTCACGCCCAGGTTGTGGGTGATCGAACGCAGCGCCACCGGCATCGCAGCGAAGCTGGACGAGCTGACGAACGCAACCTGCATGCCCGGTGCGGCGCCACGGAAGAACTTCAGCGGGTTCAGGCCGTGCGCCAGCAGCAGCGCGCTGTAGACCACCACGATGTGCAGCGCACAGGCCACGTACAACGCCAGCACGAAATGGCCCAGCGGCAGCAGCTTCTCGAACCCATAGCTGCCGACCAGGCCCGCGATCAGGCCGAAGGTGCCGATCGGGGTGACTTCCAGCACAAAGCGGGTCACCTGGATCATGATGTCGCTCATCTGGCCGACCAGCTTGCGCGCCTCGGTCACCTTCTCGCCCAGCTTGACGATGGCAAAGCCCACCAGGCCGGCGAAGAAGATCACCGGCAGGATCGAGCCGCGACCCGCGGCCAGCACGGTCTCACCGGCCGCGTTGACCTTGGTGCCGATGCCGGACAGCGCATAGAAGACATTGGCCGGCACCACGTCCAGCAGCACCTGCACCACGCTGGGCACTTCGCGCGGCACGTAGTTGCTGGCCATCGACAACTGCAGGCCACCCGCGCCGGGCTGCAGCACCGTACCCACGGCCAGGCCGACACACACTGCCAGCGCGGCGGTGATCACGAACCACAGGAAGGTGCGCCCACTGAGCGCGGCCACGGACTTCTGCCCGTGCAGCGACGAAATCGCGTTGATGACCGCGAAGAACACCAGCGGCACGGCGATCATCTTGATCAGGGTGACGTACAGCTCACCGAGCGGGCCGAACCACGTTTCCGCGGCCGGGCCGAGCGCCCAGCCGGCCAGCGCGCCGAGCACGAAGCCACCGACCACGCGCTGCCAGAACGGAATCCGCAGCCAGGCAGAGACCAGCGTCATAGGCAATCCAGAGGGGAAGGAAGGGATGCTGGCACGATAGCCCAAGGCAGCCCGCAGAACGACCGCCCGGCCGGCAAATCAGTGTGTCATCGGCGTGCCTTGCTGGGGCGGGCATAATGAATGTCCCGTTACAGTTTGTGAGATCCCAGCGTCCATGCGTCGTTCCGTCTCCCTGTTGGCCGCCTGCGCCACCACCCTCCTGCTGGGCGCCTGCGCCAGCACTGCCCCCGCGTCCGCCCCGGCCGGCCTGAAGGTCGCCGTCGATCCCGTCGCCCATCCGGCCGGCGAGACCCCGCAGTGGTGGTACCGCAGCGGTGCCGCCCAGGCTGCGGCCAATGGTGCGATGTCCGGCAAGGCGAAGAACGTCATCCTGTTCCTCGGTGACGGCATGAGCCTGACCACCGTGGCCGCCTCGCGCATCTACGAGGGCCAGCGCAAGGGCGGCTCCGGCGAGGAGAACCTGCTGTCCTGGGAACGCTTCCCGGCCACGGCGTTCAGCAAGACCTACAACACCGATTCGCAGACGCCTGATTCGGCCGGCACCATGACCGCCATCACCACCGGCGTGAAGACCCACATGGGCGCGATCGGCGTCAGTGCCGGAAGCCGCACCGACTGTGCCGACAGCCTGTCCAAGGGCCTGCTGACCTGGCTGCAGCTGGCCGACAGCGCCGGCCTGGCCACCGGCGTGGTATCCACCGCCCGCCTGACCCATGCCACCCCCGCTGCCACCTACGCGCACTCGCCCGAGCGCAACTGGGAAAACGACACCGACCTGACTGAAGCGGCCAAGGCGGCCGGCTGCAAGGACATCGCCCAGCAGCTGCTGTCGACCTCGCGCTATGGGCGCGGTCCGCTTGTCGCCCTTGGTGGCGGCCGTGGTGAGTTCACCACCGTGGAAGAGCGCGACCCGGAATACGACGACAAGGTCGGCCAGCGCCTGGACGGCCGCAGCCTGGTCCAGGAATGGCAGCAGGCGCATCCGCAGGGTGCCTATGTCTGGAACAGCAAGCAGCTGGCCGCAGCCGCAAATGCGCCGGCCATCCTTGGCCTGTTCGAGCCGGACCACATGCGCTACGAGTACGAGCGCCCGCAGGATCCGGGCGGTGAGCCGAGCCTGGCCGAACTGACCGCAGCGGCGATCAAGAACCTTTCAAGGCACCCGGAAGGCTACGTACTGATGATCGAAGGCGCGCGCATCGACCACGCCAACCACAGCGGCAATGCCTACCGTGCACTGACCGAGACCGTGGCGCTGTCCGATGCGGTGCGCGTGGCCAACGAGCTGACCTCGGCCGACGACACCCTGATCATCGTCACCGCCGACCACTCGCACACGCTGAACTTCGTCGGCTACCCGGCACGCGGCAACCCGATCCTGGGCAAGGTGAAGGACAAGGGCGGCGAAGACGGCGCCGGCAAGCTGGACTACGCCCTGGACGGCACCGGCCAGCCGTACACCACGCTGAGCTACGCCAACGGCCCAGGCCACACCGGCAGCAGCAACCAGCAGCCGGCCGGGCCGAAGCGTTACCCGCACAACCCAAGCAGCTTCGAACCGGCCAACGGTCGCCCGAACCTGCGCGAGGTCGACACCGAGCATCCGGACTACATGCAGGAAGCGCTGGTGCCGATGAAGTCCGAATCGCATGGTGGTGAGGACGTCGGCATCTGGGCACGTGGCCCGGGCAGCAAGGCGATCCGCGGCACGCTGGAACAGAACGCGATCTACCACATGATCGTGCAGGCCACCCCGGCCCTGCGCGAACGCCTGTGCCAGGCCGGCACCTGCGATGACAAGGGCGTGCCGGTGCAGTTGCCGGCACCGGCGGCCTTCGAACGCAAGGCCGAGGCAAAGTGATCGCGCGGCAGGCCCGCCCTGCCCCTGCCAGCGGCCGCCTTGCGCGGTCGCTGGCAATGCTTGGCGTGCTGGTCAGTGCCAATGCACAGGCACAGGCACCGGCATGCAAGCTGCTGACCGACGAACACGGGTTGTGGCCGCTCCCCAACTGCGAGGTGGTCGATCACCGGCTGAAGATCAGCGCCGATACGCTGAAGGACCTGAACTACGACGACCACGGCCTGGCCGTGGTGTATGCCGACCAGGGCTTCCACTACGTCGACCGCACGGGCCGCAGCCTGCCGGTGCTGACCTGGGACAACGGCCCGGAAACGCCGCAGGAAGGCCTGCTGCGCGGCCGCGTCGGCAGCCGCGTCGGCTACTTCGACCTGAAGTTCCGCCAGGTGGTGCCCGGCACCTTCGATTTCGCCTGGCCATTCCAGGATGGCGTGGCCGAGGTCTGCAACGGCTGCCGGCGCGGCACGCCGGATGCCGATGGCCACACGCCGATGGAAGGCGGAGAGCGGTTCCGCATCGACCGCTCGGGCCGCCGGGTGAAGTAGGGTTTCGGCAGGGCTGCGCCCTGCACCTGCCGAAGCCAAATCAAGATCAAAAGCGGCTCTGGTTTTCTGTGAGTTGGGCGGGACGGTGTGGCTGGTCAGGACACACCGTAAACCTGTCCATGGGGGCTCGATGGCGCCATCCATGGCGCCAACGGTCCTGCCCACCCACACCGCCCCACCCCCCGACAGATTTCCGGTGACGGTTGGACCATCCACGCCATGCGTGGATCAGATCTGTCAGATATCGAATTGAATCCGGGGTCAGATCCGTTTTCCTGCGGAAAACGGATCTGACCCCATCAACATGTCCAACAGACCGCAGGAAACTGTCGAAGGCGGGGTGGGTCCGGTTGCGGGGGGCGCTGCAAGTACGTCCATGTAAGCTCGGTCGCCGCATCCATGCGGCTCACGCCCCCGCAACCGGACCCACCGCGCCGACGCGCAGGAAACCAGCTTCTGCTGTTGCTTCGGCTCCTGCCGTGGCCGTGGC
>NZ_LXXZ01000003.1 GCF_003244875.1 Stenotrophomonas sepilia
GGCCCTCCCCCGACGGCGACTGGGTGCACAGCATGGACCTGTTCGGCCTGCGCTCCAGCTCCAAGGTGACCGAGACCAATGACGACGGCACCACCACCCGCCGCAGCAACACCACCGCCAACCGCTACACCGGCAGTGCGGGCAGCGCGCTGCAGCTGGGCGAGCACCGCCAGCTGACGGCCACGGTGCGTACCGAGCGCGACGACTTCGCCACCTACGACCGCCAGAGCTCGTTCGGTCTGGGTTACGGCACCCGCCTGTGGAACACCGAGCGCTTTTCGTTCGACGCGCAGATCGGCCCCGGCGTGCGCCGTACCCACAGCACCGAGGATGACCGCACCCGTACCGGCATGATCGGCCGTGGCCTGTTCGACCTGAAGTACTCGCTGACCGACAACACCGACCTGGTGAACACGCTGCTGGTCGAGTCCGGTTCGTACAACACTTTCGGCCAGAACGACTTCGGTGTCTCGGTGAGCATGAACGAGCACCTGGCGCTGAAGGCCGGCTGGCAGGCGCGTTACAACAGCGACGTCGCTGTCGACAAGCGCAAGACCGATACGCTGACCACGATGAACGTGGTCTACAAGTTCAAATAAGCAGAACGGGCGCCC
>NZ_LXXZ01000004.1 GCF_003244875.1 Stenotrophomonas sepilia
GTTGACGTGCGGCTTGGTGCGTTCGAACTTACCCTTTGCCATTGTTCTATACCTTGATTGTTCGTAAGTGGTTTCAAGAGAGGCTGAGCGAGGCTCAGCCCTTCTTCATGACGGCTTCGGCGATGTTGCTCGGAGCCGGCTCGTAGTGATCGAATTCCATGGTGAAGGTGGCGCGGCCCTGGGTCTGCGAACGCAGCGCAGTGGCGTAGCCGAACATTTCACCCAGCGGGATCATCGCGTTGATGATGCTGGCCGAACCGTCACCGGTGGTGTCGGAACCCTGCAGCACGCCGCGACGACGGCTGACGTCGCCCATCACGTCACCCTGGTAATCCTCCGGGGTCACGATCTCGACCTTCATGATCGGCTCCAGCAGCACCGGCTTGGCCTTGGCGAAGCCCTGCTTGAAGGCCATCGACGAAGCCAGCTTGAACGCCATTTCCGAGGAGTCGACGTCGTGGTACGAACCGAACACCAGCTTCACCTTGACGTCCACGACCGGGAAGCCAGCCAGCGGGCCGCTGGTGATGGTTTCGCGCAGGCCCTTCTCGACCGACGGGATGAATTCCTTCGGGATCACGCCGCCGGTGATGTCGTTGATGAACAGGAAGTCGTCCTTGATCATCGGAGCGATCTTCGGATCGGCACGGTCGGCAGCGGTGATCGGCGACAGCTCGATCACGACGTGACCGTACTGACCCTTACCACCGGACTGCTTGGCGTGCTTGTAGTCCGACTTGACGTCGGCCAGGGTGATGGTTTCGCGGTAGGCCACCTGCGGCGCGCCGACGTTGGCTTCAACGTTGAACTCGCGCTTCAGGCGGTCAACGATGATGTCCAGGTGCAGCTCGCCCATGCCCGAGATGATGGTCTGGCCGGATTCTTCGTCGGTCTTGACGCGGAACGACGGATCTTCCTGCGCCAGGCGGCCCAGGGCCAGGCCCATCTTTTCCTGGTCCGACTTGGTCTTCGGCTCGACGGCCATCGAGATCACCGGCTCCGGGAACGTCATGCGCTCCAGGATGATCGGGGCGTCCACGGCGCACAGGGTGTCACCGGTGGTGGTGTCCTTCAGGCCCACGGCAGCGGCGATGTCACCAGCCAGAACTTCCTTGATTTCCTCGCGGTTGTTCGAGTGCATCTGCAGGATGCGGCCGATGCGCTCCTTCTTGCCCTTCACCGAGTTCAGCACGGTGTCGCCACCGTTCAGGGTGCCCGAGTAGACACGGAAGAAGGTCAGCGCGCCGACGAACGGGTCGGTGATGATCTTGAAGGCCAGCGACGAGAACGGAGCCTTGTCGTCCGACTTGCGGGTCATTTCGACGGTGTCGTCGTCAACGTCCACGCCCTTCACGTCCGGCACGTCGACCGGCGACGGCAGCAGCTGGATCACGCCGTCCAGCATGGCCTGCACGCCCTTGTTCTTGAAGGCCGAGCCGCAGTACATCGGCACGATCTCGGTGGCCAGGGTGCGGGTACGCAGGGCGTTGATGATTTCAGCCTCGGCCAGCTCTTCGCCGCCCAGGTACTTTTCCATCAGCTCTTCGCTGGCTTCGGCAGCGGTCTCGACCATGAACTGGCGAGCCTCTTCAGCCGGGCCCTGCAGTTCGGCCGGGATGTCGCTGTATTCGAACTTCATGCCCTGCGAAGCTTCATCCCAGTGGATGGCCTTCATCTTCAGCAGGTCGACGACGCCCTTGAAGTTGTCTTCAGCGCCGATCGGCAGCTGCATCGGCACGGCAACCGCACCCAGCTTGGCCTTCAGCTGGCCGACGACCTTCTGGAAGTTGGCACCGGTGCGGTCCATCTTGTTGACGAACGCGATGCGCGGCACGTGGTACTTGTTTGCCTGGCGCCACACGGTTTCCGACTGCGGCTGCACGCCACCGACGGCGCACAGGACGAAGACGGCACCGTCGAGCACGCGCAGCGAACGCTCCACTTCGATGGTGAAGTCGACGTGCCCGGGGGTGTCGATGATGTTGAAGCGGTGCTCCGGCAGGGACTTGTCCATGCCCTTCCAGAACGCGGTGGTGGCAGCGGACTGGATCGTGATGCCACGCTCCTGCTCCTGCTCCATCCAGTCCATGGTGGCGGCGCCGTCGTGCACTTCACCGATCTTGTGGCTCTTGCCGGTGTAGAACAGGATGCGCTCGGACGTGGTGGTCTTGCCGGCATCGATGTGAGCCATGATGCCGAAGTTACGGTAACGCTCGATGGGAGTGGAACGGGCCACGGGAGCCTCTCAGATTTCTTGGATTTCGGATGGCCGAACGCCGCCTTTCGGCGGCCTTCGGATTGGCGCAGTCCTTCTGGGACCGCGAGGCAGCACGCACCGAAGTGGTGCTGCCCTGCCTGTTTTACAAGGCCGTCAAACTCACCAGCGGTAGTGCGCGAATGCCTTGTTGGCTTCGGCCATGCGGTGGGTTTCTTCGCGCTTCTTGATGGCGCCGCCGCGGTTTTCCGAGGCGTCGATCAGTTCAGCAGCCAGCTTCTTCGGCATGGTGTTCTCACCACGCTTGCGCGCGGAGTCGATCAGCCAGCGCATGGCCAGGGCCATCTTGCGCGACGAACGCACTTCGACCGGCACCTGGTAGGTGGCACCACCGACGCGGCGCGACTTGACTTCGACCGCCGGAGCGACGTTGTCCAGAGCCTTCTGCACCAGTTCAATGGCGTTGGCGCTGCTGTTCTTCTCGGTGATCACGTCCATGGCGCCGTACACGATCTTTTCGGCGACGGACTTCTTGCCGCTCTGCATGACCATGTTGATGAAACGGGCGATGGTTTCGCTTCCGTGCTTCGGATCGGGCAGGACGGAACGCTGCGGAGTATTACCCTTACGCGACATAGTGCTCTCTCCTTATGCCTTCGGACGCTTGGCGCCGTACTTGGAACGGGCCTGGCGACGCTTGGCAACGCCGGCGGCGTCGAGCGAGCCACGAACGGTGTGGTAACGCACACCCGGCAGGTCCTTGACGCGACCGCCGCGGATCAGGACCACGGAGTGCTCCTGCAGGTTGTGGCCTTCACCACCGATGTAGGAAATCACTTCTTCCTGGTTGGTCAGGCGGACCTTGGCAACCTTGCGCAGAGCCGAGTTCGGCTTCTTCGGAGTGGTGGTGTAGACACGGGTGCAGACGCCACGGCGCTGCGGGCACTTGTCGAGCGCCGGCGAGGCACTCTTGTAGGTGGTCGCTTGCCGCGGCTTGCGGACCAGCTGGTTGATCGTCGCCATCAGTAGGTTCTTCTGATTGGTGGCCGGAAAATCCGGCCAGAGATGCGGAAATGTTAAAGCAGGCCGAAATTTTGGCCTGCTGAGACAGACGATTGTAGCAACCTGCAAGGAAAGCAGTCAAACGCCTCCTGTCAAGCCCGTCCCTGATCCCGGGACGTTACTGGGGGGCCTCCATGTACCCCGTTCAGGTTGGCTGGGTCGATCGCGGACGATCTCCCCTGCCCTTTCCCAATCCCATCGATGGACCGACGGGGTGGTCCGGCCTTGCGGCCGGACCGGATACCTCATTCTTCGCCCGAGGCCTGTTCAGCTTCGGCTTCAACCACCGGGGACTCGACCGCAGCCGGGGTGCCGGCCAGGGTCTGCATTTCCGAGTCGGTGAGACCGGAAGCGCCGCGACGGCGGCTGCTGTGGTAGGACAGGCCGGTACCGGCCGGAATCAGGCGGCCGACGATGACGTTTTCCTTCAGGCCACGCAGGTTGTCCTTGGTACCGCGGACGGCAGCCTCGGTCAGCACTCGGGTGGTCTCCTGGAAGGAGGCCGCCGAGATGAACGATTCGGTCGCCAGCGAGGCCTTGGTGATACCCAGCAGGACCGGATCGAAGCGCGCCGGCAGTTCGTTGCGGGTCGACAGGCGCGCATTCTCCTCGATAACGCGCTGGCGCTCCACCTGTTCGCCGTTCAGGAACTTGCTGCTGCCCTGGTCGGTGATCTCGACCTTGCGCAGCATCTGGCGGGTGATCACCTCGATGTGCTTGTCGTTGATCTTCACGCCCTGCAGGCGGTACACGTCCTGGATTTCCTTGACCAGGTAGGCAGCCAGCGGCTCGACACCCAGCAGGCGCAGGATGTCCTGCGGGCTCGGCTCGCCGTCCACGATGGTTTCACCCTTGGTGACATGCTCGCCTTCGAACACGATGACCTGGCGGTACTTCGGGATCAGCTCTTCGTGCTCCGAACCATCAGTGTCCTTGATGATCAGGCGCTGCTTGCCCTTGGTGTCCTTGCCGAAGCTGATGATGCCCGAACGCTCGGCCAGCACCGCTGGATCCTTCGGCTTGCGCGCTTCGAACAGGTCGGCCACGCGCGGCAGACCACCGGTGATGTCGCGGGTCTTCGACGCTTCCTGCGGGATCTTGGCGACGACGTCGCCCACGCCCACCGGGGCGCCGTCCTGCAGGTTGACGATCGAACGCGGCGGCAGCAGGTACTGCGCCGGCAGGTCGGTGCCCGGGATCGACAGGTCGTTGCCCTTGGCGTCGACGATGCGCACGATCGGGCGCAGGTCCTTGGCCTGGGTACCACGACGCTTCGGATCGGTGATTTCGCGCGAGGCCAGGCCGGTCAGCTCGTCGGTCTTCTCGATGACGGTGACGCCGTCGACGAAGTCGATGAAGCGGATGAAGCCGGCCACTTCCGACACGATCGGGTGGTTATGCGGATCCCAGTTGGCCACGGTCTGGCCAGCCTTGATCGCATCACCGTCCTTGGACGTGATGGTCGCACCGTACGGCAGCTTGTAACGCTCACGCTCACGGCCGTGCGCATCGAGCACCGAGATTTCGCCCGAGCGCGACACCGCCACCAGCGAGCCGTTGGCGTGCTCCACGGACTTGAGGTTGCTGAACTTGACCGAGCCGGTGGTCTTGACGGTGATGTTGTCGACCGCAGCAGCTCGCGACGCCGCACCACCGATGTGGAACGTACGCATGGTCAGCTGGGTACCCGGCTCACCGATGGACTGGGCGGCGATGACGCCGACCGCTTCACCGATGTTGACCAGGTGGCCACGCGCCAGGTCGCGGCCGTAGCAGCGCGAGCAGACACCGAAGGCCGATTCACAGGAGATGGTCGAGCGGACCTTGATGGTCTGCACGCCGGCATCTTCCAGCTTGGCAACCCAGGCTTCGTCCAGCAGGGTGTTGCGGGTGACGATCGGATCTTCGTCGTTGCCCGGCAGGAACACGTCCTCGGCAACCACGCGGCCCAGCACGCGATCCTTCAGCGGCTCGACCACGTCGCCGCCTTCCACGATCGGGGTCATGATCAGGCCTTCGGTGGTACCGCAATCCACTTCGGTGATCACCACGTCCTGCGCCACGTCGACCAGGCGACGGGTCAGGTAACCCGAGTTCGCGGTCTTCAGCGCGGTATCGGCCAGACCCTTACGGGCACCGTGGGTGGAGTTGAAGTACTCCTGCACGTTCAGGCCTTCGCGGAAGTTCGCCTTGATGGGCGTCTCGATGATCGAGCCGTCCGGGCGGGCCATCAGGCCACGCATGCCGGCCAGCTGACGGATCTGCGCCTGCGAACCACGCGCACCGGAGTCGGCCATGATGTACAGCGAGTTCATCGACTTCTGGTCGATGGTCTCGCCCTTGGCATTGACGACCTTCTCGGTACCGATGGTGTCCATCATCGCCTTGGCGATGCGCTCGTTGGTGCGCGACCAGATGTCGACCACCTTGTTGTAGCGCTCGCCGGCGGTGACCAGGCCCGACTGGTACTGCTCCTGGATTTCCAGCACTTCGGCTTCGGCCTCGGTGAGGATGCCCTTCTTCTCGTCCGGGATCAGCATGTCGTCGATGCCGATCGAGACGCCGGCGCGGGTCGCATAGGCGAAGCCGGTGTACATCAGCTTGTCGGCGAACACGACCGTGTCCTTCAGGCCGAGCTGGCGGTAGCTGGAGTTGATCAGGCGGCTGATGTTCTTCTTGGTCAGCTCGACATTGGCCAGCGCGAACGGCAGGCCTTCCGGCAGGATTTCAGCCAGCAGGGCGCGACCGATCGTGGTGTCCACGATCGAGGTCTTGTTCTGCTTGTTGCCGTCTTCGTCGGTCACCACCTCGGTGATGCGGACCTTGACCTTGGCGTGCAGTTCCACCACGCGGTTGTCGTAGGCGCGCTTGACTTCGGCGATGTTGGCGAAGGCCATGCCCTCGCCCTTCTTGTTCTCCAGCGAGCGGGTCATGTAGTACAGACCCAGCACGACGTCCTGCGACGGCACGATGATCGGCTCGCCGTTGGCCGGCGACAGGATGTTGTTGGTCGACATCATCAGCGCACGCGCTTCCAGCTGGGCTTCCAGCGAGAGCGGCACGTGGACGGCCATCTGGTCACCGTCGAAGTCGGCGTTGAACGCGGTGCAGACCAGCGGGTGCAGCTGGATGGCCTTGCCCTCGATCAGTACCGGCTCGAACGCCTGGATGCCCAGGCGGTGCAGGGTCGGCGCACGGTTCAGCATCACCGGATGCTCGCGGATGACCTCTTCCAGGATGTCCCAGACTTCGGCTTCTTCGCGCTCGACCAGCTTCTTGGCGGCCTTGATGGTGGTGGCCAGGCCACGACGCTGCAGCTTGGCGAAGACGAACGGCTTGAACAGCTCAAGCGCCATCTTCTTCGGCAGGCCGCACTGGTGCAGGCGCAGGTACGGGCCGACCACGATGACCGAACGGCCCGAGTAGTCGACGCGCTTGCCGAGCAGGTTCTGGCGGAAGCGGCCCTGCTTGCCCTTGATCATGTCGGCCAGCGACTTCAGCGGGCGCTTGTTGGTGCCGGTGATGGCACGACCGCGGCGGCCGTTGTCCAGCAGTGCATCGACCGATTCCTGCAGCATGCGCTTTTCATTGCGCACGATGATGTCCGGCGCGCTCAGTTCGAGCAGGCGGCGCAGGCGGTTGTTGCGGTTGATGACGCGGCGGTACAGGTCGTTCAGGTCGGAGGTCGCGAAGCGGCCGCCATCCAGCGGGACCAGCGGACGCAGGTCCGGCGGCAGCACCGGCAGCACGGTCATGACCATCCATTCCGGACGGTTGCCCGATTCCAGGAAGGCTTCGATCAGCTTGATGCGCTTGGTGAGGCGCTTGAGCTTGGTTTCCGAACCGGTAGCGGCGATCTCCTCGCGCAGGCGGGTCATCTCCGACTGCAGGTCGATCGTGCGCAGCAGTTCGTAGACGGCCTCGGCGCCCATGGCGGCGTCGAAGTCGTCGCCGTGCTCCTGGCGGGCCTGCAGGTACTGTTCTTCGGTCAGCAGCTGGCGGCGCTCCAGGGCGGTCAGGCCCGGCTCGGTCACCACGTACGCTTCGAAGTACAGCACGCGCTCGATGTCGCGCAGGGTCATGTCCAGCATCAGGCCAATGCGCGACGGCAGCGACTTGAGGAACCAGATGTGCGCGACCGGCGAAGCCAGGTCGATGTGGCCCATGCGCTCACGACGCACCTTGGCCAGGGTCACTTCGGTGCCGCACTTTTCGCAGACCACGCCGCGGTGCTTCATGCGCTTGTACTTGCCGCACAGGCACTCGTAGTCCTTCACCGGGCCGAAGATGGCGGCGCAGAACAGGCCGTCGCGTTCCGGCTTGAAGGTACGGTAGTTGATGGTTTCCGGCTTCTTCACTTCGCCGAAGGACCACGAACGGATCAGGTCCGGCGAGGCCAGCGCGATCTTGATCGCGTCGAAGTCCAGCGTCTGGCGCTGCTGGTTGAAGAGGTTGAGCAGGTCTTTCATGGTGTTCTCCAGAAGGAGGAATGCTGTGTCGATGGGCTTTCAGTTCACTGCCAGCGGCGCGGCGGCGGACCGCCGCGCCGGCATGGATCAGTTGTCTTCCAGTTCCATGTTGATGGCCAGCGAGCGGATTTCCTTCACGAGCACGTTGAAGGATTCCGGCATGCCCGCGACCATCTCGTGCTCGCCGTCGACGATGTTCTTGTACATCTGGTTGCGGCCCTGCACGTCATCGGACTTCACCGTCAGCATTTCCTGCAGGGTGTAGGCCGCGCCGTAGGCTTCCAGCGCCCAGACTTCCATTTCACCGAAGCGCTGGCCGCCGAACTGCGCCTTGCCGCCCAGCGGCTGCTGGGTGACGAGCGAGTACGGACCGGTCGAACGGGCGTGCATCTTGTCGTCGACCAGGTGGTTCAGCTTCAGGTAGTGCATGTAACCGACGGTGGTATGGCGGTCGAAGGCTTCACCGGTGCGGCCGTCGTACAGCTGGGTCTGGCCACTGCTCGGCAGGTCGGCCAGTTCCAGCATGCGCTTGATTTCCGCTTCGGTGGCGCCGTCGAAGACCGGGGTGGCCATCGGCACGCCGTCGGTCAGGTTGCGGGCCAGGCGCAGCAGTTCCTCGTCGCTGAACTGCGACAGGTCGACACGGTTGGCCACGTTGGTGTCGTCGTGGTTGTAGATGTCGTCCAGGAACTTGCGCAGGTCGGCCACCGCGGCCTGGGCTTCCAGCATCGCCTGGATCTTGCGACCCAGGCCCTTGGCGGCCCAGCCCAGGTGCACTTCCAGGATCTGGCCGATGTTCATACGCGACGGCACGCCCAGCGGGTTCAGCACGATGTCCACGGTCTCGCCCGAGGCCATGTACGGCATGTCCTCGACCGGCACCACGTTGGACACCACACCCTTGTTGCCGTGGCGGCCTGCCATCTTGTCGCCCGGCTGGATGCGGCGCTTCACCGCCAGGAACACCTTGACCATCTTCAGCACGCCCGGGGCGAGGTCGTCGCCCGCGGTGATCTTGCCGCGCTTGTCGGCGAAGCGACGCTCGAATTCCTTCTCGTGCGCCTGGATCTGCTTCTGGGCGCGCTCGATGGCTTCCGAGGCGTCCTCGTCCTTCATGCGCAGGGCGAACCAGTCAGACTTCTTCAGGCCGTCGAGGAAGGCGTCGGTGATCACGTCACCCTTCTTCAGGCCAGCACCACCATTGACCACCTTGCCCACGATCTGCGAACGCAGACGCATGTAGATGGCCGCTTCCAGGATGCGGAACTGGTCATCGAAGTCCTTCTTGACGCGCTTGATTTCGGACTCTTCGATCTGGCGCGCGCGCTTGTCCTTCTCGATGCCGTCGCGGGTGAAGACCTGCACGTCGATGACGGTGCCGTCCATGCCCGGCGGAACGCGCAGCGAGCTGTCCTTAACGTCCGAAGCCTTCTCGCCGAAGATCGCGCGCAGCAGCTTCTCTTCCGGGGTCAGCTGGCTTTCGCCCTTCGGGGTGACCTTGCCGACCAGGATGTCGCCGGCGCGCACTTCGGCACCGATGTACACCACGCCGCTCTCGTCCAGGCGGTTCAGCGCCTGCTCGGAGACGTTCGGGATGTCGGCGGAGATTTCCTCCGGCCCCAGCTTGGTGTCACGCGCGACGCAGGTCAGCTCTTCGATGTGGATCGTGGTGTAGCGATCCTCTTCCACCACGCGCTCGGAGAGCAGGATGGAGTCTTCGAAGTTGTAGCCGTTCCACGGCATGAACGCGATCAGCATGTTCTGGCCCAGGGCCAGCTCGCCGATGTCGGTGGACGGACCGTCGGCCAGCACGTCACCGCGGGCGATGACGTCACCCACCTGGACCAGCGGACGCTGGTTGATGCAGGTGTTCTGGTTCGACCGGGTGTACTTGACCAGGTTGTAGATGTCCACGCCGGCGTCGGTGGCGCCAACGATCTCTTCCTCATTGACCTTGACCACGATGCGGGCGGCGTCGATCTGCACGATCTCACCACCACGACGGGCGTTCACGGTCACACCCGAGTCACGCGCCACGGCGCGCTCGATGCCGGTACCGACCAGCGGCTTCTGCGAACGCAGGGTCGGCACGGCCTGACGCTGCATGTTGGCGCCCATCAGTGCGCGGTTCGCGTCATCGTGCTCCAGGAACGGAACCAGCGCGGCCGCGATCGAGACGGTCTGCATCGGCGAAACGTCCATGAAGTGGACTTCCGCCGGCGGCTTCAGCAGCGATTCGCCCTGGAAGCGGCACGGAACGAACTGCTCGGTCAGGGTGCCCTTGGCGTCGGTCAGCGCGTTGGCCTGCGCAATGACGTACTCGTTCTCTTCAATGGCCGACAGGAACTCGACTTCGTCATAGACCTTGCCGTCCACGACCTTGCGGTACGGGGTCTCGAGGAAACCGTACTTGTTGGTGCGGGCGTACACGGCCAGCGAGTTGATCAGGCCGATGTTCGGGCCTTCCGGGGTTTCGATGGTGCAGACGCGGCCGTAATGGGTCGGGTGCACGTCGCGCACTTCGAAGCCGGCGCGCTCACGGGTCAGGCCGCCCGGGCCCAGGGCCGAGACGCGACGCTTGTGCGTCACTTCCGACAGCGGGTTGTTCTGGTCCATGAACTGCGACAGCTGCGAGGAGCCGAAGAACTCCTTGATGGCAGCGGCGACCGGCTTGGCGTTGATCAGTTCCTGCGGGGTCAGGCCTTCCGATTCGGCCATCGACAGGCGCTCCTTGACCGCACGCTCGACGCGGACCAGGCCGACGCGGAACACGTTCTCGGCCATTTCGCCGACCGAACGCACGCGACGGTTGCCCAGGTGATCGATGTCGTCGACCACGCCGCGACCGTTGCGGATCTCGGTCAGGACCTTGATCACGTCCAGGATGTCGGAGCTTTCGCCGTGGGCAGCGACCAGGCGCTTGGACTCTTCGTCGTTGCGCTCGCCGAAGTACTTGCTGTCGTACAGCACGGCTTCGCCGGTGGTTTCCTTGCGGCCCACGCGACGGTTGAACTTCATGCGGCCGACCGCGGACAGGTCGTAGCGCTCGAAGGTGAAGAACAGGTTGTGGAACAGGTTCTGCGCGGCATCCTTGGTCGGCGGCTCGCCCGGACGCATCATGCGGTAGATCTCGACCAGGGCTTCCAGCTGGGTCTTGGTCGGGTCGATACGCAGGGTGTTGGACAGGTACGGGCCACGATCCAGGTCGTTCACCCACAGGGTGCCCACGGCATCCACACCGGCCTTGCGGAAGGCCTGCAGCTGCTCGTCCGTGATCTCGTCGTTGGCCTGGGCCAGCAGTTCGCCGGTCGAGGCATCGACCACGTCGTGCGACAGGATGCGGCCGACGATGTAGTCGTCCGGCACGGCCAGGGCGGCGATGCCCGAGGCTTCCAGCTGCTTGATGTGGCGCGCGGTGATGCGCTTGCCGGCTTCCACGATGACCTTGTCGCCGTCGGCGAGGTCGAAGCCCAGGGTCTCGCCACGCAGGCGCTCCGGCACCAGCTCCAGCTGGACGCCTTCATCCGGGTTGATGTGGAAGGTGTTGATCTCGAAGAACTCGGCCAGCATCTCTTCGTTGCTGTAGCCGAGCGCGCGCAGCAGGATCGACACCGGCAGCTTGCGGCGGCGGTCGATACGGGTGAACAGCGCGTCCTTCGGGTCGAACTCGAAGTCCAGCCAGGAGCCGCGGTAGGGAATGATGCGGGCGCTGTACAGCAGCTTGCCCGAGCTGTGGGTCTTGCCACGGTCGTGGTCGAAGAACACGCCCGGCGAGCGGTGCAGCTGGGAGACGATGACGCGCTCGGTGCCGTTGACGATGAAGGTGCCGTTCTCGGTCATCAGCGGGATTTCGCCCAGATAGACCTCCTGCTCCTTCACGTACTTGATGGCCTTGGTCGACGACTCACGGTCGTAGATCACCAGGCGCACGGTCACGCGCAGCGGGGCGCCGTAGCTCATGCCGCGCTGGCGGCACTCACGCTCGTCGAAGACCGGTTCGCCCAGCTTGTAGCCGACGTATTCCAGGGCAGCGTTGCCGCTGTAGCTGGCGATCGGGAAGACCGACTTCAGCGCAGCGTGCAGGCCGTGGTCCGTGCGCTTGGCCGGATCGACGTTTTCCTGCAGGAATTCACGATAGGAATCCACCTGGATGGCGAGCAGGAACGGCACTTCGAGAATCGAGCGCTGCTTGCCGAAATCCTTGCGGATACGCTTTTTTTCGGTGAACGAATAGGACGTCATGAGGTCTTCCACCTTGTTGTGCGGATCGTGCGCCCACGATCCGAAGGGAACTTGAAATTGTCAGTTGGAAGTCGCTGGTATTGCCGGCACCAGCACGCCTTCTCCCGCTACTTCCAACTGCCAACTCGTCTGCTACCACTCCCCCGCTGCCGCGCTCGGCGCTGGCCTGCCGGGGTTTGACTGCAGCCCGTGTTGGGCTTTTTCCTGCATTTTTCACATCCACGCATGGCGCGGATCTACAACACCGCAACAACGACCAAAGGCCGGGGGCTTACGCCCCCAGCCTTGGCTGCATCGCCGCGAATCGGTGACGATGCAAGGTAACTGCTTACTTGACTTCGACAGTCGCGCCAGCAGCTTCCAGGTCCTTCTTCATCTTCTCGGCTTCTTCCTTCGAAGCGTTGTCCTTCAGGACGCCGCCGGCTTCGGCCAGGTCCTTCGCTTCCTTCAGGCCCAGGCCGGTGATGGCGCGGACGGCCTTGATGACTTCGACCTTCTTCTCGCCGGCAGTCTTCAGGGTGACGACGAATTCGGTCTGCTCTTCAACAGCAGCAGCCGGGCCAGCGGCAGCAGCCACGGCAACCGGAGCAGCGGCGGAGACGCCGAACTTCTCTTCGATGGCCTTGACCAGCTCCATCACTTCCATCAGGGACTTCTCGGCGATGGCGTCGACGATCTGTTCGTTGGTAAGGGACATGATTAATACCTTTGGATGATTTTCTGGATTGAGGTTCCGTCAGGAACCACGGTAAGTCGAAACTCAGGCGGTCTCGGCGGCCGGCTCGGCAGCGTCAGCGGCGACATCGCCACCACCCTGCTTCTCGCCAACGGCCTTGATGGCGCGGGCAAACATCGTGACCGGCTCGGTCAGGACGCGGGCCAGCATGGCCAGGGCCTGGTCGCGGGTCGGCAGCGAGGCCAGCACTTCGACGTGGCTTGCCGGGAACACTTCGCCACCGATGGCGACGACCTTAGCCTTCAGCTTGTCGTTGCCCTTGGCGGCTTCCTTGATCAGGCGACCGGCAGCGCCGGGCTCCTCGAGCGAGAACGCGTACAGCAGCGGACCAACCATCTGGTCCTGGGCGACTGCGAACTCGGTGCCTTCAACGGCGCGCGAAGCCAGGGTGTTCTTGACAACCTTCAAGAAAACACCGGTTTCACGAGCCTGCTTGCGCATCGCGGTCATCTGGGCGACCGTGGTGCCAGCGTATTCGGCTGCGATCAAGGAGTGGGCCTTGGCGGCGACGTCTGCCAGCTCGGCGACTACTTCTTGCTTCTGGGACAGATTGAGAGCCATTGCACTCCTCCTATTGAACTCCGCTTACGGCTCCTGCCGTGTGCGGTCCTGTGCGGCATCCATCCTGGACGCCGGGAACATCGGGATGATGTTCCGGGGGTGGGCCGTTCTAGACCTGGAGTGGGCCAACCTGGGAAACCCAGACGTGCGTGAACCAGAAAAACTCCAGAAGGGCACCATCTACGCAGGGTGATTCCGGGGAATCGATTAAGCGCTCCTGACTGCTCCGGCGGCGACTCCTTGCCAGATCGAGCTTCCATGCCCGTCGCCGGTATTGCCACGACCGCGCCTGCGGTCTTTGACGGCTACCGCGGGCGATGCACTGCCAGCGATGCCTTCAAATGTCACGGTCACGGCACCGTGGGGCACCGTGACCGCTTGAAACAATTACTTCAGGGTCAGCGACGACTGGTCGACGGTGACGCCCGGGCCCATCGTCGAGCTGACCGAAACCTTCTGCAGGTAGGTGCCCTTCGAGGTGGCCGGCTTGGCCTTGATCAGGTCCAGCAGCAGCGCGGTCAGGTTCGACTTCAGCGCGTCTTCGGCGAAGTCGGCCTTGCCGATGGTGCAGTGGATGATGCCGGCCTTGTCGGTGCGGTAACGGACCTGACCCGACTTGGCGTTCTTCACGGCTTCACCCGGGTTCGGGGAAACGGTGCCGACCTTCGGGTTCGGCATCAGGCCGCGCGGGCCCAGCACGGTGCCCAGCTTACCGACGACGCGCATGGCGTCCGGGGTCGCGATGACGACGTCGTAGTTCAGATCGCCGGCCTGCATCTTCTCGGCCAGGTCATCCATACCGACGGCGTCGGCGCCGGCAGCCAGGGCTTCGTCAGCCTTGGCACCGGCCGGAGCGAACACGGCGACGCGGACCGACTTGCCGGTACCGGCCGGCAGCACGGTGGAGCCACGGACCTGCTGGTCGGACTTCTTCGCATCGACGCCCAGGCGCACGGCGACGTCGATCGACTCGACGAACTTGGCCTTGGTGGCGGTCTTCAGGATGTTGATCGCGTCCTCGAAGGCGTATGCCTTGCCCGGAACGACGGCGGCCTTGATGGCCTTCTCACGCTTGGTCTGTGCCATCTTATTAACCCTCCACCACGAGGCCCATGGAACGGGCAGAGCCAGCGATGGTACGCACGGCGGCGTCCAGGTCGGCGGCAGTCAGATCCGGTTCCTTCGCCTTGGCGATCTCTTCCAGCTGCTTACGGGTGACCTTGCCGACCTTCTCGGTGTTCGGGCGCTTGGAGCCCGACGAGATGCCAGCGGCCTTCTTCAGCAGGGTGGTAGCCGGGGTGCTCTTGGTGATGAAGGTGAACGTACGGTCCGAGTAGGCCGTGATGATCACCGGAACCGGCAGACCCGGCTCGAGCTTCTGCGTGGCAGCGTTGAACGCCTTGCAGAATTCCATGATGTTCAGGCCACGCTGACCCAGCGCAGGACCGACCGGCGGCGAGGGGTTGGCCTGACCGGCCTTCACCTGCAGCTTGATGTAACCGACAACTTTCTTTGCCATGTGAGTGCTCTCCGGGTGCTAGCGCCTTTCGACAACAGGCTCCCCATCGGACCGGGAATCACGCGTCCCGGCATCGCGTTTTGAAATCATGCTGAAGGCCACCTTGCGGCGGCCTCGTCCTGCTGGCTTCCCCAGCGGGGAGCCGCGCACTATAACAGGTTTTTTCTTCACATGCCTGAAGCGGCAGGTAAACGAACGGAACCGGGCCAGGCCCGGTTCCCTTTGGAGAGTCGAGCCATGCCCGACTACCGCGCCATCCAGACCCCGGAGTCGAGCATGGCTCGACTCGACAGGACAGGTCAGACGGCCTTTTCGACCTGGCCGAACTCGAGCTCGACCGGAGTGGCACGACCGAAGATCAGCACCGAGACGCGCAGACGGCTCTTCTCGTAGTTGACTTCTTCGACGACGCCATTGAAATCGTTGAACGGACCGTCGGTGACGCGGACCATCTGGCCCGGCTCGAACAGCACCTTCGGACGCGGCTTCTCGACACCTTCCTGAACGCGATTCAGGATGGCTTCGGCCTCGGAATCGGCGATCGGCAGCGGACGATCGGCGGTGCCGCCGATGAAGCCCATGACCCGCGGGGTTTCCTTGACCAGATGCCAGCTTTCGTTGTCGATGCGCGGAATGCCGGCTTCCTCGTGGGTCTCGATCTGGACCAGCACGTAACCCGGGAAGAACTTGCGCTCGGAACGGCGCTTCTGGCCGGCGCGCATCTCGACCACTTCCTCGGTCGGGACCAGGACGTCGCCGAAGCGCTCTTCCATGCCGTCACGGACGATGCGATCGCGCAGAGCCTGCGCCACCGACTTCTCGAAGCCCGAATAGGCGTGAACGACGTACCAACGCTTCATGCAATTCTCCTTAGCGGCTCAGGAACCACTGAGTCAGTTTCTGGATCAGGAAGTCGAAGCCACCCAGCAGAAGACTGAGGATGAGCACCACGACGATCACGACCCAGGTCATGCGGACGGCTTCCTGGCGCGTAGGCCAGACCACCTTGCGCAGTTCGAAGCGCGACTCGGAGAGGAATTCGCGGGTGTCGCGCCCCTTGCCGGTCAGCATGAACACGCCGATACCGCCAACCAGACCGACCACGACCGCCAATGCACGCAGCTGACCCGCCCACGCACCCAGCTGGGCGGCGCGACCGGAGTCGGCGGAGAACCAGAACCAGACGAACAGACCGGCCAGCACCAGCAGCGATGCGGCGACATACTTGACGATATCTCCACCGTTGGCGGAGTTGTCCTTGGAGTGTTCGATCTTGCTATTCATCCGGCTGTGTCTGCTTTAGCGGCCCAGGCCGCTGGATAAGGTGGGCAGATGGCACGCCAGGAGGGACTCGAACCCCCAACCTGCGGTTTTGGAGACCGCTGCTCTGCCAATTGAGCTACTGGCGTACGTTGAAAACTTGCCTTCCCTTAGACGGCGAAGGCGGACCGAGGTTCCCGGCCCGCCATTCGCGTAACCGGCGGCGCTATGCAACCACCGGTACTGCAGGCTTACTCGATGATCTTCGAGAC
>NZ_LXXZ01000005.1 GCF_003244875.1 Stenotrophomonas sepilia
GCAGCCGCCAAGGAGACCGCAACCTTGAATTCCCCCAAGCAGAAGCTCGGCTACGCCATCGGCCTTGATGTCGCCAAGTCGTTCACCCCGATCGCCGATGAGATCGATGTGGCCGCGCTGCGCACTGCCGTGGAGCGTTCGTTCGAAGGCCTGCAGCCGCAGATCACCCAGGAACAGGCCAAGGCCACCGATGCCGCGTTGCGCCAGGTGGTGATGGCCCGCAGTGGCCAGCAGGTGCCGGGCATGGCGCCGGGTTCGCAGCCGCCGAAGGTCGATCGCGTCAAAGTGTCGCAGATGATCGGTTCGTACTCGGTCGGCCCGTCGCTGGCACAGCTGAAGGACGACATTGATGTCGCCTCGCTGTTTGACGCGATCAGCACAGGCCTGAGCAAGGGCCAGCCGAAGATGACGGAAGCTGACGCGACCGCCACCATCCAGGCCTTCATGGGCAGCAAGCAGGCCGAGATGCAGGCCAAGGCCGCCGCAGCCGCACAGACCAACCGCGAGGAAGGCAACGCGTTCCTGGCCAAGAACAAGACCCAGCCGGGCGTCGTCACCACCCCGTCGGGCCTGCAGTACCAGATCATCCGCCCGGGTAGCGGCGAGCGCCCGCTGCCGAGCAGCAAGGTGCGCGTGAACTACGAAGGCAAGCTGCTCAACGGCACCGTGTTTGACAGCTCCTATGGTC
>NZ_LXXZ01000006.1 GCF_003244875.1 Stenotrophomonas sepilia
CGCATGGCGTGGATCTACCGTGTCGACCAAGGTCGACACCTACCAGAGCGGGATGCCCTTCCGGCAGGCCGCGGGAAACTGTCGAAGGCGGGGTGGATCCGGTGGCAGGGGCGTGAGCGCCATGGATGGCGCGACCGAGCTTACATGGGTGAGGGCGCTTTGTTTGCGAAGCACTGCTTCGCAAGCGCCCGAACGCACAGCCGCCAGCGGCTGGGCCGGGCCCCGGAGGGGTACTTGCAGCGTCCCCCGCAACCGGGCCCACCCCGCCACCCCTCAGAAGGCCCGCTCTTGACGTTGATTCTGCGGGTGCAGGGCCGCAGGCCCTGCGGCTACCCCTGTTCCCGGCGCCCGCGCAGGATGTCGCGGAACCACTGACGGTGATGCTTGTACGCCCACCCATAGGTCACCTTGCCCTGGGTCATCGCCCGCACCGATCCCTTGATCCAGAGCGCCGCATAGATGTGCACCACGATCGCGCAGACCAGCACCCAGCCGAACAGCGCATGGGCCAGCACCGAGAAGCGGATCACTCCGATCGGGAAGAAATGACTGAAATACTGCCGCCAGATCACGAAGCCGGTCAGCAGCAGTGCCGACAGGCAGCCGATGATGGCCCAGAACAGCAGCTTCTGGCCGGCATTGAAGCGACCGACCGGCGGCAGCTTTTCATCCTCGTTGCGCAGTACATCGCGCATGCCACGCATCCACGCGCGGTCATCGGCGGTCGGCAGGTTGTCGCGCCACATGCGCAACGCCAGCAGCGCAAAGCCCACCACCATGGCCAGGCCGATGAACGGATGCAGGATGCGCGTCCACGGGCCGCCACCGAACAGCTGGGTCAACGGGAACAGGGCAGGGTGGAACAACGCCAGCCCGGACAGCGCGGTCAGCACGAAGCAGATCGCCACGATCCAGTGATTGATGCGGGTCGGCGCGCGGTAGCGGACGATCTGCCGCGGGTGCGGGGCGTACTTCATGGCCGCTGCTCCTCTTCGATCTTCTTCGCCTCGTGCTCGGCTTCTTCTTCTTCCTCGTCATTGACCGTGTTGCGGCCGATGCCGATGTAATGCAGGAACCCAGCAAAGGCCGTGGCGGCGATCGCCAGCACGCCCAGCGGCTTGGCTACGCCCTTCCAGACTTCCACCATCGGGCTGATGCGGGGGTCCTTGGGCAGGTCGGCGTAGAGCTCGGGCTTGTCCACGTGCTGCAGCACGTACATCACATGGGTACCGCCGACGCCCTGCGGGTCGTACAACCCGGCGTTCTCGTAACCCCGTGATTTCAGGTCTTCCACGCGTCCGGCGGCATGCTCGGTCATCGCCTGTTTGCTGCCGAAGGTGATCGCCCCGGTCGGGCAGGTCTTCACACAGGCCGGCTCCTGGCCGACCGCCACCCGGTCCGAACACAGCGTGCACTTGTAGGCCTTGTGGTCCTTCTTGGAGATGCGCGGTACGTCGAACGGGCAGCCGGTCACGCAGTAGCCGCAGCCGATGCAGTTCTCTTCCTGGAAGTCGACGATGCCGTTGGCATACTGGATGATCGCGCCGGGCGAGGGGCAGGCCTTCAGGCAGCCCGGGTCGCTGCAGTGCATGCAGCCTTCCTTGCGGATCAGCCACTCCAGCTTGCCCTTTTCGTCCTCGTACTCGCGGAACTTCATCACCGTCCACGACTGTTCGCTCAGATCGGGCGGGTTGTCATAGCTGCCAACGCAGCTGCCCACTTCGTCGCGCAGGTCGTTCCACTCCATGCAGGCGACCTGGCAGGCCTTGCAGCCGATGCACTTGCTCACATCGATCAGCTTGGCGACCTGGCCGGTGTGCGCACCGCGCGCCTCCGGTGAGGGCGTGGTGGTGGCCGAGCGGCGGATGATGTCCAGCGATTGCAGTGACATGGCGTTTCTCCTACACCTTCTCGACCTTGACCAGGATGCACTTCGATTCGGGCGTCTGCGAGTTGCCGTCACCGATGGCATTGGTCAGCGTATTGGCGATATATCCGGGCTTGGCCGCACCGAGGAAGCCCCAGTGGATCGGCACGCCCACCTGGTGCACGGTCTTTCCATCGATCTGCAGGGCCTTGATCCGCTTGGTCACCATCGCAACGGCTTCGATATGGCCACGCTTGGAACTCACCCGCACGCGGCTGCCGTTGGTGATGCCCAGCTCGTCGGCCAATGCCGCGCCGATCTCGACGAACTGCTCGGGCTGGATGATGGCGTTCAACTTGCCGTGCTTGGTCCAGAAGTGGAAATGCTCGGTCAGGCGGTAGGTGGTGGCCACATGCGGGAACTCGTCCGGCGAACCGATCTGTGCACGGTCGCTGGCGAACACGCGTGCCGCCGGGTTGTTCAGCGTCAGCGCCTGGCCGGGGCTGAGCGGGTTGCTGCGCAGCGGGGTATCGAACGGTTCGTAGTGCTCCGGGAACGGGCCTTCGGCCATCCCGGCCTTGGCGAAGAAGCGGGCGATGCCTTCCGGGTTCATGATGAACGGGCCCATCCCGCCGGCGGGATCTTCGTCGGCCTTGAAGTCCGGCACGTCCACGTTGCCCCAGTTCTTGCCGTTCCAGGCCAGCAGCGTGCGGCGCGGATCGAAGGGCTGGCCGGCCACGTCGCACGAGGCGCGGTTGTACATCACGCGGCGGTTGGCCGGCCAGGCCCAGGCCCAGCCCAGGGTGTTGCCGATGCCGGTCGGGTCACTGTTGTCACGCCGCGCCATCATGTTGCCGGTCGGACCCCAGGCGCCGATGTAGATCCAGCAGCCGGAGGCGGTGCTGCCGTCGTCGCGCAGGTCGCCAAACGCGGCCAGCTGCTCGCCGGCCTTGCGCACCAGCCTGGTCGGGTCCTTCGGATCGAACACGTCCACGAGCGCCTTGCCGTTGTATTCCATCGCCAGTTCTTCCGGCGTCGGCAGCTCCGGGTTGGCGTACTTCCAGGCCAGGTCGCGCACCGGCTCCCACCACGCACCGCCATCCTTCTCGTACATCGCTTTGATGCGATGGAACAGCTCGGACATGATCTCGATGTCGCTGCGCGCTTCGCCCGGCGGGTTGGCCCCCTTCCAGTGCCACTGCAGCCAGCGCGATGAATTGACCACCGCGCCGTTCTCCTCGGCGAAGGAGGTGGTGGGCAGGCGGAACACTTCGGTCTGGATCGTGCTCGGGTCGACGTCGTTCAGTGCGCCGTGGTTCTGCCAGAAGGCGATGGTCTCGGTTTCCAGCGGATCCATGCTGACCATGAACTTCAGCTTGGAGAACGCGCTGATCAGCTTGCCCTTGTTCGGCGCCGAAGCCAGTGGGTTGAAGCCCTGGCAGATGTAGCCGTGGATCTTGCCCTCGTTCATCAGCTCGTACGCCTGCAGCATGTCGTACGGCTTGTCGAGCTTGGGCAGGTAATCGAAGCACCAGTTGTTGTCGGCGGTGGCAGCATCGCCCCACCACGATTTCATCAGACTGACGTGGAACTTCGGGTAGTTCTGCCAGAACGACATCTGGTTGGCGCGCAGGGGCTTCTGCGTGCGCTTGGCGATGTAGGCCTCGTAGTCCTGCTCATCCTGTTTCGGCAGCGTCAGGTAGCCGGGCAGCAGGTCGGACATCAGGCCGATGTCGGTCAGGCCCTGGATGTTGGAGTGCCCGCGCAGCGCGTTCATGCCACCACCGGCCACGCCGATGTTGCCCAGCAGCAGCTGCACCATGGTGCCGGCACGCACGTTCTGCGCGCCGATCGAGTGCTGCGTCCAGCCCAGCGCGTACAGGATGGTCATCGCCTTGTCCTTGCCGGCGGTGGACGCGATCATGTCCCACACCTGGCGGATGCTGTCGGCCGGCGTGCCGCAGATGCGCTCGACCATCTCCACGGTGTAACGCGCGTAGTGTTGTTTCAGCAGGTTGTAGACGCAGCGCGGGTCCTTCAGCGTCGGGTCGCTGCGCAC
Source organism: Stenotrophomonas sepilia (assembly GCF_003244875.1). Classification (GTDB taxonomy): domain Bacteria; phylum Pseudomonadota; class Gammaproteobacteria; order Xanthomonadales; family Xanthomonadaceae; genus Stenotrophomonas; species Stenotrophomonas sepilia. The sequence continues at coordinate 3,927 of NZ_LXXZ01000006.1, forward strand.
GAAGCCATCGTCACCGTAGGCGTAGTCCCAGCTGGAACGGTCGTAGCTGCGCTTCTCTTCGTTGTAGCCCGAATACAGGCCGTCCTTGAAGGCGAACTCGTCCTTCACCAGGAACGACATGTCGGTGTAGTTCAGCACGTACTCGTGCTGGATGCGGTCCTCGGTCAACAGGTAGTTGATCAGGCCGCCCAGGAACACGATGTCGGTACCGGTGCGGATCGGCGCGTACACATCGGCCACCGCGGCCGAGCGGTTGAAGCGCGGATCGACCACGATCAGCCGGGCCTTGTTGTGCGCCTTGGCCTCGGTCACCCATTTGAACCCGCACGGATGCGCCTCGGCGGCATTGCCACCCATGATCAGGATCAGGTCGGCATTCTTGATGTCGACCCAGTGATTCGTCATCGCACCACGGCCTAGCGTCGGGGCAAGACCTGCCACCGTCGGGCCGTGTCAGACACGTGCCTGGTTGTCGAATGCCAGCATGCCAAGGGAGCGGACGACCTTGTGGGTCAGTACCGCGGTTTCATTGCTGGTGGCCGAGGCCGCCAGCATGCCGGTGGTCAGCCAGCGGTTGACCGTCTGCCCGGCTTCGTTCTTCTGCACGAAGTTGGCATCGCGGTCTTCCTTCATCAGCCGCGCGATGCGGTCCAGCGCATCGTCCCAGCTCAGCCGCTTCCACTCGTTCGAGCCCGGCGCGCGGTACTCGGGGTAGAGCAGGCGCGACTTGCTGTGGATGATGTCGGCCAGGCCGGCACCCTTCGGGCACAGCGTGCCGCGGTTGACCGGATGGTCCGGGTCGCCCTCGATGTGGAAGATGCTCGGCTCGGCGTTCTTGGCGCCATCGCCGAGGCTGTACATCAGGATGCCGCAGGCCACCGAACAGTAGGTACAGGTGTTGCGGGTCTCGGTCGCGCGGGTCAGCTTGTATTGCCTGACCTCCGCGAGCGCGATGCCGGGCGCGAAGCCCATCAGTGCCAGGCTGGAGCCGACCAGGGTTGTCCCGGTCACTTTCAGGAACTGGCGGCGGCTCATCGATGGCATGCCGTTCTCCTGGGATGGCGGGGAGGCGCAGGCCTCCGGGCTGTCGTTGGGTACGGGCCGGTTATAGCACAGGCCTCCGGATGCCCATGTGGCACAAGGCGCGGCGCCTGCCGGACGGGCCCGGAAAGGGCCTGCTCTGGTAAAGTTGCGTGCCCGCCCCCTGGGGAAGCGTCTGCCGGGCCTGGTTCCAGGATGTTCCGCGCAGCCCCCGCCGTCCTGGCGCGATCCTCCGCGCCGGACCTGGAACACCGAGGAAAAATTTTGCGAAATCAACCAATTGGGTTCCGCGCATGAGCGCCCCGTCGAAGCCGTCGGACGCCGTTGCGCGCGGCACGCTGTACATCGTGGCCGCCCCCTCCGGCGCCGGCAAGAGCAGCATCGTCAATGCCACCCTGGCGCGTGACCCGCAGATCGCCCTGTCGATTTCCTTCACCTCGCGCGCGATGCGCCCCGGTGAGGTGAACGGCCAGCACTACCACTTCGTCAGTGCCGAGAAGTTCGAGCAGATGATCGCCGCGGGCGACTTCTTCGAACACGCCTGGGTGCACGGCGACTGGAAGGGTACGGCCCGGCAGTCGGTGGAACCGCAGTTGGCCGCCGGCCAGGACGTGCTGCTGGAGATCGACTGGCAGGGCGCGCAGCAGGTGCGGCAGCTGGTGCCGGGCACGGTCACCGTGTTCATCCTGCCGCCGTCCAAGCAGGCCCTGCAGGACCGCATGCGCAAGCGCGGCCAGGACAGCGAAGCGGTCATCGCCCAGCGGCTGGGGGCAGCCCGCGATGAAATGCTGCACTTCAACGAGTTCGACTACGTCATCGTCAACGAGGTGTTCGACACTGCCGTGGACGAGCTGTGCGCCATCTTCACTGCCAGCCGCCTGCGCCGGGAGGCCCAGAAGGTCCGCCACGCCGGCCTGATCCAGGCGCTGCTGACCCCCGATCCGGGTGCAACTGACTGATTCCAAAAGAATCGGGTAGGGGTTGGCTTGATTTTGTCCAGCCCCTGCCAGTACACTCCGCCCCCTTTCCCTCATTCGACTGAGCGGCCGACCGGTCGCCGGGAGCCCGTATGGCCCGCATCACCGTAGAAGATTGCCTGGAAGTCGTTAACAACCGTTTCGAACTGGTCATGATGGCGTCCAAGCGTGCCCGCCAGCTCGCCAACGGCGTGCAGGCCACGCTGGACAACAGCGAGACCGAGGACAAGCCGACCGTGCTGGCGCTGCGCGAAATCGCCGCCCGCAAGATCGACAACGCCCTGATCGACGAAGTCGAGAAGGCCGAGCGTGAGCGCGCCGAGCGCGAAGCGCTGGAGTGGGCTGCCGCCGAAGTGGTCGCCGACGAAGACATGTCCAAGAACGACGATTGATCGCATCGATCAACGTAATCGTTGGATACACCGAACAGCCCGCCCCGTGCGGGCTGTTTCGCATTCAGGATTTGCCGTAAACGTCGCGCTGGAATAGGCTTCGGGCATGAACCCAGGCCCCACTGCCAAGGTCGCCGCAGCCCCCGCTGCCGCCGTACCCGACTACGTCCTCCAGCTTGAACGCGCCGCCCATTACCTGCCGCCGGAACAGCTGCCGCTGTTGCGCCGTGCCTGGGAAGTCGGGGCCTCCGCGCACGCTGGGCAGACGCGCAAGTCGGGCGAGCCCTATATCACCCATCCGGTGGCCGTTGCCCAGGTGCTGGCCGAACTCGGCCTGGACGTGGAAGCGCTGATCGCCGCGATCCTGCACGACACCATCGAAGACACCCCGCTGACCCGCGAGGCGCTGGCCGCCGAGTTCGGCGAAGCCGTGGCCGAACTGGTCGACGGTGTCACCAAGCTGGACAAGCTGAAGTTCCGTGACCGCCAGGAGGCGGCCGCCGAGAGCTTCCGCAAGATGCTGCTGGCGATGTCGCGCGACCTGCGCGTGATCATGATCAAGCTGGCCGACCGCCTGCACAACATGCGCACGCTGGGCGCGCAGAGCCGCGAAGCGCGTGGCCGCATCGCCCGCGAGACGCTGGAGATCTACGCGCCCATCGCCCAGCGCCTGGGCATGAGCCTGGTCAAGAGCGAGCTGCAGAACCTGGGGTTCAAGGCGCTCTACCCATGGCGCCACGCCATCATCGAAAAACACATCCGCAGCCAGCCGGTGGTGCGCCGCGAAGCGATGGCGCAGGTGGAAGTGCAGCTGTCGCAGCGACTGGCCAAGGAGGGGATCGAGCATCGGCTGATCAGCCGCATCAAGACCCCGTGGAGCATCTACAACAAGATGCGCGACGAGAACAAATCCTTCGACCAGGTGATGGATGTGTTCGGCTTCCGCCTGGTCGTGCGCAGCGTGCCCAGCTGCTACCACGCGCTGGGCTCGGTGCACGCCACCTTCAAGCCGCTGGATGGGCGCTTCCGCGATTTCATCGCCATTCCCAAGGCCAACGGTTACCAGTCGCTGCATACCGTGCTGTTCGGGCCGTATGGCTCGCCGATCGAGGTGCAGATCCGCACCGAGGAAATGGACCTGATCGCCGAACGCGGCGTGGCCGCGCACTGGACCTACAAGTTCGGTGGTGATTCGCCCAACAGCGCACAGAGCCGTGCCCACGCCTGGATCGTCGAGCTGATCGACTCGCAGCGCGCCGCCGGTTCCTCGCTGGAATTCCTCGACAACGTCAAGGTCGACCTGTTCCCGGACGAGGTCTACCTGTTCACCCCGAAGGGCAAGATCCTGGCCCTGCCGCGCAACTCCACCGCGCTTGATTTTGCCTACGCCGTGCATACCGACGTGGGCAACATGGCGGTGGCCTCGCGCGTGGACAAGAAACTGGTGCCGCTGCGCACCAAGCTGGTGTCGGGCCAGTCGGTGGAGATCATCACCGCTCGCTCGGCCACGCCGAAACCGCAGTGGCTGGAATTCGTGGTGACCAGCAAGGCGCGCACCGCCATCCGCCACCAGCTCAAGCAGCTGGAGCACGAAGATGCCGTGCAGCTCGGCCATCGCATGCTCGACCGCGCGCTGGAAGCGATGGATTCATCGCTGGAGCGCCTGCCGAAAGGCCGCCTGGACGCGTTCCTGGCCGAACACCGCTTCCCGCGCCTGGAAGCGCTGCTGGCCGAGGTCGCACTGGGCAACTGGATGCCGACCCAGGCCGCGCAGGCGCTGATGGCCTACGCCGAACTGCGTGGCGGCCCGCATTCGCGTCACCATTCGCAGGAGAAGATCCTGATCAACGGTAGCGAACGCGGCGTGGTGACCTTCGCCGGCTGCTGCCAGCCGATACCCGGCGACGAGATCATGGGCTACCACACCGCCGGCAAGGGCATCGTGGTGCACCGCATGGACTGCCCGAACCTGGCCGAGCTGCGCAAGTCGCCCGAGCGCTGGGTGCCGATCGGCTGGGACACCACCGTCTCCGGCGACTACGACACCTCGCTGGTGGTGGAAGTGGAGAACGGCACCGGCGTGCTGGCGCAGCTGGCCGCCGCCATCGCACAGAGCCATTCCAACATCGAGCGCGTGGACTACCTGGACCGCGACTTCAACGCCGCCGTGCTGGCGTTCAACATCCAGGTGCGCGACCGCAACCACCTGGCCGAAGTGATGCGCCGCCTGCGCCGCCTGTCGGTCGTGCAATCGGTACGCCGCCAATAACCCCACCCCATGCGTGGTGGATTTTGTAGAGCCGAGCCCATGCTCGGCTGCTCTTGCCTGAAGCAGCCGAGCATGGGCTCGGCTCTACAGGCGGCGCATCACATGCCCGGACTGCGGTAGATCCACGCCATGCGTGGATGCACCCCCAGCCGGTACAATCACCGCTCTGTTTTCCCCCAAGCACCGGAGCGACCCATGTCCCGCCAGATCATCAACACCGAAAAGGCTCCCGCCGCCATCGGCCCGTACTCGCAGGCCGTGCGCGCCGGCAACACCGTGTATTTCTCCGGCCAGATCCCGCTCGACCCGGCCACCGGCGACATCGTCGGCGCCGGTGACGTCGAAGCACAGGCCCGCCGCGCCTTCGACAACCTCAAGGCCGTGGCCGAAGCCGCAGGTGGTTCGCTGGACAAGGTCGTGCGCCTGGGCCTGTACCTGACCGACCTGGGCGAGTTCGCCAAGGTCAACGCGGTCATGCAGGACTACTTCCAGGCCCCGTACCCGGCCCGTTCCACCATCGAAGTCTCCGGCCTGCCGAAGGGCGCCAGCTTCGAGGTCGACGCGGTGATGGTCATCGACTGACCGCCACGTGGCACGCAAGGCGGCGGTCACCCCGGTCCTGTCACCGTCCGGCGAAGCATCCCTGGCGATGCTCGCCGGCGTCGGTCCGGCCGTGGCCGCCAAGCTGCAGGCGCGTGGCCTGGCCACCCTGCAGGATCTCTGGCTTCACCTGCCGCTGCGCTATGAAGACCGGACCCGGCTGACCCGCATCGAAGACCTGCGCAACGGCGTGCCGGCGCAGGTGGAAGGGCGGGTGGTCGCGGTCGAGCGCGGCATGCGCTACCGGCCGATGCTGAAAGTGGCGGTGGAAGACGAAGGGCAGGGCACCCTGGTGCTGCGCTTTTTCCACTTCCGCCAGCAGCAGGTCGGGCAGTTCGCGGTCGGCACCCGGCTGCGCTGCTTCGGCACGCCCAAGCCCGGCCACCTCGGCCTGGAAATCGTCCATCCCAGCTACCAGGTGCTGGGCCGCAACGACGATCCCGAACTCGGCGACCGCCTCGACCCGGTGTATCCCACCGTCGAAGGGGTCGGCCCGATGACCATGCGCAAGCTGATCGGCCAGGCGCTGGACCGCCTGCCCGAGGAGAGCACGCTGGAATTGCTGCCCAGCGGCTGGCTCGATGGCCTGGGCCTGCCTTCGCTGCGCAGCGCGCTGCTGACCGTGCACCGGCCACCGCCGGATGCCGATCTGGCCGCGTTGGCCGCCGGTACCCACCCGGCGCAGCGTCGCCTGGCGATGGAAGAACTGCTGGCCCATCACCTCAGCCTGCGCCGCCAGCGCATTGCCTTGCAGGCACACCATGCGCCGCCGCTGGCCGGTCCTGGCAAGCTGGCCAAGGCGCTGCTGAAGCAGCTGCCGTTCGCGCTGACCGGCGCGCAGGCACGCGTGTTCAAGCAGATCCGTGAAGACCTCGCGCGCCCCAGCCCGATGCTGCGGCTGGTGCAGGGCGACGTCGGCTCCGGCAAGACGGTGGTGGCCGCGCTGGCCGCCATGCTGGCGGTGGAGCAGGGCAAGCAGGTTGCGTTGGCCGCACCCACCGAACTGCTGGCCGAGCAGCACCTCAACAATCTGCGCGGCTGGCTGGAACCGCTCGGTGTGCGCATCGCCTGGCTGGCCGGCAAGGTCACCGGCAAGGCGCGCGCCAAGGTGATGGAGCAGGTCGCCAACGGCGAAGCACAGGTGGTGGTCGGTACCCACGCGCTGATGCAGGAGGCGGTGGTGTTCCAGGACCTGGCGCTGGCCATCGTCGACGAGCAGCACCGCTTCGGCGTGCACCAGCGCTTGGCCCTGCGCGACAAGGGCGCGGGCGGCAACAGCGTGCCGCACCAGCTGGTGATGACCGCCACGCCGATTCCGCGCACGCTGGCGATGTCCGAGTACGCGGACCTGGATGTGTCGGCGATCGACGAACTGCCGCCGGGACGTACACCGGTGCAGACGGTCGCGCTCAACAATGATCGTCGCCCGGAGCTGATCGAGCGCATCGCACTTGCCTGCCAGGAAGGGCGGCAGGTGTACTGGGTGTGTACGCTCATCGAGGAAAGCGAAGAGCTGGATGCCACCCCGGCGCAGGCCACCTACGAATCACTGCAGGCGCTGCTGCCTGGTGTTCGCGTCGGGCTGGTGCATGGCCGCCTCAAGGCCGCCGAGAAGCTTGCGACGATGGTGGCGTTCAAGGCCGGCGAGATCGACCTGCTGGTGGCGACCACCGTGATCGAAGTGGGCGTGGACGTACCGAACGCCTCGCTGATGGTGATCGAGAACGCCGAGCGCCTCGGCCTGGCCCAGCTGCACCAGCTGCGTGGCCGCGTGGGCCGCGGTTCGGCGGTGTCGCGCTGCGTGCTGCTGTACCAGGCACCACTCTCGCAGATGGCGCGTGAGCGCCTGCAGACCATGCGCGAAACCAACGATGGTTTCGTCATCGCCGAGAAGGACCTGGAACTGCGCGGCCCCGGCGAACTGCTCGGGACGCGCCAGACCGGCCTGGCCGGTTTCCGCATTGCCGACCTGGCCCGCGACGCTGGCCTGCTGCCCGGCGTGCATGAATTGGCCGAGCGCCTGTTGGCCCAGCAACCGGCCCTGGCTGATCGCGTGGTGCAGCGCTGGATCGGCACCGCGGTGCGTTACGCCTCGGCCTGATCCCTGTAGAGCCGAGCCCATGCTCGGCTGCCGTTCGCGCTGCGCGCGGGAGTCGAGCATGGTTCGACGCTACAGACAGCCTTTTCGATCATCTCGCGGATATGTCGACCAAGGTCGACACCTACCAAGAGCGGTAGCGATCTGTCGAAGGCGCGGTGGGGCCGGTTGCGGGGG
>NZ_LXXZ01000007.1 GCF_003244875.1 Stenotrophomonas sepilia
CCCGCCTACGACAGATCTCCGCGATCTGTAGTAGATCCACGCCATGCGTGGATGAATCTCAATCGAAATCGAATATTTCGAGAATTGAACGAAAAGCATCCACGCATGGCGTGGATCTACCGTGTCGACCAAGGTCGACACCTACCAACAGCCGCCGGAACCTGTCGGAGGTGGGGCGGTGTGGGGCTGCAGGACCGTTGGCGCCATGGATGGCGCCATCGAGCCCCCAGGGACGGGTTTACGGCGTGTCCTGCAGCCCCACACCGCCCCGCCAGACCATCAACAATCCAGAGCCGCTTTGGCTTTGGCTTTGGATTCGGCCCTTGCCTCTGCAGGTGCAGGGCGCAGCCCTGCCGAAACCCACCCTCAGGAACTGCAGGACAGCATCGAGCAGCCGGCGCGGTTGTCGGCCCACGCCGGGCGCTTGCCGGCGAAGTGTTCAAGCCCCGGGCGTTCGGTGTATGGGTCGCGCAGCACGTCCTGCAGCGCATGCACACCGCCGAGGTCACCCTGCTCTGCGCGGTCGATCGCCTCCTGGGCCAGCCAGTTGCGCAGCACGTACAGCGGGTTGGCCGCTGCCATCTTCGCCAAGCGTTCGCGGGCCGACAGCGGATCGCTACGCAGGCGCGCTGCGTAGTCCTGCAGCCATTGCTGCAACGGCGCCTGCACCGAATGCTTGCGCGCCTCGTCGTAGTACACCGCGTCCAGAACCGTAGCGTCCGCTGCCGACGGGTCGATGCGCATCAGTGCACGCCAGGCCAGGGTCATGTCCATGGCGCCCTCCTGCATCAGCTGCTGCCAGCGCTGGTAGAGCTGCAGGTCGTCATCGTCGGCAGCAGCCAGCCCCAGCTTCGATGCAGCATCGCGACGCGTGCAGGCCACGAAGGTGGACTGGTAGGCCGCCAGGCCCGCCTGCAGCGGTGCGACATCGGCGAACAGCGGCGACAGCGCCTGCGCCAATCGGCTCAGGTTCCAGTACGCCACCTGCGGCTGGGTGCCGAAGCGGTAGCGGCGCCCCTGGGCGTCGGTGGTGTTCGGCGTCCACTCCGGATCGAAATCCTCGACCCAGCCATAGGGGCCGTAATCAAGTGTGAGACCGAGCACGGACAGGTTGTCGGTGTTCATCACACCATGCACGAAGCCGACACGCATCCAGTGCGCGATCATCTCGGCGGTGCGCACCGCGATCTGCGCGAACCAGTCGCCATACAGTGCCTCGCCCTGCCCCTCCAGCCCGGGGAAATCACGGGCGATGCAGGTGTCCACCAGCTGTTGCAGCAAGGCCGTCTCGCCACGCGAGGCCGGCAGCTCAAACGAACCGAAACGCAGGAACGACGGCGAGACCCGGCACACGATGGCGCCAGGCTCGGCACGCGGGTGGCCGTCATAGAACATGTCGCGCACCACCTCCTCGCCGGTACCGACCAGCGACAACGCGCGCGTGGTCGGCACGCCCAGGTGGTGCATCGCTTCGCTGCACAGGAACTCGCGGATCGACGAGCGCAGCACTGCCCGTCCATCGGCACCGCGCGAGTACGGGGTCGGGCCGGCCCCCTTCAGCTGCAGCTCCCAGTGGCGGCCATCGGGTGCCACCAGCTCGCCCAGCGAGATCGCACGTCCGTCGCCGAGCTGGCCGGCCCAATGGCCGAACTGATGGCCACCGTAATTGGCGGCCCATGGCTGCATGCCGGCGTACAGCGCGTTGCCGCCGAATACATCGGCGAAGCCTTCGCTCTCGATCTCGGCAGCATCGAAGCCGAGCATCGTGGCAACCTCAGGCGACCACGCCAGCAACGTGGGCGCCACCACCGGGGTCGGCATCACCGGCGACCAGGCCGCGCCCAGCACTTCGCGCCTGCGCGGGCCGGATTCGGGGTCGCCCGGCAGGGTGTGCAGCAGGCGGTTGTCGAAACGGAGGCTGTCGGTATCCATGGTGCTGAAGATGGGGGCGACGGCCGCCCGCCTCAATTGCCGCTGAGCGCCTGCAGGTGGCCGCCGTGGGCCTCGGCACGCTGGTAGGCCGGGCGCTCACCAATACGCTTGAGAAAGCCGCGCAGCGCCGGCTTGTCGTCGAGCCCATCGCCACGTGCGGCAGCGGCCTGGATCGGGAAGCTCATCTGGATGTCGGCCGCACTGAAGCGCTCACCGGCAAACCACGGGCTTTCAGCCAGGCGGCGCTCCATCCAGTCCAGATGCAGCCGCCGCTGCGGGCCGATGAAGCCGCGCTCGGCCTTGTCGGCAATGCTGCGTGCGATCGGGCGCGCAAAGAACGGCATCGGCGCGTTGCGTATGCGGCCCATCACCAGGGTCAGCAGCAGCGGCGGCATCGCCGAGCCTTCGGCGTAGTGCAGCCAGTAGCGGTAAGCGATGCGTTCGGCCCCGTCAGCCGGCATCGGTGACGGCGACAGCTGGCGTTGCGTGTCGTAACGGTCAGCGAGGTAGTCGAGGATCGCACCGGACTCGGCCAGTACCAGCTCGCCATCCTGCAGCACCGGTGACTTGCCGAGCGGATGCACGTTGCGCAGTTCCGGCGGCGCCAGCAGCGTCTTCGGATCACGCGGATAGCGGCGCAGTTCGTAGTCCAGCCCCAGCTCCTCCAGCATCCACAGCACGCGCAGGGAACGGGAGTTTTCCAGGTGATGAACGATGCGCATGGGGACGGTCCTCGGGAAGGTCTCCATCCTACCGCGCCGGCTGCATGCCCTTTGTAGAGCCGAGCCATGCTCCACTGTCTTTGAGAACTGTCGAGCGTGGCTCGACTCTACAAAAAACAGCGGGCAATAAAAAACGCCGGAAGCTCTCGCTTCCGGCGTTCTCTGGCTACCCAACGGTAGCAGACGGATTAGACCGCCTGCACCTGGTCAGCCTGCATACCCTTCTGACCCTGGACGGCGATGAAGGTAACCTTCTGGCCTTCCTGCAGGGTCTTGAAGCCGGTGCCCTGGATCGCGCGGAAGTGCACGAACAGGTCCGGGCCGCTTTCCGGGGTGATGAAGCCGAAGCCCTTGGCGTCGTTGAACCACTTGACGGTGCCGGTCTGACGTTCAGACATTTTACTAACTCCTGAAACACATGTTGAAAAAAATCGCAGCCACCGGGTATCGGGGCCGAGACTGAGTTGCAGGCGTTGGTAAAGCGGATCGATGAGCGGATCGTGAGATCAACTGCACCAGGCCACGATTCACGGTGACCCTAGCAAACACAGTGGGTCGCACGATACGCGTGTTTTCCGCAAAAAGCGATAGTCCCGACGTTCATGGGAACAGGTCACCCGCTAGGCGTGACAAGGGTTGGCAGCCGTTCGCGGCTAACCCCGAGCCCCCATTCAGGTTTTTCCTGCCCTACACTGGGGAAATGACTGAAGCTGAAATCCCCGCTGAATACGCGCCCTCTCGCATCTGGGTGGACGCGGACGCCTGTCCCACTGTCATTCGCGACATCCTGTTTCGTGCGGCTGAACGGGTGGGGATCGAACTGACCCTGGTCGCCAACCAGTGGATCCGCACCCCGCCCTCACGCTGGCTGCGCTCGATCCAGGTGCCGCAGGGCCTGGACGTGGCCGACAGCGCCATCGTCGAGCGGGTCGCCGCCGGAGACCTGGTCGTCACCCAGGACATCCCACTGGCTGCGCTGGTGCTGGAGAAAAAGGCCGTGGCGCTGAACCCGCGCGGCCAGCTGTACACCCCGAACAACATGGCCGAGCGGCTGTCGATGCGCAATTTCATGGAGGAACTGCGCGGCGCCGGGGTCCAGACCGGCGGACCGCCGCCCTTGGGACCCCGCGACCGGCAGCTGTTCGCCGCCGAGCTGGACCGCTGGCTGGCGCGACGCCCGGCCCGCTGAGCGCCTGGCCGCCCTATGCCGGAAGGCTCAGGCTGCGGCCGCTGCTGAACATCCGTCGTGCGCCACTCAACGGGTCGTCGAAGGCCAGGCCCCGCGCCAGCAGCTGCAGCGGTGACTCGGCCACATTCAGTGGCCGTTGCCGAAGCTGAGGGTACAGGTCGTCACCCAAGATCGGCGCCCCAGCATGGCCATGTGCACGCGCAACTGATGCTTGCGGCCGGTCTCCGGCAGCAGCCGGTAGCGCCAGATCGCCCCTTCGGCCTCGATCAGCTCGATCCGGCTGCGCGCATTGGGCTGACCGGTCACTTCGGACATGCGGAAGAACGGCTCGCCCGGCACCAACCGGCTGTCCCGCTGCAACGGAAACGCCAGCCCCGGCAGCGACGGTGCCAGGGCCTCATAGGTCTTCTCGATGCGCCGCTCACGGAACAGGCGCTGGTAAGCATCGCGCGACCCTCGCTGGGTCGAGAACAGCACCAGCCCGGCCGTCAGCCGATCCAGCCGGTGCAGCGGTACCAGATCAGCATTGCCGGTGCGGGCGACCAGCCGCGCCAGCAGCGTCTCGCGCACATGCCCACCCGCAGGTGTCACCGGCAGGAAATGCGGCTTGTCGGCTACCAGCAGGTGCGCATCCAGATGGACGATGGTCTCGACAAAGGGAATCACCGGTTCGTCGGCCACCTCGCGGAAGTACTGGATCTCCCGCCCGACCTGCCAGGGCATGTCCGCAGTGAGCGCCCTGCCCTGCGCATCCAGCACACGGCCACGCGCGAAGCGATCCTGCCATTGCGCGCGCGCGATGCGCGGGAAACGTGCACACAGGCCATCCAGCAGGGTGGCCCAGGGCCCGGGCGGCAACTGCAGTCGGCTGGGCAAGGTCATGGCGTCCACTCCGGCCACGGGAAAGAACGCAAGCGTGCCACCGTTGACGCTGCGCAGACAGCCCGGCCACGGACACCCCCGGAGCAAACCTCTATCATTGTCCTCTTTAGTCCACGGATCCCCCATGGCTCTTACCGCCACCATCCGCAAGGCCGAACTGCAGATCAGCGACATGGATCGCGGCTACTACGCGACCCACAACCTGACCCTGGCCCAGCATCCGTCCGAGACCGACGAGCGCCTGATGGTGCGCCTGCTCGCCTTCGCGCTGAACGCCGGCGACCGCCTGGAGTTCGGCCGCGGCCTGAGCACCGATGACGAACCCGACCTCTGGGAACACGACTACACCGGCGACATCCTGCAGTGGATCGACCTGGGCCATCCGGACGAATCGCGCATCCGCAAGGCCAGCAACCGCAGCCGCCAGGTGCAGGTGGTCAACTATGGCGGCAACGCCTCGGAGATCTGGTGGGGCAAGCAGAGCAAGGGCCTGGCGCGCTTCGACAACCTCTCGGTGGTCGACCTCGACGGTGCCTTCGTAGAGCTGTGGGGCCAGCAGATCCAGCGCGCGATGCGCTGGAGCGTGCTGATCCAGGACGGTGAAGTGCAGCTGCTCAACGATCAGATGCAGCTCGACGTGATCCCGACCTGGCGCAAGCGCGCCAAGGCATGAGCACGATCCGTTGTGACGTGGTGGTCATCGGCGCTGGCGCAGCCGGGCTGATGACCGCGATCACTGCCGGCCAGCGCGGCCGCCAGGTGCAGGTGATCGACCATGCCAACAAGGTCGGCAAGAAGATCCTGATGTCCGGCGGTGGCCGCTGCAACTTCACCAACACCGGCACCACCCCGGCCAACTTCCTGTCGGCCAACCCGCATTTCTGCAAGTCGGCGCTGGCCCGCTACACACCCTGGCATTTCATCGAGCTGGTGCACAAGCACGGCATCGCCTATCACGAAAAGGAACTGGGGCAGTTGTTCTGCGATGTCTCCTCCAAGCAGATCGTGAGAATGCTCGTGGACGAATGCCAGGCGGCCGGCGTACAGATCCGTACCGACTGCAGCGTGCAGCGCATCGAGCATGGCAGCGATGGTTTCCGCGTGCACACCACGCACGGCCTGTTCCATTGCGCCTCGCTGGTGGTTGCCACCGGTGGCCTGTCGATTCCCAGCATGGGGGCCAGCGGCTTTGGCTATGAAGTGGCCCGCCAGTTCGGTCACCAGGTGCTGCCGACCCGCGCCGGGCTGGTACCGCTGACCCTCAGCGGCAAGCACCAGGAGCGGCTGGCCGACCTCAGCGGCGTCGCACTGCCGATCGAGGCGCGCTGCAACGGCAAGAGCTTCCAGAACTTCATGCTGCTGACCCACCGTGGCGTGAGCGGCCCGGCCATCCTGCAGATCTCTTCGTTCTGGCAGCCCGGCGATGCGCTGGAGCTGGACCTGTTGCCGGGCCAGGATGCGGGCGAGTGGCTGCGCCAGATGAAGCGCGACCGCCCCGCCGCCGAGCTGCGCACGGTGCTGGGCGAGGTACTGCCGAAGCGGCTGGCACAGCGGCTGTGCGAGCACTGGCTGCCCGACCGCCCCGTGCGCCAGCTGGACGAGCCGGTGCTGCGCCAGGCTGCGCAGCTGCTGGGCGCATTCCCGCTGGTGGCCAGCGGCACCGAAGGCTACCGCACCGCCGAGGTCACCCTGGGCGGCGTGGACACCGCCGAAGTGTCATCCTCAACGATGGAATCCAAGCGCGTCCCCGGCCTGCACTTCGTTGGCGAGGTGCTGGACGTGACCGGCTGGCTGGGCGGCTACAACTTCCAATGGGCCTGGGCAAGCGGGCACGCAGCGGGCGGCGTGGTGTGAACCACTTCGCCGTTCCATTCGCGCAAGGGGGACGCGCATGGACGGTTCGCCGCGCATCGTGTATCTAGATTCGCAGATTGGGGAGCAGTGCATGCAGAACGCGAACGACATCACCATCCGCCTGCTGATCGTCGATGACAGCGGCGAGAATGCCGAAGCCATCGTCAGCACCCTGCGCAACAGCGGCATCGCGGTACGCCCGTGGCGCCCACAGGATGCAGCCGAGCTGGCCCAGGTGCTGACCAGCCAGGCCATCGACCTGGTGCTGGCCTCGCCGTCGCAGGGCATTCCGCTGCAGCTGGCAGCCCAGCACATCGCCGCCAGCGGCAAGGACATCCCGCTGGTGCTGCTGGCCGAGCGCATCGACGAGGACGAACTCGTGCAGGCCAGCAGCCATGGCATCCGTGCCCTTGCCCTGCGCCAGCGCCCCGAGCACCTGCTCGCCGTGGTCCGCGACCAGTGGGTCGACCTGCAGGCGCGCCGCGGCCTGCGCCGCATCGAGGCGCAGATGCGCGAGACCGAGCGCCGCTGCGACGCGCTGATCGCCTCCTCGCGCGACCCCATCGCCTACGTGCATGAAGGCATGCACATCCGCGCCAACGACGCCTACCTGGAGATGTTCGGCTACGAGCATTTCGACGACATCGAAGGCATTTCGCTGCTGGACATGGTCGCCGCCCAGCACGTGGAGGGCTTCAAGCAGCTGCTGAAGGGCCTCAGCCGTGGCGAGGCGCCGCCGCCCCAGTACCAGCTCGACGCGCGCCACCAGGACGGCAGTGCGTTCCCGGCGACGATGGAATTTGCGGCGGCCACCTACGAGGGCGAGTCCTGCCTGCAGGTGGTTCTCCGCCGCCGCATGGAGTTCGACCCCGAACTGGCACGCGAGGTCGAGGACCTGCGCCAGCGCGACCAGGTCACCGGCCTGCTCAATCGCCCGACCTTCATGCTGCAGCTGGAAAGCGCGGTGGCCCAGGCCGGGCGCAGCGAGGGCCAGTTCGGCCTGCTGCTGATCGAGCCGGACCACTACGCGCGCCTGCTGCCGGATATCGGCCTGGCCTCGGCCGACACCCTGATCGGCGCCCTCGCCGCCCTGCTGGCCGAAGTGGTTGGCGAGGACGCGCAACTGGCCCGTTTCGGCGAGCACAATTTCGCCGTGCTGCAGGCCGGGCCCTACGCACAGACCGTGGCGCTGGCCGAGCGCATCCGAGAAGCCTACGCCGCACACGTCTTCAGCATCGGCGCACGCTCGGCCACGGTGACGGTCAGCATCGGTGGCGTGCAGGTCGGTGAGAAGATCGCCAGCATCGGCCAGGTGCTGGCGCGCGCCAGCGAATGCACCCAGGCTGCAGCCGAGCTGGGTAACACCTGCCGCATCTTCGACCCGGCTGCTGCCGACCGTGTCGAGGAAGAGCGTGTGCAGCGCTGGGTGGCGCGCATCCGCGAGGCGCTGGCCGGCGACGGTTTCCAGCTTCACTACCAGCCGGTGCTGAACCTGCAGGGCGAACCACTGGAGCTGTACGAAGCCTATCTGCGCCTGGAAAACAATGGCGAGCTGCTGAGCCCGACCGCGTTCCTGGGCATCGCCGAGGAACACGGCCTGCTGGCCGACATCAACCGCTGGGTGGTCTCGCAGGCGATCGCGGTGCTGGGTGAACGCGCACGTGCGGGTCATGCCACCCAGGTGCTGGTGAAGGTCACGCCGGAATCGTTCGATGACCCACAGATGATCGCCACCCTGCGCCGCGAGCTGCAGGCACAGGGCGTGCCCGGCGAACGGCTGTGGCTGCATGCACCGGAAGCGAAGGTGTTCACCCACCTGCGCAGTGCACAGCAGTTCCTTGCCGAAGTGGCGCCACTGGGCTGCCGCATCGGCCTGGAGCAGTTCGGTTCCGGGCTGGACTCGTTCCAGCTGCTGGCCCACTTCCAGCCGCAGTTCCTCAAGCTGGACCGGGGCTTCACCAGCGACCTGGCCGCCACCCGCGAGAACATCGACCGCATCAGCCAGATCACCGCGCGTGCTCAGGAAGCGGGCATCTGCACCATTGCCGAATTCGTCAGCGATGCCAACTCGATGACGCTGCTGTTCAGTGCCGGCGTGGATTACGTGCAGGGCGATTTCGTCGGCCCGGCGCTGCCGGAGATGGGCTTCGAATTCGGGTGATGCCTCTCTGTAGCCGAGCCATGCTCGGCTGCGGGACTCAAGCGAAGAGCAGCCGAGCATGGCTCGGCTCTACACAAACCAGAAGGCCGGCTTTCGCCGGCCTTCTGCTTGATCAGGTCATGTCGACGAGATTTTCGATCTTCACGTCCGGATTGACGTCGGCCTCGTAGTCGACGCCCTCCACGCCAAAACCGAACAGGCGCAGGAAGTCGGCCTTGTAGCCGGCCAGGTCGCTGATTTCGTACAGGTTCTCGTTGGTCACCTGCGGCCACAGCGCGACCACCTTGCCCTGCACGTCTGCGGCCATTTCCTTGTAGTCCGCACGCAGGCGGCCTTCCTCATCGACCAGCGCGACGGTGTGGCCGCCGCCATCGACCAGGTCATGGCGCAGGCGATCAACCGCCGTGCCATCAGCCTTGCCGCCGTAAAGGATGTCGTACAGCACGTCGAGCTGCTCGATGCAGCCTTCGTGAGTGCCCTTTTCCTTCATCACCTTGAACAGCAGCGACAGGTACAGCGGCATGGTCGGAATGGCCGAGCTGGCCTGGGTCACCACGGCCTTCAGCACCGACACGCGCGCGTCGCCGCCGATTTTCGCCAGCTTTTCGCGCAGGCCCAGCACCTTGGTGTCCAGGTCCTTCTTGGCCGCGCCGATCGAGCCATTCCAGTAGATCGCCTGGGTGATCTCTTCGCCCACGTAGGTGAAGGCCGTGGTGGTACAACCATTGGCCAGCACGCCGGCATCGGCCAGTGCATCGATCCACATCTGCCAGTCCTCGCCGCCCATCACCGCGACGGTGCCGGCGATTTCTTCCGGGGTGGCCGGCTGCAGGGTGGTTTCGGTGATCACTTCCTTGTCGGTATCCAGCCCGCGCAGGGTGATCGGCTCGCCGATCGGCTTCAGCGTGGAGCTGATGATCTCGCCGGTCTTCGGGTGCTTGCGGCGCGGCGCGGCCAGGCTGTAGACAACCTGGTCGACCTGGCCCAGATCGGCCTTGATCATTTCGATGGTCTTCGCCTTCACTTCATCGGAGAAGGCATCGCCATTGATGCTCTTGGCATACAGGCCGGCTTCGTCGGCGTACTTGTGGAACGCGGCCGAGTTGTACCAGCCCGCGGTACCCGGCTTGGTCTCGCTGCCCGGTCGTTCGAAGAAGATACCGAGGGTGGCAGCGCCACTGCCGAAGGCAGCGGTGATGCGTGCGGCCAGGCCGTAGCCGGTGGAGGCGCCGATCACCAGCACACGCTTGGGACCGTTCTGGATCGGCGGGCGCGCACGGATGTAGTCGATCTGCTGCTTGACCGCGGCCTCGCAGCCGGTCGGATGGGTGGTGACGCAGATGAAGCCGCGGACGCGCGGTTTGATGACCATGGATACCTCGGGTTGGCAGATGCGGCGCACGGGGCGCTCAGCAGGAGTACGGGCGCGCACGCGCGCGAACCGCAGGATCGTAGTGCGCGGGGGAAGATTGCACAACCGACGCTGGCGTAGGGTGGTGTTTCTTTTGCAGGGTTGCACCCTGCACCCGCAGAGGCCTGAGCAACGGCCAGAGCCAGAGCAACGTCAAAAGCTGG
>NZ_LXXZ01000008.1 GCF_003244875.1 Stenotrophomonas sepilia
ATCGCGGAAAACTGTCGAAGGCGGGGTGGGGCCGGTTGCGGGGGCGTGAGCCGCATGGATGCGGCGACCGAGCTTACATGGACGTACTTGCAGCGTCCCCCGCAACCGGACCCACCCCGCCACCCCTCAGGAAACCCGCTTCTGCTGTTGCTTCGGCCGTTGCCGTTGCCCCTGCAGGTGCAGGGCTGCAAGCCCTGCCAAACACCCCTCAACCTTCGCAGTTGGCGAACACGTCGCGGTCGCGCTCGTACAGCGCCGTCTTAACCTGCATCAGGCCCAGCACCGACGGGAACAGGTTGTCGTGGTCTGTATAGGCCGCCGAACGCTTGCGCACGCACTGCAGGTCCAACCCACGGCTGCTGGCGAAGCCCGGCGAGAACCACATCGTCATCGGTACGCGGGTCTGCTCGGCCGGTGCGATCGCATACGGCACGCCATGCAGGAACAGGCCCTTCTCGCCCAGCGATTCACCATGGTCGGACAGGTAGATCATCGCCGTGTCGTAGTCCTGCATGCCCTGCAGCGTGCCGATGGTCTTGGTCAGGAAGTGATCGGTGTACAGCACGGCGTTGTCATAGCTGTTGGTGATCTCGTCGCGCGAGCAGCGGCCGATGTCACGGGTGTCGCAGGTCGGGGTGAAGCGGCGGAACGCGGGCGGATAGCGCTCGAAATAGGCCGGGCCGTGGTTGCCCAGCTGGTGCAGCACCACGACCCGGTCGCCGGGCTTGGCCCGCACCTGGGTGGCCAGGTCCTGCAGCAGGATCTCGTCCATGCAGCGGCCATCGGCGCACAGGCCGGGTGTGGTGGCGTCGGACAATGACTGGAAGTCCAGGCCCTCGCACACGCCCTTGCAGCCGGACTGGTTGTCACGCCACAGCGGCGCGATGCCGGCGCGGTTCAGTACGTGCAGCAGCGACTGGTGCGCACGGATCTTCTTCTCGTCGTAGTCGTGGCGGCCCCACGGCGAGAACAGGCACGGCAGCGAGACCTCCGTGCTGGTGCCGCACGAATGCATGTCCGGGAAATTGATCACGCTGGCCTGCGCCAGTTCCGGAGTGGTGTTGCGGCCACCGTTGAGGCCCCAGTTCTGCGCACGCACGGTCTCGCCCATGACGATCACCAGCAGGCGCGGCTTGCTGGCCGGCGCTCGCGGAGTGGCCTTGGCGTCGGTGCCGATCGGCAGCTTCGGTGCGCGCTGCACCGGGTTGTCGCCACGCAGCGCACGCGGCATGCCCAGCAGCACGTTGGCCGGGGTGGCGAGGTAACGCACTTCGCGCTGGTTGCGCATCAGTGCTGAAACATCCTGGAACGAGATCAACGCGCCGCCGACGGCGGTTACCGCGGCCACCAGCAGGAAGCCCAGCCGCCACAGCAGGGTGCGGCCCCAGCTGCGGCGACGCAGCTGCACGCGCCACAACACCGCCATCGGCAACACGGCCAGCAACAGTACCGGCCACAGCAGCGACACGGTCATCAGCTCGCGGCTTTCCTTGGGGTCCGTCGCCAGCACGTTGCGCAGCATGTCCGCATCCAGGTAGATGTGGTAGCGACTCATGTAGTGCGCGGCGAATGCGGTCACCAGCAGCAACAGGCTGATCACCACCTTGGCGTTCCAGCGCCAGACCAGGATGCCCAGCAGCACGCCGTGAGCACCCAGCAGCAACAGCAGCAGCGAAAGCGCGTAGCGCAGGCTGCCTGGATGGCTGGCCATCGCGCTGTGCCAGAACAGGCCATTGCCGGCCACCGCGAAGAACAGGCTGGTCAGCGCGATCAGCGCTTCGGTGGACAGCTGCGGCCGCCAGTGGCGCAGACCCGCAAGGGCGGGGAGGCGGGCGGGCCGTTGGACCGATGCGCTCATGCGTTTGCCTCCTGGCGGTTGGCATGGTTCAGTTGACGGTGTGTCAGGACGCGCTTGGCGATCAGATAGAGGCCGAGCGAAAGCAGCCAGCAGATCAATGCAGTGGCGACGTCATGCGAAAGGAAATGCGCACCGCGCAGCTGCTGGCCGATGCCGAACACCAAACCGGCGCCGAGGCCGATCCACAACCCGGCCCAGCGCCACGACGGGCGCCATAGGAGGGCGAAATAGTACAGGCACAGCCAGGCGTAGCCGGCACTGGCGTGCCCGGCCGGGAAGCAGGCCTGCGCGGCCATGCCAGCGGGGCGTGCGGTGAAAAGCCCGATAAATGGCTGGTGGCCGCCGTAGCGCAGCAAGTCCCAAGGGCATTCCATCGGCACCAGTGACTTCAGCAGGGAGATCACGCCGGTGCCCAGCGCCAGGGCAAGTACGACATAAAGCAGCGCCCACCGCAGGGTGTGATCGCGTCCTTTACGCCAGTGGTGGAAGCACAGCAGGATCGCGACCAAGGCCGCTGACGTGCTCAGCCATTTGCCGGCCTTGTGCACCACCGTGCGGGTGATCCAGGCGTCCTGTAGCACCCATCGGCTGCCCTCAAGGCGGAACAGGTGATCGGCCACCCACTGGTCGCCGCCGAACCCCATCAGCAGCGCAAACACGGGCAGACCGATTGCGACAGGCAGCCAAAAGTGAGTTACGGCGAATCTTGACGCCAGTGGCGATGTCGCAAGCGGCGCGATCGAATCAAGGGGACGAACGGGCATGCTGAGGGAAGGCGGGTTCGGGAATCCGCAGCCATGCTCGTCACCTGCATGTCGGAGAAGGGTCGGACGCTCGTTCGCGCCGGGTTAATGATTTCCCCGGCACGAGTCAACGTTCAGTCTTCTTCGGCGGTCGAGCCGGCCCGTTCGGCGTGGCATTGCGGGTCCCAGGCCGTACCGGGAAGCAGTTGCCAACGATTCCTGTTGGCCATGCCGATGTCGATCACCTTGGCCCGGTCCACGCAGGGACTCATCGCCTCGTCCAGCACCAGCAACCAGCGCTTGTCCGGCGCTTCGGCGAGCCACGGGCCGGCATCGTGCCATTGCTCGGCCCAGGGCCGCTTGAAGCCGAACTCGCGTACCGGGCGGTCAGCCTGCAGCAGGTTCTGCTCGCGCCAGGCGACCAGCGCCAATTCGGCGTCCGGACCGATCCGCGCGCCGACGCGGCGCATCAGCGCCGATGCCGATGCGTAGGGATCCAGTGCCGGGATCAGCACCAGGCCGTAGAGCATCCACAGCATGCCGTGGGTCAGCAGCACCAGGGTCGTGGCGCGGCGCACCCGCAACCAGACGGCCAACGTGGCCAGCGCGATGGCGAAGGTCAGCAGGCCATCACCCAGCACCGGCAGCAGCGTATCGGGCATGGCCCGGCGCTCCAGTTGCGCCAAGGCCCACGGGTGCTCGGTCATCAGCATCGCGCCGAGCACGCCGGTGGCCAGCATCAGCACCACGCTGTAGCCGAACAGATACCGGCGCACGCACAGCCGGCGCAGCAAGCCCGGCAACAACGGCGCAACCGCCAGTGCCATCGCAGGCAGCATCGGCAGCACATAGACCTCGCGCTTGCCCGGGCTGGCGCTGAAGAACACCAGCACCAGCAGCGCCCAACCCAGCAGCAGCCACTGCCGGCGGTCGCCCCGGCGGATGCGGCGCCACCACGGCTTGAACAGCAGCGGCAGCAGCAGGCTGCCCGGCAGCCACAGGGTCAGGATCACCTGCAGGTAGTACCAGGCCGGTTGGCGATGGTGCCAGGCGTTGGCATAGCGGGTACCGGTCTGCTTGAACAACAGCTCATGCGCGTAGGCCTGCAGTTCGGCGCTGGGCGTGTGCAGCAGGGCCCAGCCCAGCGGCGCAAGCCACACCGACACGCCCAGCAGGAAGGCCGGGATCAGCCACAGCAGCGTTGCCGGGTGGGGGCCGTCAACGCTGCGCCCGCGGCGACGCTGGTACAGCCACCAGCCGAACCACGGCAGGACCATCAGCAGCGGCAGGAAACCCACGCCTTTGGTCACCGTGCCGAGGCCAGCGGCGAACCCCGCCAGCCACAAGGCAGCCAGGTTGCGGCGTTCGCACAGGTGGCGCATCAAGCCCCACAGGGCCACCGTGGTCATGCCGACCAGCACCATGTCGATCTGCGCGCGCTTGGCCATCAGGCCAAACTGCAGGGTGCAGAACAGCGCCGCCAGGGCGTACAGGGAATGCCGCGGTGACCACAGTCGGCGTGCCAGATCCGACACCAACCACAGGCTGAGCAGGGCGCCCAGCAGCGATGGCAGCAGGAACGACCACTGCCAGCTGCCGACGATCTCGTAGGCCGCCGCCTGCAGCCACATGAAGACCGGTGGCTTCTCCGCATACAGCTCCACGCCCCGGTGCGGCAGCAGCCATTGCCCACTCTCGACCATGGTGCGGGCCGCCAGCACGAAGCGCGGCTCGTCCGGTGGCTGCGGCTGCCGAAGGCCGATCCCCGCTGCCAGCGCAGCAACGATCAACAGCCACAACAGGGGCAGGCGCCAACGGCGGGGCAGGACTACGGGCACGGCAGGCTCCGGGAGCAAAACGGCCATTCTGAGGTGGCGGGGGTTGGAAAAGCGTCAGAGGAGGCCGGGGCGACCGCATTCCGACATGGGCAGCGCTACCATGGTACGAAGTTCCGTGGATGTTTCGTGCATGCGTCTGTTGGTGATCGAGGACAACCGCCAGCTGGTGGCCAACCTGTTCGACTACTTCGAGTCGCGCGGGCACGTGCTCGACGTGGCCCCGGACGGCATCACCGGCCTGCACCTGGCCGGCAGCCATCCCTACGACGCGGTGATCCTGGACTGGATGCTGCCGCGCATGGAGGGGCCGGAGGTGCTGCGTCGCCTGCGCGCCGAGCAGGCTTCGGAGGTGCCGGTGATCATGCTGACCGCGCGCGACGAACTGCCGGACAAGATCACCGGCTTCCGCGCGGGTGCCGACGATTACCTGACCAAGCCGTTCGCCCTGCCCGAGCTGGAAGTTCGGCTGGAGGCGCTGCTGCTGCGTGCGCAGGGCCGGAACCCGCGCAAGCGCCTGCAGGTGGGCGACCTGGTGCTGGACCTGGCGACCCTCGAAGCCCAGCGGGGTGGTCAGGTGCTCCACCTCTACCCGGCCTGCCGGAAGCTGCTGGAGGTGCTGATGCGCGCCAGCCCCGGTGCGGTCACCCGCCAACAGCTGGAGTTCGCCCTGTGGGGCGACGAGCCACCGGATGGTGACCTGCTGCGCTCGCATGTCTATGAGCTGCGCCGCAGCGTCGATGGTCCGTTTGCCGACAAGCTGATCCACACCCTGCCGCGGGTTGGTTACCGCCTTGCGGTGACCGCGGCCGCCGATGCAGGCAAGGATGATGATGAAGGCGCGTAGGCCGGGCCCGCTGTACCGGCGCGTGGTGTGGTGGTTGCTGGGCTACCTGGCCCTGCTGTCGATCGCTGTGTTCAGCGTCGGCAACTACGTGCACGAACACGCCGAACATGCCGCCTGGCGTGCGCTGCTCAACTCCGAACTGGACAGCATCGTCGAGCACGTCGAGCATGAACCGCACTATCGCTGGCAGGATTCGGACACGCTCAGCCTGTACCGCTTCGATGCAGTCAACCTGCCTGACAGCCTGCGTACGCTGCATCCGGGCCTTCACGACGGCGTGATGATCAAAGGCCGGGAGACGGCGGTGATGGTGCGCGAGACCCGGTCGATGGGACGGGTCGCGCTGGCGCTGGACATCTCCGACTTCCATGACCTGGAGCAGTTCGCCACGCGCTGGGTGATGCTGGCCGGGGTGATCATGATCTTCGTCACCGTGCTGATGGCGTCCTTCGGCATGGAACGCATGGTGCGCCCGTTGAGCCTGCTGGCCCAGCACATCGGCGCATTGCGGCCGGGCGTTCAGGGCCAGCGCATCGAGGTCGACCCGCGCGGCAGTTCCGAGCTGCACACCATCGCCGATGCGCTGAACGACTACCTGGACCGCAACGAGCAGTTCGTCGAGCGTGAGCGGGTCTTCATCAGTACCGCCAGCCACGAACTGCGCACGCCGATCGCAGTGATGACCGGTGCAGCCGAGCTGGCGCTGGAGCAACCGGGCCTGCCCGAACGTGCCCGCCAACAGATGCAGCGGGTCCTGCGCACGGCACAGAGCGTGGAGCAGCTGATCGAGCTGCTGCTGGTGCTGGCGCGTGATCCTGCGCGCCTGGCCGCGCGTGCCGAGCGCATCGCACTGGACCAGCTGCTGCCGGAGATCGTCGACGACCATCGCCACCTGCTCGGCGACAAGGACCTGAGCATCGGCATCCAGGCTGCGCCGGTGGATATCGTCGCGCCGCTGGCGGTGGTGCAGGCGGCGATCGGCAACCTGCTGCGCAATGCCATCGAAAACAGCGGCCGCGGCCATATCGAGCTGCAGCTGAGTTCGTCGGCGGTACTGACCCTGCAGGACCCCGGGCATGGGATGAGCCCGGAGGAGATCGCGGCGATCCACGCGCGCATGGCCCGCGGCGAGCGTGCCGATCGAGGCAGTGGCATCGGCCTGGACCTGATCGCGCGGCTGTGCGAGCACCTGGGCTGGACGCTGCAGTTGCAGCCCCGCCAACCGCGCGGGACGCGTGTCACCCTGGACTTCGGCGCTTCGCGCCCCGCTTGATCGGACGGCCGACCTGCTCCGCGCTGCGGCATGACCCGACGTGAAGACAATGTTAATCTCGACCTGCGCCGCTTCATGCGGCGCTTTTTTTTCCCCGCTCCTTCGATCGACAGAGGATCCCATGCCGACCGAACCCGCTACTGCCCTGATCAGCAACGATATCGTTGGACTGGGCCTGATTGCCGCCACCCTGGCCCTGATCTTCTGGGCCGCCAGTGGTCCGACCCCGCTGTTGAAGAAGATCTTCGCCTGGGTGCCGGCACTGCTGCTGTGCTACTTCATCCCCGCCATCTACAACACCGCCGGTGTCATCGATGGCCACAACACCTCGCTGTACAACCCGGTCGCGCGTGACGTGCTGCTGCCGGCCGCGCTGGTCCTGCTGACGCTGTCGATCGACCTCAAGGGCGTCATCAAGCTGGGGCCGAAGCTGTTGCTTGTGTTCTGTGCCGGTACCGCTGGCATCATGCTCGGTGCGATCGTCTCCTTCCAGCTGATGAAGCTGATCCATCCGGAAACGGTGGCCGGTGATACCTGGGCCGGCATGGCCGCGCTGGCCGGCAGCTGGATCGGTGGCGGCGCCAACATGGTCGCCATGCGCGAAGTGTTCGGCACCGATGCCACCACCTTCGGGCAGTTCGCCGTGGTCGACGTGGCCTGCGCCAGCCTGTGGATGGCGATCCTGCTGTTCCTGGCCAACCGCGCGCAGCAGATCGACACCCGCAACGGGGCCGATACGCGTGCCATCGACGAGATGAAGGCACGCATCAGCGCCTACGAGGCACAGAACGCGCGCATTCCCAGCATGACCGACCTGATGGTGATCGTCGGCGTGGCACTGGGTGGCGTCGGCCTGGCCCACGCCATCGCCGCACCGCTGTCGGGCTGGTTCAAGGCCAACGTCAGCTGGGCCAGCCAGTTCAGCCTGGACAGCCAGTTCGTGTGGGTGATCCTGCTGTCCACGGCGATGGGCCTGGGCCTGAGCTTCACCCGTGCGCGCCGGCTGGAAGCCGCAGGCGCTTCGCGGTTGGGCACGGTGTTCCTGTACTTCCTGATCGCCTGCATCGGCATGCAGATGAACCTGCTGTCGCTGCTGGATCGGCCTTGGCTGTTCCTGCTCGGCGCGATCTGGATGGCCACGCATGTGCTGGTGCTGTGGGGGGTGGCCAAGCTGCTGCGCGCGCCGTTGTTCTTTTTCGCGATCGGTTCGCAGGGCAACATCGGGGCGGCCGCCTCGGCTCCCGTGGTGGCCGCGGCCTTCCATCCGACGCTGGCGCCTGTGGGGGTGCTGCTGGGGACGGTGGGCTATGCCACCGGTACCGGGTTGGCCTATGTCACCGGCCTGATCCTGAAGTGGATGGCCGGCGCCTGAGTTCTGACCGGACGTTCCTGTTGCGGGTTCGCGGCGTGCGCCGCGAACCCGCTCTGCCCGTGCAGGGCCGAGCACGCGCTCGGCCTTCTTTTGCCTGCGAAAAGACCGTCCCGGCCCTCAAC
Source organism: Stenotrophomonas sepilia (assembly GCF_003244875.1). Taxonomy (GTDB): domain Bacteria; phylum Pseudomonadota; class Gammaproteobacteria; order Xanthomonadales; family Xanthomonadaceae; genus Stenotrophomonas; species Stenotrophomonas sepilia. The sequence goes on from NZ_LXXZ01000008.1 coordinate 8,051, forward strand.
AGCAGCGGCCACCATTGCGTCCGCCGTAGCGCGCTTCCTGGCGCTCGCGGAAGAACGTCTTGTAGTCCATCGGCTCCTGGTCCGGATGCTTTTCCAGCATATGCCGGACGTAGTTGTCGTAATCAGGAATGCCACAGCACAGTCGTGCGGTCTGCACCAGGCGCCGCCAGATGCGGCGGTGCGCCTGGTACTGGCCGGCGGGAACCAGTTGCGTACTCATCACAGATCCACCATTTCATGTGGCTTCAGCGCCACGTAAGGGGTCTCGCGGTCGCTGCGCTGCGGATTGCGGCGTGCCGCCAGGATGGTCTTGATCGAATACACCAGGACTGCGCCCACCACCAGCAGGAACAGCGCGGTCAGGCCGGTATTGACGTAGGCGTTGACCACGATCTGCTTCATCTGCGCCACCGACTTGGCCGGCGCCGTGATCGTGTCGCTGGCGAGTGCGGCCTGGAACTTGTGTGCCTGTGCCAGGAAACCCTGCGCCGGGTTGCTGTCGAAGATCTTGATGAAGCCGGCATAGGTGGTGCAGATCAGCAGCCACACCGCCGGTACCGCAGTGACCCACGCATAGCGGTCGCGCTTCATCTTGAACAGCACTACCGTGCCCAGCATCAGCGCGATACCGGCCAGCATCTGGTTGGAGATGCCGAACAACGGCCACAAGGTCTGGATGCCGCCGAACGGATCGACCACACCGGTGTAGAGCAGGTAGCCCCACAGCGCCACGCAGCCGGCGGTACCGATGATGTTGGCGGTCCACGACTCGGTCTTCTTCAGCGCCGGGACGAAGTTGCCCAGCAGGTCCTGCAGCATGAAGCGTCCGGCACGGGTGCCAGCGTCCACCGCGGTCAGGATGAACAATGCTTCGAACAGGATCGCGAAGTGGTACCAGAACGCCATCATTGCGTCGCTGCCACTGGGGATCGCTTCGTGCAGGATCTGCGCGATGCCCACCGCGAGTGTCGGTGCGCCACCTGCACGATGCAGGATGGTCGGCTCGCCGATCGCCGCCGCGGTCGCGGTCAGCTGCTCCGGCGTGATGGTGAAGCCCCAGGTGTTGGTGATGTAGTGCGCCGCCGACGCCGCATCGGCGCCGATCACCGCCGCCGGGCTGTTCATCGCGAAGTAGATGCCCGGATCGATGATCGAGGCCGCGACCAGCGCCATCACCGCCACGAACGATTCCATCAGCATGCCGCCGTAGCCGATGTAGCGCATGTGCGCTTCATTGGCCAGCAGCTTCGGCGTGGTGCCGGAGGAGATCAGCGCATGGAAACCAGATACCGCACCGCAGGCGATGGTGATGAACAGGAACGGGAACATGCCGCCTTTCCACACCGGGCCGTCGCCACTGGCGGCGAACTGGGTCAGCGCCGGCATCTTCAGTTCCGGCATCACGATCAGGATGCCGACGGCCAGCGCGATGATCGTGCCGATCTTGAGGAAGGTCGACAGGTAGTCGCGCGGGGCCAGCAACAGCCACACCGGCAGCACCGATGCGACGAAGCCGTAGCCGATCAGCATCCAGGTGATCTGGGTGCCGGTGAACGTGAACGCCGGGCCCCACACCGGGTCGGCGGCGACCTTGCCGCCGTACCAGATCGCGGCCAGCAGCAGGATCAGGCCGACCACCGAGATCTCGCCGATCTTGCCGGGGCGGATATAGCGCATGTACACGCCCATCAGGATGGCGATAGGCATCGTCGCGATCACCGTGAACATGCCCCACGGGCTTTCAGCCAGCGCCTTGACCACCACCATCGCCAGCACCGCCAGGATGATGATCATGATCAGGAACGCACCGAACAACGCGATGGTGCCAGGTACCTGGCCCATCTCTTCTCTTACCAGGTCGCCCAGCGAACGGCCGTTGCGACGGCTGGACAGGAACAGCACCATGAAGTCCTGCACCGCACCGGCCAGCACCACGCCCACCACCAGCCACAGCAGTCCAGGCAGGTAGCCCATCTGCGCGGCCAGGACCGGGCCGACCAGCGGGCCGGCGCCGGCGATGGCGGCGAAGTGGTGGCCGAACAATACGTGCTTGTTGGTCGGCACGTAGTCCAGGCCATCGTTGTTGATCACCGCCGGCGTGGCCCGGGTCGGATCCAGCTGCATCACCTTGTTGGCGATGAACAGGCTGTAGAAGCGGTACGCCACCAGGTACAGCGAAACCGCGGCGACGACGATCCACAGCGCATTGATGTGTTCGCCGCGGCGCAGGGCCACGGTGCCCAGACAGAAGGCGCCGAGCAGGGCGAGGACCGCCCAGCCTATTTTGGAAAACCCTTTCATGAGGTGCTCTCTCCCGGAAAGACAGTCAAAGAGTCCCGCGTGCCCTCGACAGGGTCAATTGGCACAGGACGAATCGGCGGTAGTACTTTGGTCGTACGCTTGTTGTGCTGACGTGCAGCGAACATCAGGGATGGAACAATCGGTTGCGGCGCCGTCCATTGGCGTGTGGCCGTGCGGCGTCCATCTTCAGTGGCATCCATCCAACAGGAGTCGCCATGAGCTTTCCCGAACCGGTCCGCGTGCTGCGGACCATCCGTGGCATGCCCACCTCCGACGGTGCCGGCGTGCGCCTGACCCGCGTCATCGGTGGCCCGACACTGCCCGACCTCGATCCGTTCCTGCTGCTCGATGAATTCGGCACCGACCGCGCCGAGGACTACATCGCCGGTTTCCCGGAGCATCCGCACCGCGGATTCGAGACCGTCACCTACATGCTCGACGGGCGCATGCGGCATCGCGACAACCATGGCAACGAAGGCCTGCTGACCCCGGGCAGCGTGCAGTGGATGACCGCTGGCCGCGGCCTGGTGCACTCGGAGATGCCCGAGCAGGAAAGCGGGCAGATGCGTGGCTTCCAGCTGTGGGTGAACCTGCCGGCGAAGGAGAAGATGACCGAGCCGAAGTACCAGGAGTTCGCGCCTGAGCGGATTCCCGTGGTGCACCCGGAAGCGGGCGTGGAGGTGAAGGTGATCGCTGGCACGGTCGATGGCACCCGCGGCCCGATCGTGCAACCGGCCACCGACCCGCTCTACCTCGACATCACGTTGGCGCCCGACCGTGCCTGGACCTATGCGCTGCCGGAAGGGCACAACGCCTTTGCGTGCGTGTTCGAAGGTGGCGTGACCGTGGGTGAGCAGGACGCCGCGCGCGACGTCGCTCGCCAGGAACTGGCGGTGCTGGGCGGTGGCGAGCAGTTGCACATCTCGGCCGGCAATGAAGGCGCGCGCCTGATCCTGGTGGCCGGCCGTCCGCTGCGCGAACCGGTGATGCGCCACGGGCCGTTCGTGATGAACACGCGGCAGGAACTGATGCAGGCCTTCGTCGATTTCCAGGAAGGCAAGTTCTGACGTAGTACCGGCCGCTGGCCGGCAACTGCCTCGCCTGGAGGCGGATCGGGGTGCCGGGCAGCGGCCGGCACTACCGTTGGATCGGGTCGCGCTGCGGGGATGCTGCCAAGCAGTCATCCCCGTCATCCTCAGCGCCCGGCGGCCACGGCCGACGGGGTCAGGCTCATGCCCTGCGCCAGCTGTTGCAGTGACCCCAGCTCCTGCGCGCTGTCCGGATACAGCGAAATCTGCGCGTAACGCCCCTTGTCGAGCTTGACCACGCTGATGCGCCGTTCGGCATACCCCGGCGGTTGCTGGCCGCCCAGGTCGGGCTGGTACCAGTACAGCGATTCACCGCCGAAGCTGCCTTTTTCCTGCCGCAGCGAGCGGTTCAGCGGAATGGACGGATCACGCGCGCTGAGCATCAGGCTCAGCACTTCGCGGCCATCAGGGGTGCTGGCGCGGCAGACCAGGAAATCGGCCTGCACCTGCTGTTGCCACTGCAGACCGCTGCTGGCCGGCAGCGAAGGACATTCGGACGGCGCCTGCGCGGCGGCCTCGGCCGCAGCGAAAAGCAGGCTCGACAACATGACAGGCACGAACTTCATGCATCCCCCAAGGTGATGAATTGGTTGGCTTCGCCAGCGGAGCCGGCGACCATGGCATCCCATCCCCGGACGCCACCCCATCCGGCATGTGCACGGACGGTCAACTCAACCTTAACGGAACGTGAGCGATCGCACAATTCGCGGTTGCAAGCGCAACCATTGCGGCCGACCGTCGGCCGCAATGGTTGCTGCGGGGATCAGCGGTCGTTGCCGATCCACTTGTAGATCAGGCCGCCAATCGCGCCGCCCAGCAACGGGGCGACCCAGAACAGCCACAACTGGCTGACCGCACCGCTGCCGGCGAAGAAGGCCACGGCCGTGGAGCGGGCCGGGTTCACCGACGTGTTGGTGACCGGGATGCTGATCAGGTGGATCAGGGTCAGCGACAGGCCGATCGCCAGCGGGGCGAACCCGGCCGGTGCCTTGCCGTGGGTGGTACCCATGATCACGATCAGGAACACCGCCGTCAGTACCACTTCGCACAGGAAGGCCGCAGCCACGCTGTAACCACCGGGCGACAGCGCGCCATAGCCATTGCTGGCGAACGCTCCGGCCTGGCTGCCGTCGATGGCGAAGCCACTGGCGCCGGAGGCGATCTGCAGCAGGATGAAGCCGGCCAGCAGGCCGCCCGCAACCTGGGCGATGATGTACGGCACCAGGTCCTTGGTCGGGAAGCGACCACCCGCCCACAGGCCGACGCTGACCGCCGGATTGAAGTGCGCACGGGAGATATGGCCGAACGCATAGGCGCCGGTCACCACGGTCAGGCCGAAGGCGAGCGCCACGCCGAGGAAGCCAATACCCAGCGGATTGCCGTCACCACCGAACTTGGCGGCCAGCACCGCACTGCCACAGCCACCCAGAACCAGCCAGAACGTGCCGAGGAATTCGGCGGACAAGCGTTTACCCATGCTCATGTGTTGCACTCCTTTGACGGTCGAAAGTGTGATTTATGTCACATTTCAATGATCAGCGGGTGACTGTAGCGTCAACGCCGGGTGCAGGAATACACCCTCGGCTGTGTGCAACACGCGATGCTCAGTACTGCGGCAGCGGGATGAACTCCTTGTCGTCGCCGGGGATGGTGCCGAAGCGACCGGCTTCCCAATCGTGCTTGGCCTGCTCGATACGCTCCTTCGAGCTGGACACGAAGTTCCACCACAGGTGGCGCGGGCCATCCAGCGGCTCGCCACCGAACAGCATCGCCTTTACCGGTGTCTTTGCGCGCAGGCGGCCGCGTGCGCCGGCTTCGGGGATGACCAGGTGCTGTGCGGGGATGTCCACGCCATCCAACTGCGCGTCGCCCTCAAGGATGTACAACGCGCGCTCGCGGTGGCCGTCGTCGATGTCGATTTCCGCGTCCGGGTCCAGATCGATCGCCACATTGAGCGTATCGGCGAACACTTTCACCGGCGATTCCTCGCCATAGGCGCGGCCAGCGATCACCCGCAGCCAGGCGCCGTTGCGGCGCTGCTCGGGCAGGGTGGCCGCGGCATGGTGATAGAACGCCGGCTCGATTTCCTCATGCGACTTCGGCAGCGCGACCCAGGTCTGCATGCCGTGGATCGGGTTGTCATGGTCGCGGTCCGGTTGCGGTGTTCGCTCGGAATGGGCAATGCCGCGACCAGCGGTCATCCAGTTGACGTCACCGGGACGGATCACCTGGTCCGATCCAAGGGTGTCGCGGTGGCCGATCGCGCCCGACCACAGGTAGGTGACCGTGGCCAGGCCGATATGCGGATGCGGGCGCACGTCGATGGCGGTGCCGGGGTGCATCAGTGCCGGGCCCATCTGGTCGACGAACACGAACGAACCGATGCTGCGCGCCTGCAGGGTGGGGACGGCGCGACGGACTTCGAGGCCGCCGATGTCGTGCACGCGCGGGGCGATGATGGTGGTCATGCGGGCGTTCTCGCTGGCAGGGATCAGGGGGCCAGCATCGCATGCAGCTGTGACGGGGACATGCCTCGTATGGGTAACAGGGTGTTCCAGCCAACGGCGCAGCCCCTCGTGGCTGGTTGCTTGGTCGCTGACGGCACAAGCACAAGCCGTGCTTGGCCGGGCGGGGTGGGTTCGCGGGGGACGCCGTGAATCCGTCCGTGGAGGCTTGGCCGCGGCATCCATGCCGCGGACA
>NZ_LXXZ01000009.1 GCF_003244875.1 Stenotrophomonas sepilia
ATGGCGCCATCGAGCCCCCATGGACGGGTTTACGGCGTGTCCTGCCTGCCCCTCCTGCCCCGCCAAACACGCAGCAACCCAGAGCCATGAACCACGCTGTTGCTGTTGCTTTTGCCTGCGCTCTGGCTTGAAACGGGTGCCGGGCAGCGCCCGGCCGGGTATCCTTTCCCTCTGATGTCCGACCTTGTCCATGCCAGCCGCGAAGCCCTCAGCGAAGGCGGCGCGCTCGCCTCGCACCTGGATGCCTTCGTCCCGCGTCCGGCACAGCTGCACCTGACCGCAGCCATTGCCGATGCGCTGCAGCAGCGGGACCTGCTGCTGGCCGAGGCCGGTACCGGCACCGGCAAGACCTTCGCCTATCTGGTGCCGGTGCTGCTGTCCGGGCTGCGCACCATCATCTCCACCGGTACCCGCGCGCTGCAGGACCAGCTCTACCACCGCGATCTGCCGCGCGTGCGCCAGGCGCTGGGCGTCGGCCTGCGCAGCGCGCTGCTGAAGGGGCGCGCGAACTACCTGTGCCGCTATCGACTGCAGCAGGCGCGGGGCGAGCCGCGGTTTTCCAGTCCCGAACAGGCCGCGCAGTTCCAGCGCATCCTGGCGTGGTCCGGCCGCTCGGAGTTCGGTGACATCGCCGAACTGGAGGGCCTGGCCGATGACTCGCCGCTGCTGCCGATGGTCACCTCCACTGTCGACAATTGCCTGGGCACCGATTGCCCATTCTGGGACGACTGCTTCGTGGTGCGCGCACGGCAGCGTGCGCAGGCCGCCGACGTGGTGGTGGTCAACCACCACCTGCTGCTGGCCGATCTGGCACTGAAACAGGACGGCTTCGGCGAGTTGCTGCCGGGGGCGCAGGCCTTTGTCATCGACGAGGCACACCAGCTGCCCGAACTGGCAGCGCAGTTCTTCGGCGAAGGTTTCGGCATGCGCCCATGGCAGGAACTGGGTCGCGACTGCCTGGCTGAAGCGCGCGGCGTAGGGGGCGCACAATCGGCGCTGCAGGAGCCGGTCGACCAGTTGCAACTGGCGTTGCTGGCGTTGCGTTCGGCGATGGAGGGGCTGCCGCCGCGGGGTACGCAGTGGCGTGCGCTGGCCATGCCACAGGTCCGCGACGGCTTCGATACGGTGATGGCCGGCCTGGTGGCGCTGGAGCAGGCACTTCAACCGCTGCGCGAATCGGCGGCGGGTCTGGACGCCTGCCATGCGCGGGCGCGCGAGGCGGTGTCGCGGTTACAGCGCTGGCTGGGCGATGATGAACCCACCCTCGATTTCGATGCCGATCCGGCGGACCACGCCAGTGCCGCCGATGTGCTCTGGTACGAGCTCACGCCGCGGGGTTTCCGCTGCCAGCGTACGCCGATGGATGTGTCCGGCCCGCTGCGCGAGCATCGCGAGCGCAGCCGCGCGGCATGGATCTTCACCTCGGCCACGCTGACCGTGGGCAATGGATTCGACCACATCGCCACGCGCCTGGGCCTGGACGATCCGCATACCCTGGTCCAGCCGAGTCCGTTCAACTGGCCCGAGCAGGCGTTGTGCTACCTCCCGGAAGGCCTGCCTGATCCGGCCGCACGGGGCTTCGGAACCGCGCTGATCCAGACCCTTCGGCCGGTACTGCAGGCATCGCAGGGCAGGGCATTCCTGTTGTTCGCCTCGCACCGTGCATTGCGCGAGGCGGCCGAAGCACTGCGCGACGGGCCATGGCCGTTGTTCGTGCAGGGTGAGGCACCGCGCGCGACGCTGCTGCAGCGCTTCCGTGAATCGGGCAATGGCGTGCTGCTGGGCTCGGCCAGTTTCCGCGAGGGCGTGGACGTGGTCGGCGAAGCGCTGAGTGTGGTGATGATCGACAAGCTGCCGTTCGCGGCACCGGACGATCCGGTGTACGAGGCACGCCTGGAGGCGATCCGCAGCCAGGGCGGCAATCCGTTCCGCGACGAACAGCTGCCGCAGGCGGTGATCGCACTGAAGCAGGGTGTCGGTCGCCTGATCCGCAGCGAAAGCGACCGTGGCGTGCTGGTCCTGTGCGATCCGCGCCTGCTCAACCGTGGCTATGGCCGGGTCTTCCTGGATTCACTGCCACCCTTCCGCCGCACCCGCAGCCTGGCCGATGTGCAGGCCTTCTTTACGCCACAATGGGTGCCCGTGGCTGATGATGCGGCTGACCCGGCCGCTGTTGCGCCGGGCCCGGAGCCGGCTCCTGGTGCCACGTTCCCCCTGTTCTGACCTGATCTGATGAAACTGCTCGCCTTTGAAACCGCCACCGAAGCCTGCTCCGTTGCCCTGCATGTCGATGGGCAGGTGCTGGAACGCTTCGAGATCGCCCCGCGCCGGCATGCTGACCTGAGCCTGCCATGGGCCGAGGCGCTGCTGGCCGAAGCCGGCATCAGCCGTCGCCAGCTCGATGGCATCGCGCTCAGTCGCGGCCCGGGGGCGTTCACCGGTGTGCGCCTGGCGATCGCCATCGCCCAGGGCATCGCGTTGGCGTTGGACCGCCCGCTGCTGCCGGTTTCGACGCTGCAGGTGCTGGCGCTGCGGGCACCGGTGGAAGAAACGCAGATCCTGTCGGCAATCGATGCCCGGATGGGTGAACTCTACGTCGCGCGCTTCGAACGCGTCGACGGCCTGCCGGTCGCGCGCGATGCCGAGCGCGTCTGCGCGCCCTCCGTGGTGACGTTGCCGGAGGGAATGTCGGCCTACGGTGTCGGTACCGGTTTCGGCGCGGGCGACGGCGCGCTGGTGGCACAGTTGGGCAGTAGCCTGCGCGGTTTCGATGCTGCGGCATTGCCGCGGGCGTCGGACGTGCTGGCACTGGCCGTGCCGGCGTTCGCGCGTGGCGAGGCGATCGCACCGGAGAAGGTCGAGCCGGCGTACCTGCGCGACAACGTGGCATTGACCCTGGTCGAGCAGCAGGCCGCGCGCGAGGCGAAGGCGAAGGCCAACGGCTGAGCCCCTCG
>NZ_LXXZ01000010.1 GCF_003244875.1 Stenotrophomonas sepilia
GTGCAGCGATCTGTTCGCGGCTGGACCAGAACCCGACGGCCAGGCCGGCCAGATAGGCCGCACCGAGCGCGGTGGTTTCGGTCAACCGCGGCCGCAGCAGCGGCACACCGAGGATGTCTGCCTGGAAGCTGGCCAGGAAGTCGTTGCCGATCGCACCGCCATCGGCGCGCAGTTCGGTCAGCGCGATACCGGCATCGGACTGCATGGCATCGAGCACGTCGCGGGTCTGGTAGGCCATCGCTTCCAGCGCGGCGCGCACGAAGTGCGCCTTGCGCGTGCCACGGGTCAATCCAAACATCGCACCGCGCACATCACTGCGCCAATAGGGTGCACCCAGGCCGACAAACGCCGGCACCAGATAGGCGCCGCCGCTGTCGGGCACCTGCGCGGCCAGTGCCTGGCTGTCGCTGGCGCGTTCGATCATGCGCAGTCCGTCGCGCAGCCACTGCACCACCGAGCCGGCGATGAAGATCGACCCTTCCAGCGCATACTCCACGCGCCCGTCCAGGCCCCAGGCAATGGTGGTCAGCAGGCCGTTGCGCGACCGCACCGCCTGCGCGCCGGTATGCATCAACATGAAGCAACCGGTGCCATAGGTGTTCTTGACCATGCCCGGCTGGAAACAGGCCTGGCCGAACAGTGCCGCCTGCTGGTCACCGGCGATGCCGGCGATCGGGATCGGGTGGTCGAAGAAGAACTGCGGCCGGGTGTGTGCGTACACCGCACTGGAGTCGCGCACCTGCGGCAGCATCGCGCGCGGGATGTCGAGCAGGGCCAGCAGATCGTCATCCCAGTCCAGCGTGTGGATGTTGAACAACAGCGTGCGCGCCGCGTTGCTGTAGTCGGTCACATGCGCCTGGCCGCCGCTGAGGTTCCACACCAGCCAGCTGTCGATGGTGCCAAACAGCAGCTCGCCACGTTCGGCGCGCTGCTGCGCACCTTCCACGTGGTCGAGGATCCAGCGCACCTTGGTCGCAGAGAAATAGGCATCGATCAGCAGGCCGGTCCGCTCGCGGATCAGCGCTTCATGGCCTTCGGACTTCAGGCGTTCACAGATGGCGTGGCTCTGCCGCGATTGCCAGACGATGGCGTTGTGGATCGGCTGGCCGGTGGCACGGTCCCAGACCACGGTGGTTTCGCGCTGGTTGGTGATGCCCAGTGCGGCGATATGACGCGGGTCGATCTGCCCGCGGCTGAGCAGTTCGGTCAGCGTGGCATAGACGCTGGTAAGGATCTCGCGCGGGTCATGCTCGACCCAGCCGGGTTGCGGGAAGATCTGCGCGAACTCGCGCTGCGCGCTGCCGATGATGTCGCCGGCACGGTCGAACAGGATCGCGCGCGAACTGGTGGTGCCCTGGTCGATGGCCAGCACGTAGCGGGGCGTCATGCAGCGTCTCCGGTAGAGCAGTCAGGGTAACTTACCTTTCTCTCTGTAGAGCCGAGCCATGC
>NZ_LXXZ01000011.1 GCF_003244875.1 Stenotrophomonas sepilia
GAGCTCTGGTTTTTTTTTTCAAGCAGAAGACGGCAACCGTGGTGGTGGGGAGTCTGGTGGTGTCGAAAATATGGAAAAGAGTCAGGGCCAACGGCCGGCGCCGGGGGACATTTGCCCAGGCCCCTGCCCGCCCCGGCGGGGCCCATCAGCTCGCAGGAAATCCAGACGAGGAAGCGCTCTTGAATCCAGACAACGGGCAAAAAAAGACCCGGCAGAGGGAGGGATCTGCCGGGTCCGGATTGCATGGGGGGAGGGACCCATGCAATGAGCGTTGCGTCGCGTCAGTGACTGTTCGCGTCCGCCGTTGATTCGTTGTAACCCTGCACCAGTTCGGACCAGGCCTTGCTGGCCTGCAGGCCGAGACCGACCACATCCTGCTGGGCCTGGCCCAGCCGCTGCAGGTTGTCCTGCCACAGCTGTGCGCCCCTGTTGAGCATCCCGGCCGCGTCGTCGCTGCGGGCCAGTTCACCCAGCCAGCCGCCGGTCGCGGTCAGGTTGCGCTCCATCGCCTTCAACTGCACGCCGAACATGCTTTCCGCGTTCTCCAACGCCAACCGGTTCGCACGGGTTGCCGCGGCGGCGAGCTGGCGGGTGCATCACTGAAGCGATCGCTGAAGGCGGCGGCCATGGGGCATCAGGGAGTGGCTTGATGCATTGCAGCATACGCCCTTGATGCGGCAATGCAACAAGAATAACAAAGGCGCTCAGGGCGCCTTTGAAAAACCTTTCAGATCAATGAGTTGATCAGGCCGTCGGACCGCGGTAGCGGCAGCCGGAGGTGCAGGTTTCGTGCACGGTGATCTCGCTCAGCGCCGGCAGGCTGGGCTTGAGTTCGTTCCAGATCCACACCGCCAGGTTCTCGCTGGTCGGGTTCTCCAGGCCGGGGATGTCGTTGAGGTAGTGATGGTCCAGGCGGTCATAGATGGGCTGGAAGGCCGCCTTCACGTCGCCGAAGTCCATGATCCAGCCGGTCTGCGCGCCGGGCTCGCCCTCGACCTTCAGTTCCACCCGGAACGAGTGGCCGTGCAGGCGCGAGCACTTGTGCCCCGGCGGCACGTTGGGAAGGCGGTGCGCCGCCTCGAGCATGAAGACTTTGAAGATTTCCATGGCGCAATTGTACGCCGCAGGTGGCCGGCCATCCTGAGTGGATGTCGGGCTTTCGTGAAGTAACTCTTTCCATCCGGATGAAGAGATGATAGCTTCTCTTATATCCGTATGAAGAGATGTTATTGGCCGGACCCGGGCCAGGCATGGACTACTGCGGAACTTCGTCGTCCTTACCATCTCCCCACATCGTCATGCCCAAGCACACCCTGCTCGTGGCGGCCCTGGCCGTCGCTCTGGCCGCGCCTTTGTCCGCCGCCGCCGAAACCTCCGCCGACGCCGTTGGTGACGCCAATACCCTGGCCGCCGTGCGTGTCACCGGTTCCAACATCAAGCGCACCGATACCGAGGCCTCCAATCCGGTGCAGGTGATCGGTCGCCAGCAGCTGGAACAGACCGGCAAGGCCACCGTGGCCGACGTGCTGCGTTCGATCTCGGCCAACACCGGCAACGCCGCCAACGAAACCACCAACAACGGCTGGGCGTCCGGCTCGGCCGGCATCGGCCTGCGCGGCCTCTCGCAGAAGAACACGCTGGTCCTGCTCAACGGCCGCCGCCTGGCCAACTACGGTTTCCCGGCCGGTGGCCTGTCCGACACCTTCGTCGATCTCAATGCGCTGCCGCTGGTCGCGGTCGAGCGCATTGAAGTGCTCAAGGACGGCGCCTCGGCGGTATACGGTTCCGACGCCGTGGCCGGCGTGGTCAACATCATCACCCGGCAGAACTTCGAAGGCGCCGAGATCGGCGGCAGCTTCGGCGGTGCCGACCAGGGCGGCCTGCACGAGCAGAACCTGAAGTTCGTCGGCGGCCTCGGTGATCTGGACACCGACGGCTACAACATCCTCTTCAGCCTGCAGGGTTACAACCGCGAGCGTCTGGACCAGGACGAGCGCAATCTGACCCGCAGTGGCATCTACACCGACAAGCCCGGTGGCCGCTGGAACGGCTGGTCGGCCAAGGGCGCACGCTACCTGGTCAACGGCGTGTCGGTGCCGATGCTCGATGCCAACGGCAACTGCCCGGCCGGCACCACCCGCGTTGCCAGCGCGCCGATCGATGGCCTGTCCGGTGATACCTGCGGCTTCAACCAGGCACCGTTCACCACGCTGATCCCCTCTACCAAGCGCTATCAGGCCTACGCCAACGGTACGTTCCGCCTGAACGACAACGTCGAAGCCTTCGGCGAGGTGCTGTACAGCCAGATCAAGAGCGCCGCGTGGTTCGGCAGCAGCCCGTTCTTCACCCTGGAGAGCGGCCGCTTCGCACTGAACGCGGACAGCGGCCTGGCCGAGCCGGTGTCGTCGCTGCTGCCGGCCAGCAATCCGTATAACCCGTACGGCCGTGCGATCCCGATCGAGTACACCTTCTTCGACCTCGGCGGCACGATCAAGACCAACCGCTCAACCGCCTATCGCGGCGTGTTCGGTCTGCGCGGCACCACCGCCAACTGGGACTGGGAAGTGGCTGCATTCGGTGCGCGCAGCAGTGAGCGGGAGACTGTGTCCGGCGGGTTCGCCAACCGCTGGGCGCTGGCCAACGCACTGTCCACGGGCAGCTACAACCTGCTTGACCCGGCAGCCACGCCGCAGTCGGTGCGTGATTCGATCAACATCGCCACGCTGCGTCCGGCCGAGTCCAAGCTGCAGGGCGTCGATGCGAAGATTTCCGGCAGCCTGGGCCGCACCTGGGCCGGCGAGATCGGCTTCGCCGCGGGTGCCGAGTGGCGCCGCGAGAAGCTCGATTCCAACAACCCGTGGCAGATCGATGCCGGCCTGCAGGTGCGCCCGGCCATCGCAGAAGTACATGGCCAGCGCCAGGTCAGTGCCGCCTACGCCGAAGTGAACGTACCGCTGGCCTCGACGCTGGAGCTGTCCGCCGCTGCACGCGCCGATCACTATGATGATTTCGGCGATGCGTTCTCGCCGAAGATCGGCCTGCGCTGGCAGCCGCTGGACTTCCTGCTGGTACGTGCATCGGCCTCGAAGGGCTTCCGTGCGCCGTCGCTGTCGGAAAACTCCAACAGCACCAGCATCGCCTATGGCAGCGTGGTCGATCCGCGTGATCCGGACGTGCCGGGCTCGCGGCAGAACCCGACCTTCTTCACCGTCGGCAACAACGCATTGAAGCCCGAGCGCACCAGGAGCGTGAACTTCGGCGTGGTGCTGTCGCCGTGGGCCAACACCAATCTGAGCGTGGACTACTACCGCATCCAGCTGGACAATCTGGTCGGCACCAACAACACCCAGACCCTGGTCAACGACAACGTGGCCGGTGCCGTGCAGCGCGACGAGCGCGGCAAGCTGCAGGCGGTCTACAACCGCTACCAGAACCTGAGCGAGCTGAAGACCTCGGGCATCGACGTCGAACTGCGCCAGCGCATCCCGACCGCGGTGCTGGGTGACTTCACCGTGTCCTCGGCCTACACCCACGTGCGCGACTACCGTCGCCCGACCGTGGTCGGTGGCCCGCTGGTCGACTACGCCGGCAGCAACCTGGGCGCGACCCTGCCCAAGGACAAGGCCACCACCACGCTGGATTGGAAGTACGGTGATTTCAACGCAGCCGTGACCTGGTACTACACCAGCAGCTACCGCCAGGAAGCCAGCACCGCCGCCAAGGCCGTGCAGCAGCGCGTTGGCAGCTACAGCCAGTACGACCTGTACCTGGCCTACACCGGCATCGACAAGCTGACGCTGTATGCCAAGGTGCAGAACCTGGCCGACAAGACGCCGCCGTACGACGCCTCGTTCCCGGGCATCCGCGCGCCGTACGACTTCAGCCAGTACGACCTGCGCGGCCGCTACTTCACGCTGGGCTTCGATTACCGCTTCTGATCCATCCGCCGCAGCCGGCCACCTGAAGGGACCGGCCGCGCAACTGTCTGCCGTTGTGTTCCAGGGGAGTCACCGTGTCCTTGCATCGCCGTGCCGTTCTTCCGTTGCTGCTTGCCGCCGCCACTGTACTGTCCTGCCCGCAGCCGGCGCAGGCACAGAGTGCCTATTTCTTCCCGCAGGCCACGGATGCGGCAGCCTTCGATGCAGCGGTGCCGACGCCGGAGCAGTTCCTCGGCTACCCGATCGGTAGCCGCTACACTCGGCACGACCAACTGGTGGCGTACTTCCAGGAGCTGGCGAAGCGTTCCGACAAAATCAGCGTGCGCGAGATCGGTCGCAGCTATGAGGGCCGCCCGCTGCTGATCGCCACCGTCACTGCTGCAGGCAATCATGCGCGGCTGGAGCAGATCCGCCAGCAGCACGCGACCCTGGCCGATCCGGCGCAACCGCGCAGCGCGGCCGGTGACAGCCCGGTGGTGGTGTGGCTGGGCTACAGCGTGCATGGCAACGAGACCTCCAGTGCCGAGGCGGCGATGCTGACCGCTTACTACCTGGTGGCCAACCGCAGTGCCGAAACCCAGCAGTGGCTGCAGCACGCGGTGGTGCTGTTCGACCCGGCACAGAATCCGGACGGCCGCGACCGTGCCGCCAACTGGCACAATGCCTGGGCCTCCGATCCGGCGTCGGCCGACCCCGCCGACAAGGAACATGTCGAGCCGTTCCCGCAGGGTCGCACCAACCACTATTTCACCGATCTCAACCGCGACTGGCTTGCCCTGACCCAGCAGGACTCACGGCCGAAGGTAGAGGTGTTCCACCAGTGGTACCCGAACGTGCAGATCGATTTCCACGAAATGGGCAAGGACAGCACGTACTACTTCGAGCCTTCGCCGAAGAGCATGCACAGCCCGTTGATTCCGGCGCCGTCGTACGAGTTCAACAAGACCCTGGCCAGGTACCACGCGCAGGCGCTGGATGCCTTGGGTTCGCTGTACTACACCGGCGAGAATTTCGACAACTTCTCGCCGGTGTATGGCTCGACCTATCCGGACTTCCACGGCGCGGTCGGCGTCACCGTCGAGCAGGCCAGTTCGCGTGGCCGCGTGCAGGAATCGGTGAACGGCCTGCTGACCTTCCCGTTCACCATCCGCAACCAGGTCGCCACCGGGCTGGGCACGGTGCGTGGTGCGGTAGCTGAGCGCAGCGGCCTGTTCGACCTGCAGAAGCAGTTCTTCCAGAGCGCGTTGAAGCAGGCCGCACAGCAGCCGGTGAAGAGCTTCGTGTTCGGCGACGCGCACGATCCGGCACTGACCCGTCGCCTGCTGGAACTGTTGCTGCTGCATCGCATCGAGGTGCGCGCGCTGGAGCATGCAGTCACTGTCGATGGCCAGCGCTTCGATGCCGGCAGCGCCTACGTGGTGCCGGTGCAGCAGGCGCAGTTCCGCCTGGTGCATTCGATCTTTGCCGAGACGCCGCCAATCAAGGGGGATGTGTTCTACGGCAGCACCAGCTATGCGATCGCACCGGCCTACGGCGTGGCGTTCGCCGGCAGCCGTAGCCGTATCGAGGGTGGCGCACGCGTGACCGCGCTGCCGGCGGAGCAGGGTGCGGTGCTGGGTGGCCAGGCCGGATTCGCGTACGCGATCGACTGGCGCGACTACAACGCCGGGCGCGCGCTGGCTGTGCTGCAGGGCAAGGGCGTGAGCGCACGTGCCGCGTTCCAGCCGTTCACCACCGCGACCGTGCAGGGCGAGGTCAGCTTCGCTGCCGGCAGCCTGGTGATTCCGGTTGCCGGGCAAGCGCTGCAGGGTGCGGCGCTGCTTGAGGCAGTGACATCGGCCGCGCGCGAGGCAGGTGTGCAGGTGCACGCGCTGTCCAGTGGCCGCAGCCGCGAAGGCATCGATCTGGGCAGTGACGGCGTCAAGGCGCTGCGCAAACCCGCGGTTGCGCTGGTGATGGGGGAGGGCGTGGCCGCCACCGAGATCGGCTCGGCCTGGTTCCTGCTCGACCAGCAGTTGCACTTGCCCGCCAGCAAGCTGGACCCGCAGCAGCTGGGCAAAGTGCCGCTGGACCGCTACACCACGATCGTGCTGTCCGGGGGGACCTACACCGGCGTCGATACCACGGCGGTGGCTGCACTGAAGCGCTGGGTGCAGGCCGGTGGTTCACTGGTGACCTACGGCAGTGCTTCGAAGTGGGCGATCGAACAGAAGCTCGCCGACGGCGAGAAGCTCGGCAAGGACGAAGAGACTGCCGACGAGAGCCGCCGCGCATTCGGCGACCAGCGCGACATCGCCGCGATCGAGCGGGTCAGCGGCAACATCCTCAGCGCCGATGTGGACATCAGTCATCCGCTGGCGTTCGGCGTGCCGCGCCGGCAACTGGCGGTCAACAAGGAAAACACAGTTGCCCTGCAGCCGAGTGCGAACCCATTCTCGACGGTGGTACGCATCGACACGCCGCCGCGGGTGAATGGCTATCTTTCCGAGCGCAACCGTGCGCGGGTGGCGGGCAGCGCGTGGCTGCTGGTGTCGGCGCAGGGGCAGGGCAACGTGGTGCTGTTCGCCGACGATCCGGCGCACCGGAAGTACTGGCACGGGACGGACCGGTTGCTGATCAACGCGATCTTCTTCGGGAATCTGGTGAATCCGAGCAAGGCGCGGGGTTGAGGCGTTTGGCGCCTTGACTGATGCGTGTGGGGGCGGCCGGGCGGGCTGCGCAGGACACGCTGTAAATGCGTCCATGTAAGCTCGATCGGCGCATCCATGCGCCTCACGGTCCTGCGCAGCTCGCCCGGCCTCCCCTCGACAGTTTCCTGCGGGCGCGGACGCGTCGAACCCCAAGGCGGGAGCAAGGGCAAAAGCAAAAGCACAGCCAGGAATCGCGACTTCGGCTTTTGCCTTTGAACTTGAATTTGAATTTGAATTTGATCTTTCTTCTCCCGGCTACCCGGCGGGAGAAGAAGGCGCAGGCAATGCTTGATGCGGATGGGCATGGGGGCAGCGCAGAACCGTTGGCGCCATGGATGGCGCCATCGAGCCTACATGGACGTATTTACAGCGTGTTCTGCGCTGCCCCCATGCCCATCCGCCCTCGGTACCGCCACCGCGTGCTTCATCACCCGGTAGCCAGCAACAAAAAAGGACGGCGCGTCAGCGCCGTCCCTCGATAGCCTCCCGCGCAACGGGAAGCACAACAGCTGTCAGCTGTGATCAGCCGGCGCGGCCGCCGCCATTGCCTCCCTGGCCGCGGCCACGGCCGCCACCATTACCGCCACCGCCACGACGCTGGCCCTGACCGGCGCCTGCACCCGCGCGCTGCTGGCCGTTGCCACCGCCCTCGCGACGGCCACCGCCGGCCTTCTTCGGGCCGGCATGCGCATGGCGCGGCGCATCACCGTGCGGACGGCGTGCGTGGCTCTTGCGCGGTGCGCGCTCGCCGGTATCGTGCTCGGCCTTGCCCGGCGCACTGTTGCCCCAGCGGATCGGCGTCTGCAGCTCGAAGCCCGGCACGTCGCGGATGTCCATGTCGCGGCCCAGCAGGCGCACGATCGCGCGCAGCAGCTTCACTTCATCCTGCGCCACCAGGGAGATCGCCTGGCCGGTGGCGCCGTTGCGGCCGGTACGGCCGATGCGGTGCACGTAGTCCTCGGCCACCATCGGCAGGTCGAAGTTGATCACCTTCGGCAGCTCGTTGATGTCGATGCCGCGCGCAGCGATGTCGGTGGCCACCAGCACGGTCACGCGGCCGGCCTTGAAGTCGCCCAGCGCACGCAGGCGCTGGCCCTGGCTCTTGTTGCCATGGATCGCCGCGGTCTTGATGCCCGACTTTTCCAGGAACGTGGCCAGCTTGTCGCTGCCGTGCTTGGTACGGGCGAACACCAGGGTCTGCTCGCGGCTGTCCTGCGCCAGCAGGTGCAGCAGCAGGTCGCGCTTGCGGCCGGCATCGACCGGATGCACGCGATGGGTGATGGTTTCGGCCACGGTGTTCTTCGGCGTCACCTGGATCTGTTCCGGGTTGCGCATGAACTCCAGCGCCAGCTGGCGGATGTTGTCCTCGAAGGTGGCCGAGAACAGCAGGGTCTGGCGGTTCTGCTTCGGCAGCTTGGCCAGGATGCGCTTGATCGACGGCAGGAAGCCCATGTCGAGCATGCGGTCGGCTTCATCCAGCACCAGCAGTTCAATGCCGGACAGGTCGACACTGCGACGCTCCAGGTGGTCGATCAGGCGGCCCGGGCAGGCCACCAGCAGGTCCACGCCACGGCGCAGGATGTCCAGCTGGTTGCCCATGCCGACGCCGCCGTAGATGCAGGCGCTGGGAATGCGCAGGTACTTGCTGTAGCCGCGCAGGCTGTCATGCACCTGGGTGGCCAGTTCGCGGGTCGGGGCCAGGATCAGCGCACGCGGCTTGCGCGGGCCGGCACGCACTTCCTGCGAGGCGGTGCCCAGGTGCTGCAGCAGCGGCAGGCCGAACGCGGCGGTCTTGCCGGTACCGGTCTGTGCGCCGGCCAGCAGGTCGCGACCGGCCAGCGCCAGCGGGATCGCCTGCTGCTGGATCGGGGTCGGGTTTTCGTAGCCCTGCTCGGCAAGCGCACGCAGCAGGAAGGGCGCCAGGCCCAGCGATTCAAAAGACATTGAGATTGCTCCAGGTACAAGAAACGCCTGTCCGAGCGGACAGACGGGGGCAGATCAAAGTGATCGGCTGACTCGGAGCGTTCCCGTGAACCGCGCTGCGAGAAGTTGGGTGCAGCCGGCACGAAGCGCAGGCTGGAATGCGTGACGAACGGCGTCGGAGTGGGGGCGGGCGAAGAGGGCGGACCCTGGTCGCCGGCGATCCCGAAGGGAAACGGACGGCCGCTGCAGACCTGCCTAGTCTAACCGATGGCTGAGACCTCGCGCAAAAAGCCCCGTTCAGGTAAGGGGGGGCTCTCTGCAGGGCTGCGCCCTGCACCCGCAGAGGCCAAAGCGACGTCAACGTCAAAAGCGGGTTTCCTGAGGGATGGCGGGGTGGGTCCGGTGGCGGGAGACGCCGTAAACCCGTCCATGGGGGCTTGGCCGCGGCATCCATGCCGC
>NZ_LXXZ01000012.1 GCF_003244875.1 Stenotrophomonas sepilia
GGAAGATCGCGATCTTCCCGATGAACTTGCTCGACAGGCCGGCATCGCCGGTCAGTGCGCCGAGGATGTCGCCCGGGCGCAGCTTGTCGGTCTTGCCGCCGTCGATGCGCAGGGTGCGCATCGCCGCCTGCGGCAACTCGGCCGGGCGCGAGGTCGCCAGTGGCGTCTTCTGCCAATCCAGCGGTTGCCCCATCTGCGCTTCGATGGCTTCGGCGCGGGTCTTTTCGCGGCCAGCCACCAGGCTGATCGCCAGGCCGCTCGCACCGGCACGGCCGGTACGGCCCACGCGGTGCTGGTAGCTCTCCACGTCGGTCGGCAGCTCGTAATTGATCACCGCCGCCAGCTCTTCCACATCGAGGCCGCGTGCAGCCACGTCGCTGGCCACCAGCACGTTGCAGCTGCGGTTGGCCAGCAAAAGCAGCACCTCCTCGCGGTCGCGCTGCTCCATGTCGCCGTGCAGGGCGAGTGCGGAGAAGCCGAACTGCTGCAGCGAGTTGGCCACTTCGTCCACATCCTTGCGGGTGTTGCAGAACACCACCGCCGATTCCGGCGCGTACTTCAGGAGCAGGCCGGCCAGCGCCTTCTGGCGATGCGCCGGTTCCACCTCGCAGAACAGGTGGCGGATGGCCGGTGCCTGGTCGGCGCCTTCCACGGTCACCTCCACCGCGTCGCGCAGCAGGTCACGCGCCATGGCGCGGATGCTGTCGGGGAAGGTGGCGGAGAACAGCAGGCTCTGGCGATCCCTGTGGGTGCGGCCGGCGATCTCGCGGATGGGCTCCTCAAAGCCCATGTCGAGCATGCGGTCGGCCTCGTCCAGCACCAGCGTGCGCACCGCGCCAAGATTCAGCGCGCGCTTGCGTGCCAGCTCCTGCACGCGGCCGGGCGTACCGACCACCACGTGCGGATCGTGGCCTTCCAGCGACGCCAGCTGCGGGCCCAGCGGCACGCCACCCACCAGCAGCAACAGCTTCAGGTTGGGAATGCCGGTGGCCAGCTTGCGGATCTGCTTGCCGACCTGGTCGGCCAGTTCGCGGGTCGGGCACAGGACCAGCGCCTGCACGCGGATCAGGCTGGGGTCGATGGCCTGCAGCAGGCCCAGGCCGAAGGCGGCGGTCTTGCCGCTGCCGGTCGGCGCCTGTGCGATCACATCGCGGCCATCGAGGATGGCCGGCAGGCTCTGCGCCTGCACGGGGGTGAGGGTGGTGTAGCCGAGGGCGTCCAGGCCGGGCTGCAGGGCCGGGCTCAGCGGCAGGGTCGAGAAATCAGTCATGGCGCATTGTACCTGCCTGCGCGGCTGGTCCCGCCTGGTGGGCCCGGGGGCGGATCCCTTTCCTCAGGAACGGGATCTGACCCCAACGGTGCCGTCATCCACGCATGGCGTGGATCTACGGGTGGGCGCCGACCCTGGTCGGTACGCTCCTGCTCAGCCCAGCACTGCCAACACACCCTTGTGGATCGCCAGGCCACCGAACAGCAGCCAGGCGAACAGGGTCAGCGCCAGCAGCAGTGGCTTCAGGCCGGCCTGGCGCAGCGCCGAGACATGGGTGGTCAGGCCCAGTGCGGCCATCGCCATCGCCAGCAGCACAGTATCCAGCTGCACCAGCCCGGCCTGCAGGCCAGCCGGTAGCAGGTGCAGCGAGTTGAAACCGGCCACCGCCACGAAACCGAACGCGAACCACGGCACTACGATGCGCGCCTTGCTGCCGTCGGCGCTGGCCTTGCCGCCACGCGCCAGCCACAACGACAACACGACCAGGAACGGCGCCAGCAGCATCACCCGCACCATCTTGGTGATCACCGCGGTATCGGCGGCGGCCTCGCTGACCGTGCGGCCTGCGGCCACCACCTGCGCCACTTCGTGCACCGTCGCACCAGTGAACAGGCCGTACTGCCGTGCGTCCATCGCCAACCAGCCGTGCGATTGCACCAGCGCATACAGCGCTGGGTACAGGAACATCGCCAGCGTGCCGAACACCACGACGGTGGAAACCGCGACAGTGACCTGCGCAGCGCGGCCGCGCACCACCGGTTCGGCGGCCATCACCGCTGCCGCACCGCAGATCGCGCTGCCGGCGCCGATCAGCATTGCCGCCTCGCGTTCCATCCTGAACACACGAACGCCCAGCCAGCAGGCCAGGCCGAAGGTGCTGGCGACCACCAGCACGTCCATCAGCACGCCGCTGACGCCGACATGGCCGATGTCCTGGAAGGTCAGGCGCAGGCCGTACAGCACGATGCCGGCGTCGGTTTCTCCAAGCACTGGCTGCTGCGCGCCGGCATCGTGCTGTACGGCCTGCGCCTGACCTTCCAGGACATCGGCCATGTCGGCGTCAGCGGCGTGCTGATGGACGTGCTGGTGGTCGCCAGCACCTTCGGCCTGGCCTGGTCGTCTTGTTTT
>NZ_LXXZ01000013.1 GCF_003244875.1 Stenotrophomonas sepilia
CCCCGGCGTGTGCATTCCAGGTGATCGAGCGCGATGGAAACGTCGTCGCCTGTGGTGGGCCTCTCGCGCCGTGGCGACGGCAGCGCCGGCTTCTGCTGGGGCATGGTGCAGCGCGCGCTGCACCGCCAGGGGCTGGGCCGCACACTGGCACTCGCGCGCCTGCGCCAGGCCGAAGCGGATCCCTCGATCAAGCGCATCGCGCTCAGCACCAGCCAGCACACCCAGGGCTTCTATGCCGGCCTGGGTTTCCAGGTGGCGCGCATCGTGCCCGATGGGCATGGCGCCGGGATCGACGCCGTTGAAATGGAGCGGGAGCTCTAGCGCTCCCGCCCCTGCCATCCGCGCAGGGCGTGGTTCTACCGCCCGCCTGCTCCCTCAGAACCCGACGCGCAGGTTGATCTGCCCGCCGACATCGCGGCGGCCATCGCCATGCTGGCCCTGCACGAACATCGACAGCTGGCTGTTGCGGCCGAGGCCGACCGCCACACCCACCTGGCTGACCAGGGCATTGCGTGCCATCACCGCGCTGTAGACATCGAAGGCGTCGCCGCCCACCGCGAAGCGGTTGCGGCTGGCCACATCGGTGTCACCCGAGGCGTGCTGCCAGCCCAGGCCGACCGTGAGCTGCGCCGGGAAGCGCTCGCCGCTGCCCACGTCCCAGCGCCCACGCACGCCCACGGTGCTGACATTGAGCGTGTCCTTGCCGCCTTCCAGCACCAGTGCCGCGCTGCCGCCCTGCTCCACCGCACGATCGCTGTCGACCCAGTGCTTGGTGAACTGCACATAGGGCTGCAGCCGGGTCCTGCCGTGGGTCCATGTCCAGCTGCCTTCCACCTGGGCGATGGTCACATCGGAATCCTGGCGGCTGTACAGGGTCTGGCCCAACAACGGCACTTCACGCGTGGTGCGCGTCCGGTAGTCACCGCGCGACACGCTGCCGCCAACCGCGAAGCCGTTGTTCCACTGTCCCTGTGCATACAGGCCGAACGTGTGGCCACGCAGGCGGGCCCGCGAGCTGCGATCATACAGCCGCGTATCCAGCCGTTCGTTGCCGGCCGCTGCACCCAGCACCACATGCTCGCCCAGCTGCCAGTCGACACCGGCCATCAGCGCATTGCGATTGGCGCGGATCTCATCGCCATTGCCGTCGCCATCCTGCCTGAACACCTTGCCGCTGCCGGCCAACCAGGCCGAAGCGCGTTCGCCACGCACGGTCGGCAACTCGCTGCCGAGTCGCTGGCGGATGCCTTCTTCCAGGTAGTTGTCGTACAGCAGCACCGCGCGGCTGGCCGCGTGCACTTCACCGGAGAGCTGGTCGAACGCGCCGCGCGCAGTGCCGGCGTCATACATCAGCACCGTGTTGTACAGGCCCAAGGCCGCGCCACTCTGCGGCAAGCTGTCCAGCGCCGCGGCGGTGTTGTACTGGTTGCGCGTGTTGGCCACGGTGGTGAACGCTGCGGTCTGCGCCACGTCGATCTGCAGGTTGGCCGTGTTGGCGGTGTAGACCGGGGTGATGGTCAGGAAGGCCGACGGCGAGGTTGCCGAGGCGAACTGCCCACTCACGCCACCGCCCGCATTGACCACCGTGTACTGCTGGCCCTGCTGGTAGCTGGTGCTCGGCGAAATGGTATTCACCCGCACGGTGCTGCCGCCCACATTCGCGCTGCCGCCGACCTGCACTGTGTCGCTACCGGTGGCGCCCAGGTCGATGCCCAGCGTGCTGCCCGGTGACAGGTTCAGATTGCCGCCCACCGTGATCGTGCCGGTGCCGTTGCCTGCACCACCGCCATTGCCCGGGCCATTGCCCGGCGACAGCACGCCGCCGCTGGACACCGTCACGCCACCGCCGGTACCCCCGATGGTGCCGGTGCCGGACAGGGTCGTGCCGCTGCCGATGGTCCACTGTCCGCCGATGTTGCCGGTGACATTCAGGCCGCCGCCGGTGACCTGGCCGGTGCCGCTGAAGCCACCGCTGTTGCCGCCCAGATTCAGCGTGCCCGGGCCGGCCTGCACGATGCTGCCACCGCCGGTGATGCTGCCGCCAAGCGTGGTGGTGCCACCGGTGTTGATGACCAGGCCGCCGTTGTTGGTGATGTTGCCGATGATCGAGCCGCTGGCCCCACCGTTGCCGACCTGCACGGTGCCGCCGGCATTGATGGTGGTACCCCCGGTGTAGGTGTTGTTGCCGGTCAGCGTGAGGGTGCCGGTGCCGGCCTGGGTCAGGCCGCCACTGCCGCTGATGGTGCCGCCCACCGTGGTGTTGCCGCCGACGTTGAACACGAGGCTGCCGTTGTTGGCAACGTTGCCGGTGATCGCACCGCTGGCGCCACCATCGCCGACCTGCAGCGTGCCGCCGGTGTTGATGGTGGTGCCGCCGGTATAGGTGTTGTTGCCGGCCAGGATCACGGTGCCGGTGCCCGCCTGGGTCAGGCCACCGCTGCCGCTGATGGCGCCGCCGACGGTGGTGTTGCCGCCCACGTTGAACACCAGGCTGCCGTTATTGGTGACGCTGCCGCCGATCGCACCGGTGGCGCCGCCATTACCCACCTGCAGCGTGCCACCGGTGTTGATGGTGGTCGGGCCGGTATAGGTGTTGTTGCCGGTCAAGGTCAGCGTACCGCTGCCGGCCTGGGTCAGGCCGCCACTGCCGCTGATGGTGCCGCCCAGCGTGGTATCGCCCGCCAGGTTGGACACCAGCGTGCCGTTGTTGGTGACATCACCGACGATTGAGCCCGTTGCCCCGCCATTGCCCAGCTGCAGCGTACTGCCGGCGTTGATGGTCGTGCCGCCGGTATAGGTGTTGGTCCCGGTCAGCAGCAGCGTACCGCTGCCCGCCTGGGTCAGGCCGCCGCTGCCACTGATGGTGCCGCCCAGCGCGGTGTTGCCGGCCACGTTGGAAATCAACGCGCCATTGTTGGTGATGTCGCCAGCGATGGCGCCGGTCGCGCCGCCGTTGCCCACCTGCAGCGTGCCGCCGGTATTGATGGTGGTCCCGCCGGTGTAGGTATTGTTGCCCACCAGGGTCAGCACACCGCTACCGGCCTGGGTCAGGCCACCACTGCCGCTGATCGCACCGCCGACCGTGGTGTTGCCCGCAACGTCGAACACCAGGCTGCCGTTGTTGGCAACGTTGCCGGTGATCGCGCCGGTCGCACCGCCATTGCCCACCTGCAACGTGCCACCGGCATTGATGGTGGTGCCGCCGGTATAGGTGTTGTCGCCGGTCAGGGTCAGCGTGCCGCTGCCGGCCTGGGTCAGGCCGCCACTGCCGCTGATGGTGCCACCGAGCGTGGTGTTGCCGGCCACGTTGGATACCAGCGCGCCGTTGTTGGTGATGTCGCCGACGATCGCGCCGGTCGCACCGCCGTTGCCGATCTGCAATGTGCCACCGGCATTGATGGTGGTACCGCCGGTGTAGGTGTTGTTGCCGGTCAGCACCAGCGTGCCGCTGCCGGCCTGGGTCAGGCTGCCACTGCCGCCGACTACACCGCCCACGGTTGCCGTGGTGCCGAGGTTGTAGACCAGGCTGCCGTTGTTGGTGATGTCGCCCAGCACCGAACCGGTGCTGCCGCCGTTGCCGATCTGCAGCGTACTGCCACCGTTGATGCTGGTGCCTCCGGTATAGGTGTTGTCGCCGCTCAGGGTCAGCGTGCCGGTACCGCTCTGCACCAGGCCGCCGGTACCACTGAGCACGCCGGCGAAGGTCGTGCTGCCGTTGTTGCCGCCGGTAGTCAGGGTTGCACCGCCCAGCACCACGCTGGAACCGGTCACGCCAGCGAGGCCTCCGATGCTCTGGCTGCCACCGGCACTGATATCCAGCGTACCGGCACCGGCCAGGTTGACCGTGCTGGCACCGGACAGGCTGCCACCGGCCGCCACCGCCAGCGTGCCACTGTTGATGGTGGTGGCACCGGTATAGGTACTCGCACCGCCGAGGGTGACCGTCGCCGCGCCATCCTTCAGCAGGCCGCCAGCGCCGCTGATCGGGCCGTTCAAGGTCAGTGCGTTGCTGCCGCCCAGAGTCAGCGTGCCGCTGGCCAGCTGCACGGTGTTGGCCAGCGTCAGCGCGCTGGTGCCATCCAGGCTGGCGTTGCCGCCTACGGTCAGCGCACCGGTTCCCAGCGAACCGTCGTTGCCCAGTAGCAGGCCACCGGCATTGAGGGTCACGCCGCCCGTGAAGACGTTGACGCCAGTCAAGCCCTGGATGCCTGCGCCGTTCTTTACCAGCCCCCCTGCACCTCCGATGGTGCCGGCGAACGTGGTATTGCCCACGCCATTGAGGGTCAGCGTGCTGCCACCCAACGCCACTGAAGAGCCTGCCACGCCTGCCAGCGAACCGATCGCCTGCGCGCCCCCCGCACTGATGTCGAAGGTGGTACCGGCGTTGGCCAGGTTCACCGCACCCGTCGCAGCGAGGCTGCCACCGGCGCCGATCGCCAGCGTGCCGGCGTTGATGGTGGTGCCACCGGTGAAGGTGTTGGTGCCGGTCAACGTCTGGGTACCGGAGCCTTCCTTGATCAGCCCACCGGAGCCGGCCACCGAGCCACTGAACGTGCCATTGGTGGCGTCTCCGATCGTCAGCGTGTTGGCGCCCAGATTCACCGTGCCGTTGCCGATCAGGGTACCGAACTGCTGCGTGCCGCTGCCTGCCGACAGATCGAAGGTCGCCCCCGAGGCCAGGTTGACGATGCCACTGGCGTACAGGCTCGCGCCTGCACCCAGTGCCAGCGTACCAGCGTTGATGTTTGTGCCGCCGGTATAGGTGTTGGTGCCGTTCAAGGTCAGCGTCGCGGCACCCTCCTTGGTCAGGCTGCCGGTACCACTCAGGTTGCCGTTGAGGGTGAGGTTGTTGCTGCCCAGGACGGTCAACGCGTTGCTGAGGATGAAGTTGTTGCCGAGGATGACCGCAGTGTTCGAATCGAGCGTCGCAGCGCCTCCGACCGTCACCGTACCGGTGCCCAGCGCAGCATTGTTGCCGACCACCAGGCCACCGGCGTTGAGCGCCACGCCACCGCTGAAAGTGTTGGCGCCATTGAGCGTCTGCACGCCCGCACCGTTCTTGATCAGGCCGCCACTGCCGCCGATCACACCGCTGAAGGTGCTGTCCACGGTGCCGCCCAGGGTCAGTGTGCTGCCGCCCAGCGCCACCGTGCTGCCTGCAACGCCGGCCAGCGAACCGATGGCCTGGTTACCCGCGGAGATGTCGAGCGTGCCCGCACCGGCCAGGTTCACCGCACCGGTTGCGGCGAGGCTGCCACCGGCACCGATTGCCAGTGTGCCGCTGTTGATGGTGGTCCCCCCGGTGTAGGTGTTGGCACCGCTCAGGGTTACGGTGGCCGCACCGTCCTTGATCAGTCCGCCCGTGCCGGAAATCACGCCCCCCAGCGTCAGCGCCTGGCTGCCGAGCAGATCGAGGCTGGCACCCGCTGCCAGCCCGATGTTGTTGGCAAGGCTGACGCCGGTCGTTGCATCCAGCGTTGCGTTGCTTCCGACCGTCAACGCGCCGCTGCCGAGCGCAGCGCTGTTGCCGACCACCAGGCCACCGCCATTCAGTGCAACGCCACCACTGAACAGATTGGCGCCACCCAGCGTGAGGATGCCGGCGCCATTCTTGGCCAGGCCACCGGTGCCGGAAATCGCGCCATCGAAGAGGCTGTTGCCCACACCACCGAGTATCAGCGTCTGTGCCCCCAGGCTCACCGTCGAGCCGGCCACGCCGTTCAACGATCCGATGGTCTGGTTGGCACCTGCGGTGGAGATGTCGAAGCCGGTGCCCGCAGCGCTCAGCGTCACCGCACCGGTCGCGGCCAGGCTGCCGCCCGGACCAATCGCCAGCGTGCCAGCGTTGATGAAGGTGCCGCCGGTGTAGGTGTTGGCACCGGTCAGCGTTTCGATGCCCGCGCCCACCTTGGTCAGGCCACCGGTGCCTGCGATCGAGCCACTGAAGGTGCCATCGGTGGCGCCGCCGACCTCGAGCGAGTTGGCACCGAGGTTCACCGTACCATTGCCGACCAGCGTGCCGAACTGCTGCGTGCCGCTGCCGGCAGACAGATCCAGCGTGGCACCCGTGGCGAGGTTCACGGTACCGCTCGCCGCCAGGCTGGCACCGGCCCCCAGCGCCAGCGTGCCGGCATTGATGTTGGTGCCACCGGTATAGGTGTTGGCGCCGTTCAAGGTCAGCGTCGCGCTGCCATTCTTGGTGAGGCTGCCGGCCCCGGACAGGACGCCGTTGAGCGTCAGTGCATTGGTCCCGAGCACGGTCAGCCCGGCGTTGAGCGCGATGTTGTTGGCCAGCGTTGCCAGGCCGGTGGTATCCAGCGTGGCGGCACCACCAACGGTCAATGCGCCGGTGCCCAACGCCGAATCATTGCCAAGCACCAGTCCGCCCGCGTTGAGCGTTACGCCGCCGCCAAACGTGTTGGCACCGGACAGCGTCTGTACGCCCGCGCCTGCTTTGATCAGACCGCCGCCGCCACTGATCACGCCATCGAACGCGGCGTTGCCGGCCGTACCGAAGGTGAGCGAATTGCCGCCCAGCGCCAGGGTGCTGCCACCCGCACCGTTGAGCGCGCCGATGGTCTGGCTGCTGCCGGCACCGGAAATATCAAAGCCAGCGCCTGCACCCAACGTGACATCACCCGCTGCAGCAAGGCTGCCGCCCGCGCCCAGCGCCAACGTGCCGGCATTGATGGTGGTACCGCCGCTGTAGGTGTTGGCACCGGACAGCGTCAGCGTGGTGGCACCATTCTTGACCAGGCTGCCATTGCCGCCGACCACGCCCGACAGCGTCAGCGCATTGCTGCCCGGCAACGTCAGTACGACGCCCGAGCCCAGCGTGACCGCATTGCCGAGTGTCACTGCCGCGCCCGTGTCCAGCGTGGTGCTGGCATTCACCGCCAGCGCGCCGGTACCGAGCGCACCATTCGCACCGACCACCAGGCCACCGCCGTTCAAGGTCAGGCCGCCATCGAAGGTATTGGTGTTGTTGAGGGTCAGCAGGCCCGCACCGTTCTTGATCAGGCCGCCATTGCCGGCCACCACGCCACCGAGGGTGAGATCGTTGCTGCCGCCCAGGGTCAGCTGCGTACCGGCACCGAAGTTCACTGCGTTGGCCAGGTTCAGCGCCACGGTGCTGTCCAGCGTGGTCGTGCCACCAATGCCCAGTGCACCGGTACCGAGTGCGCTGGCGTTGCCGAGAATCAGGCCACCGTCGTTGAGTGCAAGGCCACCACTGAAAGTATTGGCACCGGACAGCGTCTGCACGCCGGCACCGGTCTTGATCAGGCCGCCGGTACCATCGATCACGCCGGCAAAGCTGCCACTGCTGGCGCCGCCAAAGGCCAGCGACTGCGCGCCCAGCACCAGCTGGCTGCCTGCCACGCCATTCAACGCGCCGATGGTCTGCGCCGCACCGGCTGCGGAGATGTCCAGCGTCGCACCGGCACCCGCAAGATCCACCGCGCCGGCCGCGGCAAGACTGCCGCCCGCCCCCAGCGCCAGCGTGCCGGCGTTGATGGTGGTGCCACCGGTGTAGAGGTTGGCGCCGGACAGGGTGAGGCGGGCCGCGCCGTCCTTGATCAGCCCACCGGCACCGAATACCGGACCGGTGAGCGTCAGGTCATTGCCGCCCAGCACGGAGAGATTCGCACCGGCGGCCAGGCCGATGAGGTTGCCTACGGTGAGTGCAGTCGTTGCATCCAGCGAAGCGTTACCGCCCACGTCCAGCTGGCCGGTACCCAGTGCCTGCGCATTGCCCAGCTGCAGCAGGCCCGCGTTGAGGCCGACACCCCCGCTGAAGGTGTTGGGTCCATTCAACGCCAGCGTGGCCGTACCATTCTTGACCAGGCTGCCAGTGCCACTGATGAGACCGCCCAGTGACACGTCCTGGCTGCCCAGCAGATCCAGCGCCGCGCCTGCCCCGAGGTTGACGTTGTTGGCGAGGTTCAGCGCTGCTGAACTGTCCAGCGTGGCAGTGGCGCCCACCGACAGTGCACCGGTGCCCAGTGCGCCGGCGTTCCCCAGGAACACACCGCCGCCGTTGACGGTGAGCCCACCACCGAAGCTGTTGGCGCCGTTGAGGGTCAACGTGCTGGCACCGTTCTTCACCAGCCTGCCGGTACCGGACACCACGCCACCCAGCGTGATCGCCTGCGAGCCCGGCAACGACAGCGCCGCACCCGCGCCCAGGTCAACATTGTTGGTCAGGCTCAACGGGGCGCTGCCATCGAGCGTGACGTTGCCGCCGATGCCCAGTACTCCGGTACCGAGCGCGCCGCTGTTACCCAGCAGCAGGCTGCCGGCGTTTGCATTCAGTCCACCGCTGAAGGTGTTGGTGCCGTTCAAGGTCAGTGTCGACGCGCCATTCTTGACCAGGCTGCCGGTGCCGGTGATGTTGCCGCCCAGGGTCAGGTCCTGGCTGCCCGGCAGGGTCAGGGCCGCGCCGAGGTTGATCGCATTGCCCAGGTTCAGCGCCACAGTGGCGTCCAGCGAGCCGTTGCCACTGACCGTCAACGCACCGCTTCCCAGCGCACCGGCGTTGCCCAGCACCAGGCCACCGGCCGCAAGATTCACCCCACCGCTGAAGGTACTGGCACCGGTCAGCGTCTGCACGCCGGTACCCTGCTTGATCAGCCCACCGGTGCCGCCGATCACGCCGGCGAAGGTCTGGTTGGTGGCATCACCGAAGGTGAGCGTGCTGCTGCCCAGCGCCAGGGTGCTGCCCGCCACACCGGACAATGCACCGATGGTCTGGTTGCCACCCAGCGAGATATCCAGTGCGCTGCCAGCGCCGGCCAGGCTGACCGCGCCGGTCGCCGCCAGGCTGCCACCACTGGCCAATGCCACCGTTCCGGCATTTACCGCCAGTCCACCAGTGAACGTGTTCGCGCCGCCCAACGTCAGCGTGGCAGCGCCGTTCTTGACCAGGCTGCCGCTCCCACCAATGACACCCCCCAGCGTCAGCGCATTCGAGCCCAGCACATTGAGCGAACCACCGGCGCCAAGCGTGATGCCATTGCCCACGGCGAGCCCGGCGCTGGCGTCGAGCGATACCGCGCCGCCGACGTTCAGTGCCCCGGTTCCCAGTGCACCGCCGTTGCCCAGCACCAGGCTGCCCGCGTTGAGTGCCAGACCACCGCCGAACGTATTGGCGCCGTTGAGGGTCAGCGACGATGCACCATCCTTGATCAGGCCGCCAGCGCCGCTGATCACCCCGTTGAAAGTGAGCGCCTGCCCGCCAAGCAGATTCAGGCTGGCACCCGATCCGAGGCTGACAGCATTGGTCAGCGCCAGCGCCGTGGTGCCGTCGAAGGTGGTGTTGCCGCCGACAGAGAGCGTACCGCTGCCCAGCGCGGCGGCATTGCCCAGCAACAAGCCACCGGCGTTGAGCGCAACACCGCCCGTGAGGCTGTTGACGCCCGACAGGGTCTGCACACCGGTGCCGAGCTTGATCAGGCCGCCGGTGCCTGCGGCGAACGTGCCGCTGTAGCTGGTATTGCCCAGCCCGCCCAGGGTCAGGGTGTGACTGCCGAGGTTGACCGAACCGCCAAGCCCGGCCAGCGAGCCGATGGTCTGGTCGGCCGCCGCCGAAAGATCCAGGCTGGTGCCGACGCCCAGCGTGATCGCGCCGGTGGGCGACAGGCTGCCGCCCGCGCCCAGCGCCAACGCGCCCCCGGCCAGGTTGAAGCTGCCGCTCAGCGAATTGGCACCGTTCAAGGTCAGCGTGCCGGCACCGTTCTTGGTCACGTTGCCGGCACCGGATATCGAGCCACTCAATGTCAGCGCATTGCTGCCCAGCAGGTTCAGCGAGCCCCCGCCATTGACCACCAGGTTGTTGCCCAGGGTGAAGCCTGCCGTCGTATCCAGCGAGGCGCTGCCACCGACGGTCAGGTTGCCGCTGCCGAGTGCACCGGCATTGCCCAGCAGCAGGCCGCCGGCATTGAGGTTGACGCCCCCGGAGAACAGGTTTGCGCCGCCGAGAGTAACAATGCCGGTGTTGTTCACCGTCAGCCCACCAGCGCCTGAAAGCACGCCATTCAAGCCGAACGCATTGGTCCCGGCCAGGGATAGATTGCCGCCGAGGTTGAACGCATTGGCCAGATTCAGACCGGCCGTGGAGGATGCGATGGCACCGCCGTTGGCCGTGAACAGCCCGGTGCCGAATGAACCGGCATTGTTGAAATTGACCAGGCCATCATTGAGCGTCGTCGGGCCGGATGCGCCCCATGCGCCCTGCAGGTTCCAGGTACCGCTGTTGACGGTGAGCTTCTGGAAGTTGAGGTACTGGTTCCAGCCCAGTGTGGTCACCGCTCCGCCGGTGCCTGACCCGGGACCGGCGGAACTGTTCTGCAGCACCAGCGCGTTGTTGCCCGCACCGCTGCCGGTACCCGCGTCGACCGTTCCCGCTGCCGCAACCTTCACCCCGGTAACACCCGTAATCACGCCGGCAAGGGCGGTGCCACCGCCGGCCACAACGCTGGAACCCGACACTGCGGTGAAGGTATTGCCGCCGGTTGAATCACCCAGGTGAACGCTGCCACTGACCGCCCCTGCATTGAGGAACGTATTACCGCCAGAAGCGCCCAGGCCGACACGCCCGTCGATGGTGCCGATGTTGGTCACATTGGCTGCCGCACCACCGTAGGTCACCACCGTGGTCGCGTCGGAAACGCTGCCTGCGCCGATCAACGACGTGCTGATCAGGCCGGCGTTGTTGATGGTGGTGGTGCCGTTGACGTTCTGTGCCACCAGCGCCTGTCCACCGAAGCCCAGCAGCGTTGCGATGTTGACGACACCCTTGATCTGTCCACTGGCGTTGTTGTTGACGACGATCGCGCTGTTGTTGGCAGAACCATTGCCGATGACCAGGCCGGGCGAGGCAAGGACGATCGAGCTCGGATCGATCGTGCCATTGTTGTTGACCGTCACGTTGTCGCCGGTCAGCGTTGCTGCGTTGCCTCCACCAACGATCGGCGGCGTACGCAGCAATGCACCCGCAGCGATGTTCAGCGTGAGGCCGTTGGTCGCGTTGGAGTAATTGTTGATGGTGGTGGTGCTGTCGCAGTTTACGGTCGTGGTACCCGTACACGCCGCGAATGCCGATCCACTGGCCAGTGTGGCGGCCAATGCCGCCGCCAGCTGGTGCGTCCGCAATCGCGGTATCCGCCCTGCGCTGACCGCGCTTCCCCCGAGATTCAGGGCGACCTCCGAAGCAACCTGCATTACCCCAAGGGCACGATTGAAAACCAGACGGTAAATGCGGTTCATCGGTAAATCTCCATGAAAAGACCGGATGGCACAGCTGGCAGGTTTTTTTGGAGACAATGCGGGCCACCCCTGCTCCCGATACGGGAACAAGGCCTGAAGGCATTAACTCCTTAAAATCTTCACATCTTCACCTGATCGCACCCAGGGACAGGTACGTCAGCGTGTCCCTCAAGGCGAAAACTCCCCGATTTCGCCCGACGAATGGCGGCACTGTGCGACCGGCGGTGCCAGCGGCATGTGAATCGCGCGCGTTATTTTCATGACGCACGTCAAATAAAAGAGGCCAGCAGAATGGTTTTGCCGAAAATGCATATCGCTGTATGTGGCGGGGAATCCATCCCCGCCATGAGTAAATAATTCAGCTACTGGAGAGTTTCATCAGCACCAGGCCGGAAACAATCAGCACCGCTGCACCGATCCGCATCGGGCTGACCTGCTCACCCAGGAACACGATGCCGACCACGAACGCGCCGACCGCGCCGATGCCGGTCCAGATCGTATAGGCGGTGCCCAGCGGCAGGCTGCGCATGGCCACCGCCAGCAGCCAGAAGCTGGCGATCATGCCGATGATCGTGACCACGGTGGGGGTGAGCCGGGTGAAGCCTTCGGACTGCTTCATGGATACGGCCCAGACGATTTCCAGCAGGCCGGCAAACAATAGATAGATCCAGGCCATGACGGCCCTCCTCTTGGTAGGGCCAGGCCGTCCTGGTCTTTGATTCCCAATGTGGGGGAGGTCGTTCCTCCTGGCCGGCATTCTAGCAACGGGGGCCACGCCCGGCCGCCGTGGCCAGGAACGGGTTACAGCCGGTTCAGTGCGTGAAGCTGGCGTCGATGGCCCGGCCTGCGCTAGAATGAGGGCCTGCCATCGGTAATCCGATGTGCGGTCCGGCTGTGGTCTCCAGCGCATCGCGCGCTGCTTCCCCTGATCCGTGAACTGGCCGCCCACCGGGCGGCCAACGTCTCTATGGTGGCCCCGTCGGCCCCTCGCGACGCTAGGTCGAAAACCCCGCCAGGGCCGGAAGGCAGCAACGGTATCGATCGACGCGGGCGCCGAGGCCAGCCGGCGGGGCCACCGCCTTTTCCGGCGACGCCCTCGCCTCTGGTAGATGCCAACCCTGGTTGGCGCCCTTTGCCGGGCATGGCCCCGCGCTACTACATCGCGCGCTCCAGCGCCTCCAGTTCGGCGGCCAGCGCCGCATCGGCGGGCTGGCCGGTCCTGCTCACGGCGGATCCTGCACCAGTACGTGCGGCGCGGTCGGGTCGGCCAGCGGCACGCACTGCCCCGGCTGCGCCACGCGGTGCCCGCGCGCGGCCAGCGCCTGGCCATCGGCCACGCTGGCGTAGTGGTAGAGCATCATCCGCGCCTGCAGTTCGATGCTGTACTCACGCTCCAGGTCGTCCACGCCCGTGTGTGACGGGTTGCCGTGCAGGCCGCAGTCGTGGGCGATCAGTTCGTTGTCGTTGGCGTAGCGCGCCAGCATCTCCGGAATCGGCCGGGTATCGCCGCTCCAGGTCAGCGCGCCCTGCAGGCGCAGGCCATAGGCCGTCTCCGGCCAGTGATGGCGCACCGGAAACACCTCCAGGCGCACCCCCTCATGCCAGAACGCCTCGCCCACCACGATCAGGTGGAAGGCATCCCAGAAATTCGCACCGCCCTCGGCCAGCACGTTCGGATAGTCACCAATGCGCTTGTGCAGCAGCGGCACCACCGTGGCAGGCACGTACAGTCGCACCTTGCCGCGCCGGTTCGCATTGAAGAAAGTGTCCACGAACAGGCGCTCGAAGCCGGCCACATGGTCCAGGTGCACATGGGTGACGAACAGCGCCTGCGGCATGTGCCCGTAGTGCGCCTTGAACGCGGTGAGGCCTTCACCGCCGCAATCGATGGTCAGCCACGGGCGACCACCGCGCTCGATCACCGACATCGGCGATCCCAGCTCGACCGCCGACGCGTTGCCGACGCCGAGGAAACGCAACGACCAGTCCATCAGGTGCCCCGGTTCCAGGCCATGTCATAGGCACGGCGCAGCCGTGCGTAGTCCTTCTGCACATCTTCCACGCTGCGCTCGCCGCGCAGCTTGATCAGCGAGCGCAGCAACCGCTTGAGGTTGCGTTCGCGCCAGCCGGTGGCCGGGATGCGGATCACCCCACGGTCGAAATCGATCAGCCAGCCATGGCCACTGCCATCGAACAGGATGTTGTGCGCGTTGAGGTCGGCATGGTCCAGGCCGGCACGGTGGAAACGGGCGATCAGCCGCCCGGTCTCCTCCCAGGGCGCGCCCCGGCCCGCAACCAGTGCGCGGTCGGCCAGCGAGCGCACGCCCTCGATCCGTTCCATCAGGATCGCGGCCCGGTAGCGCAGGCCCTCGCGCATGTAGAACGCGGCGATCGGCCGTGGCACCGGCAACTTCTTCTCGCGCAGCGCGCGCATCAAGCGGAATTCGGCGAAGCTGCGGGTCCGGTCCGAGCCGCGCCAGAGGTACTGGTCGAGGCTGATCCGGGCCGCCATGCCGCCGCGCAGGTAGTGGCGCAGCACGCTGGCACCGAACGGCGCATCGACGAACCAGGCGCTGCCGCGGCCGCCCTCGCCCACCGGGCGGGCCTTGCTGCCCCAGTGCTTGGGCGAGAACAGGCCAATATCGGCTTGCCGCAGCCGCTCGCGGTCGAACAGAATGGCCCCGATGCCGCGACCCTCGCGGCATGGCGTCAGCGCTTCATTGGCGTCGAATGCGACCATTTCATTGAGTCTAACAACACATGGCATCAGCGTCCTCCTCCTTGTGCCTCCTGCGCCTGTCCGCACTCGGCGACGTCACCCACGTGGTGCCCCTGGTGCGCACCCTGCAGGCTGCGCGCCCGGACACGCCGATCCACTGGATCATCGACAAGGTTGGCCACAAGCTGCTTGGCGGCCTGCCCGGCGTCACCTTCCATGCCTACGACAAGAAGAGCGGCATGGCCGGGGTCAAGGAACTGCGCAGGCAACTGCCACCGGGGCGCTTTGAAGCGCTGTTGCAGATGCAGGTCGCGTTCCGCGCCAACCTGCTGTCGGCCTTCATTCCGGCCGAGCGCCGCATCGGATACGACCGCAGCCGCTCCAAGGACCTGCACGGGCTCTTCATCAACGAGCGTATTCCCGATCGCCCCGGCATCCACGTGCTGGATGCCATCGGCAGCTTCTGCGAGCCGCTGGGCCTGCGCCAGACCGAAGTCAGCTGGGATCTGGCCGTGCCGCCGTCTGCCTTCGAGTGGGCCGCCGCGCAGTGGCAGGACGATGGCCGCCCGGTGCTGATGATCTCACCCTGTTCCAGCCACGTGCGCCGCAACTGGTACGCCGACCGCTACGCCGCGGTGGCCAACCATGCCGTCCAGCGCGGTTGGCGGGTGGTGCTGTGCGGTGGCCGCAGCGAACTGGAGCGCCACATGGCCGATGCGATCCAAGCGCAGCTGCAGACGCCGGCACTGGACCTGGTCGGCAAGGACACGCTCAAGCAGCTGCCCGCCCTGCTGGCCCGCGCCAACCTGGTGATGACCCCGGACTCGGGCCCGATGCACATCGCCAACGCAATGGGCACCAAGGTGCTGGGACTGCATGCGGCCAGCAACCCGAACCGTAGTGGCCCGTACTCGGACCGCCGCTACTGCGTGGACCGCTACGACGACGCAGCGCGCAAGTACCTGGCCAAGCAGGCCACCGATCTGAAGTGGGGCACCAAGATCGAATTCGACGATGTGATGGAACTGATTACCGTCGAAGACGGTATCGCCGCCTTCGAACGCTACGTCGCCGACCACCTGGGGTGAGCGGCGGACTGCCCGGGATCACGTGCGCTGCGCGTAATCCTGATAGGACTTCTCTTCCACGTACGCCGAACCCAGCGCCAGGTTGATCGCCTTCTTGATGCGTGCGCGTTCGTCGTTGCGCAGGTAGACGCTGCGCGCCAGGTCGATGAAGCCCTGGTCGAACGCCTGCGCCTTCTCCTTCAGCCGGATGTCGTCCTCGATGTCCCAGAGCTGCTCGTTGACCGCCTTCAGCTCGGCACGCAGCCTGGCGATGTCCTTCACCGCGGCCGGGTGTGCCATCCAGGTCTGCTCCAGCGCCGACAGCTCCCTGCGCACATTGGCCAGCTTGCCCTCGTCGCTGATGCGCTCGGACTTGATCTGCAGGATCGAGATCTTGTCCAGCAGCTCTCCGAAAGAAACGGGGACGAGGATTTCAGCGGTCATCGGGAAAAGCTCCAGCAGGTGATGCGTACATGGTAACCCGCAGCGTCCGCACGGATATCCCGGGTAGATCCACGCCATGCGTGGATGAGCCTGCCAGCAGGAACAGCATCCACGCACCGCGCGGATCTCCCGTGATGCATCTGGAGGACCAAGCCCCTCTGTTGAGGGGCTGCCCCGACAGGGGCGGGGAGAGGCCAGCAAAGGGAGGGGCCCACACGTTGCGCAGCAACGTGTGGGGCGACGCGCAGAGCGCGTCGCGTCCCGCGCCAGATAAAGAAAAAGGGCTGCCTTTCGGCAGCCCTTTTTCTTTATCTGGCGGAGAGGGGGGGATTGTCGGGTGCATCCATGCACCCGCCCCTTCCGCGCTACGCGCTCCAGGGCCAGCCTACGGCTGTCCGGTTCTGCTCCTGCAGAACCGTCGAACCCCGTCGGGGGTTCTCATCCCCCCGCATCAGAGGTGTCGATCACTACAACAACCGCCTGCATCCCCCGAACGTTGGCCAAGAAAAAAGCCGCCCAGTGGGCGGCTTTTTTCTTTGTCTGGCGGAGAGGGGGGGATTCGAACCCCCGAGGCGCTATAAACGCCTGCCTGATTTCGAGTCAGGTACATTCAACCACTCTGCCACCTCTCCGGGTGGTCCCCGGCGGACCGGGGACGCGCATCATACGAGGAAGCGAGGCCGGCGACAAGTCATTCCGGTCAACGAAGTGAAAATTTCCTGAGTGCATGCCTTGCCGGATGCCTGCAGCCCCCCGATGATGCCTGTCTCCCCAGCAATACCCCGCCCCCGCACACCATGATCGAATTCGGACACCTCACCCACCCCGGCCTGCGCCGCGAGCTCAACGAAGACACCTACTACGGTGACAGCGAGCTGGCCCTGTGGCTGGTGGCCGATGGCATGGGCGGCCACGCCTGCGGCGAGGTGGCCAGCGCGCTGGCCCGCGAAACCATCGTGCGCGAGATCCGCCGTGGTGCGCCGCTGGTCCACGCCATCCGCACCGCCGACGAAGAGATCATCCGCGCCTCGCGCAGGCGCAACGACACCCTGCCGATGGGCACCACCGTGGTCGCAGCACGCGTGCAGGGCAATCGCTACGAAGTGGCATGGGTCGGCGACAGCCGTGCGTATCTGTGGCGCGATGGTCAGCTG
Organism: Stenotrophomonas sepilia; assembly: GCF_003244875.1. GTDB lineage: Bacteria > Pseudomonadota > Gammaproteobacteria > Xanthomonadales > Xanthomonadaceae > Stenotrophomonas > Stenotrophomonas sepilia. The sequence goes on from NZ_LXXZ01000013.1 coordinate 16,650, forward strand.
GCGCAGCTCAGCCAGGACCACAGCGTGGTGCAGGAGCTGGTCGCGCAGGGCAACCTGACGGCCGAGCAGGCACGCGCGCATCCGCATCGCAACGTGGTCACCCAGGCGCTGGGCGTGACCGATCCTGCACATCTGAACGTGGCCACCACCAGCGGTGAGCTGCGCCCAGGCATGCAACTGCTGCTGTGCAGTGACGGCCTGACCGAGGAAGTGGACGACCGCAGCATCGCCCGCACCCTCGCCTTCGACGATGCCAGCGCACAGGAATGCGTGGACACGCTGGTCGCGGCCGCGCTCGACGGCGGTGGCCGCGACAACATCAGCGTGATCCTGGTGCGCTGCCATTAAGCGGCAGATCCACGCCATGCGTGGATACGGCACTGCCGGCCAGCGTCCGGCAGTACCCCATGCCAGGCATTACGCGCTGGCGGGCTCTTCCACCTTCGGGCCATCCCACAAGGCGTAGCCGGCCTTCTTGCGCAGTCGTTCCAGACGCGCGCTGTGCGCTTCCAGCTCAGACGGGGTGGCCACCACGCGTGGGCGCGGCAGCAGTTTGCTGGTATCGAACGCCTGCAGCGCGGCACCGGCGCCACCACCGTCATCGTCGCCCAGGCCGAAGCCGATCTCTTCCTGGCCCGAGGTCAGCGCGATATAGACGTCGCCCAGGATCTGCGCGTCGAGCAGGCCGCCATGCAGCGCACGGTGCGAATTGTCCACGCCCAGGCGCTTGCACAGCGCATCCAGCGAATTACGCTGGCCCGGGAAGCGCTCGCGCGCCATCACCAGGGTATCGATCACCGTGCAGCGATCGGTGATCTTTCCATACTGCGGGCCCAGCAACGACAGCTCGTTGTCGAGGAAGCCCAGGTCGAACGCCGCGTTGTGGATGATCAGCTCGGCGCCATCGATGAAGGCCAGGAATTCATCGGCGATCTGCGCGAAATCCGGCTTGTCAGCCAGGAACTCCAGGGTCAGGCCGGTGACTTCCTGCGCGCCCTGTTCGAACTCGCAGTCCGGCTTGATGTACTGGTGGTAGTTGTTGCCGGTCGGGCGGCGCTTGAACAGCTCCACGCAGCCGATTTCGACGATGCGGTTGCCCTTCTTCCACTCCAGGCCGGTGGTTTCGGTATCGAGGATGATCTGACGCATGGGCTCAGTTTACCGGGCTGGCGTCGCGGATCTGGATGGCCGCGTTGCGCGCCAGGGTATCCACCCGCTCATTGTCCGGATCGCCGGAGTGGCCCTTCACCCAGCGCCAGTCGATCTGGTGCCGCAGCGTCGCCGCATGCAGGCGCTCCCACAGCTCGCGGTTCTTCACCGGGTCGCCGCCGGCGGTCTTCCAGTTCTTGCGGATCCAGCCGGGCATCCATTGGGTCAGGCCCTGCCGCACATACTGCGAATCGGTGTAGAGCACGATGTTGCACGGCTCGGTCAGCGTTTCCAGGCCGGAAATGGCCGCCATCAGCTCCATCCGGTTGTTGGTGGTGTGCGCTTCGCCGCCGCTCAGTTCACGCTCGTGGCCCTTGTAGCGCAGCAGTGCAGCCCAGCCGCCGGGGCCAGGATTGCCAAGGCAGGAGCCGTCGGTGTGGATTTCAATGGTTTTCAATACAACTCCAGATCAGGTAGCAACGGTGCCGTGCCAACGCACCGGCAACGGTTTCGGCCCGGGCAGGGCCAGCGTTCGCTTTTCAGCATGGAACAGGCAGGCCGCGCGCAGTGGCGACCAACCGCCCGGGCGACGGCTGCCGGCGCCGCGCCAGAGCGGGCCGAGGAAACGCATATCGTCGCACTCCAGCCCGTGGCGGCCGAGCAGCAGGCGGATCCGCTGCGGCGTGCGCACCACCAGCCCGTGCTGGCGCCAGTGCCTGCGGTAAGGGCTGAACGGGTTGAGGCTGCTCAGCCACAGATGGCCGCCCGGCATCAGCACGCGCTCGCACTCATCGAGCAACCGATCAGCGTCAGCTGCGGTGACATGCTGCAACACGACCGCATTGACGCTTTCATTGGCCAGCGGCAGCGGCAACGCACAGCGGGTGTCGCCGGCATAGCCGTGCCCCTGCCGGTACAGGCGCAGGCCGCGCCCGCCAAGCTGCGCATCGTCCAGCCATGCGGCACTCGGCGCGATCCACAGCCAGGGCTGCACCGGCAGCAACGACAGCTGCGGCAGCAGCAGTTGCCGCTCCAGAACGCGCAGGGCTTCCGCCGGTTCGCTGTCGAACCACGGGGTCTGGCTCGCTTGACGGGTGCTCTGCAGCGCGGGCATGGTCCAATTCTATGCGACTGACTGCCCTGCCCGCATTTGCGGACAACTACATCTGGACCTTGATCGACGACGACGGTAACGCCGTGGTCGTCGATCCCGGCGATGCCGCGCCGGTGCTTGCGCTCGCCGATCAGGGCCTGCGCGTGGACACGATCCTGCTCACCCATCATCACGATGACCACATCGGTGGCGTGCCGGTGCTGCAGGCACGTTTTCCTGGAGTCCGGGTGATCGCACCCGTCGAGGAGCGCATCCCCACGGCAACCGAACGGGTCGGCGAAGGTGAACGCGTTCAGGCACTGGGTCAGGCGTTCCACGTACTATCCGTGCCCGGGCATACCCGCAGCCACATCGCGTTTCACACTGCTGAACATCTTTTCAGCGGAGATTCGTTGTTCAGCCTGGGCTGTGGACGCCTGTTCGAAGGTACGCCGTCCCAGCTGCTGGCATCGATGCGCAAGCTGGGTACCTTGCCCGCGCAACTGCTGCTTTGTTGCGCTCATGAGTACACCGTGTCAAATGCCGTCTTCGCGCGGCATGTCGACCCCGCCAACGCTGCCTTGCGGCAGCGCCAAGAGGAGGCTTTGGCCATGCGCCGCGATGACCGTTCCACCCTGCCGGTAACCCTGGCCAGCGAATTCGACTGCAATCCGTTCCTGCGTGTGCACACTGCGCCGATCCGCGCGTCGGTGTCGGCGCACCTGGGCCGTGACGTCGTTGACGACGTCGACGTGATGGCCGGTCTCCGGCACTGGAAAGACGGCTTCCGCGCATGATGCGCCGAAGTCTGCCGCTGGCCCTGGGCCTGGTCCTGGGGCTGGCCGGAACCGCCGGCGCCCAGTCGCTGGGCGCTGGCATCGGCCAGAACCTGACCGCCGCCGCGGCCCTGCCGCTGGATCCGGCCGCGTTGCCGGCCGCGTCGGTCCGCAACGGCCAGGAGATCTTCTCCAGCTTCCGCGACGGCCTGGCCGAGCCCACCTGCAATGCCGAGGCCACCAGCCCGCGCTGGCAGAAGCAGTTCGCCCACGCCCCGTCGCGCCTGGCCAACCAGGATGACGATGCACTGGTGCTGTTCGGCTATGTGGTCGAAGAGCTGCGCAAGGCCAACCTGCCTACCGAGTTCGCGCTGATTCCGTTCGTGGAAAGCGGTTACCGGCCCAATGCACGCAATGGCAGCGGCCCGACCGGCCTGTGGCAGTTCATCGCCACCACTGCGCGCAATCACCGCGTGCCCATGGCCAACGGCTACGACGGGCGCCTGTCGGCGGTCGATTCCACCCAAGCCGCAGTGCGCTACCTGAAGACCCTGCACGGCATGTTCGGCGGCGACTGGCGCCTGGCCACCATGGCCTACAACGCCGGCGAGTACCGCGTGCTGCAATCGATGCGCAAGGCCGGCATGAACGCGCAGAACGCCAAGCCCTCGGCGCTGCCCGGCCTGTCGCCGGTCACCCATGCCTACGTCGAGAAGCTGCATGCCCTGGCCTGCGTGCTGGAAGATGTGGAAGACCAGCCAGGTGTCATGGCCTCGCTGGACCGCACCGTGCCCGTACTGAAGGACCACACCCTGCCCGCCGGCACCAGCGTCCAGCAGTGGGCCGCACAGCGTGCCCTGGACCCGGCCAGGATCGTCCGCCTCAACCCCGCCCTGGCGGGCGGTGGGCGCGTCTCGTCCGGCACCACCCGCGTGCTGGCGCCGGTCTCGGCCGCCAGCGCGACCGTGGCGGACACCGCCACCGCACTGGTGGCCAGTAGCGTACCTGCTGCCGCCGCCTCGCCAACGCCGCAGGTCGCCAAGACCGTGGCCGCGATCGCCGATCGTCCGCGCAGCCGTCGCCACACCGTGCGTGATGGTGAATCGGCCTGGACCATCGCCCGCCGCTATGGCATGCCGGTCAAGGCGCTTCTGTCGCTGAACGGCCTGAGCGGCAGCAGCGTGCTGAAGCCGGGCGCCGTGTTGCGCGTCGAAGACTGACGCGCAGGCCAGGCCCTCCTGTAGAGCCGAGCCCCTGCTCGGCTTTTTTCTTGCCTGCGACTTGTCGGGGTTCATGGCCAGCCGAGCATGGGCTCGGCTCTACAATTCAATTTCCAGCAGCGCCCGCACAAAAAAAAAGGCCCGGCATTGCCGGGCCTCTCTCATGGGTGCCGCCGCGAGGCTTACAGGTTCGCTTCGGTGGTCTGGATCATGAACTTCTTGCGCATCGCCTCGATGTAGGCCTTGGCCGCGGCCATGCCGTCGATCTGGCTCAGTTGTTCCTTCAGCTGCTTCTGCTGCTCTGCAGTCACTTCCTTGATGTCGCCCGGATTGACCTTGTTCACCGCGAACAGCAGCGCGTGACCATTGACGTCGACCTTGCCATAGCTCGGCTTGCCTTCAGCCGGCACCGGCGCACTGAAGATCGCGCGGTTGATTTCCGGGGTCGGCACCGGCTGGCTGCGCGGCAGGCCCGGCATCGGGCTCAGCTGCAGCTTCTCGCTGGCGGCCAGCGACTGCAGGGTGGCGCCCGCCTTCAGCTTGGCCAGGATGGCATCGGCGGCCTTGTCGCTGGCCTGGCGCTGGCGATCAGCACGGATCGCAGCGATCACCTGTTCGCGGGCCTTGTCCAGCGGCAGGGCCTGTTCCGGGGTGTGTGCAGCCACACGGATGACCACGCTGTGGTTGGTCGCGCCGCCCAGGGCGATCGGGTCACTGGCGGTACCGTCCTGCACCAGCACGTCGGAGAAGGCGGCACGCAGCACGGCCGGGTCAGCGGCGATGCCGCTGGCGGTCGCGCGGGTGATCGGGCCCAGGGTCTGCAGCGGCAGGTTCACTTCCTTGGCGGCGGCCGCCAGATCGCTCGGGCTCTTGTTGATGGCATCGACCAGGCGACCGGCCAGTTCGTTGAAGCCGCGCTCGCCGTCGGCCTTCAGCTGCTCGGCAGCCAGCGTGTCACGCACTTCCTCGAACGACTTGCCTTCGCCGCCGCGTACCGCGGCCACTTTGATGATGTGGTATCCGAAGTCGGTCTTGACCGGACCGATCACGTCGCCGGCCTTGGCCGCGAACAGGGCATCGTCAAACGGCTTGCCCATCGCGCCACGCTCCACCCAGCCCAGGTCACCGCCCTGGTCCTTGGAGCCTGGATCCTCGGAGTTGGCCTTGGCCAGGGCTGCGAAGTCGGCACCGGCCGCCTTTGCCTGGGCCAGCAGCTTGTTCGCCTTGGCCTCAGCACCGGCGCCGGTAATCAGGATGTGGGCGGCCTGGCGCTGCTCCGGAGAGGTGAACTTTGCCTTTTCCTCTTCATAGCGCTTGCGCAGGGTCGCTTCATCGGCCGGGGTCGGTGCCGGCAGGTTCGCACCGTTGATCTCGACGTACTCAAGCGACACGCTCTCGGCCTGGCGGAAATCCTTGCCGTGGCTGTCGTACCACTTCTTGATCTGATCATCGGTGACCGGCGCGGTATCGGCCGGTACGGGCGGTAACGCGGCCAGCTCGACGTCGCGGGTTTCGCCCAGCAGCTTCAACAGGCGCTCGGTCTCGGCCTGGGTGACGAAGCCGGAGCTCTGCAGGCCCGATGGGATCACCGACTGCTGCAGGCTCTCACGCACCAGTTCCTGGAACTGGGTCGGGGTACGCGGCGGATTGCCACCGGCCAATGCCAGGCGGTAGTTGTTCTCGTTGAACTTGCCGTTCGAATCGAGGAACGCCGGCATGGTCGCGATGTACTCGCGCACCGCGCCGTCGCCGATCACCACGCCCGCCTGTTCACCGACCAGACGCACGACCTGTTCGTCGATCAGCTGATCGAGCACGGCCATCTTGTTCTCGGTGCTCTCGAACGCGCGCGGGTCGAAGTTGTCGCCCTGCTGCTGGCGCTCACGCATGCGCTCCTGCTCGAAACGCGTGCGGAAATCCTGCGAGCTGATCTCATGGTGCTGCCACAGCATGCGCACCGGCCACCACGACGGCGCCGAACGCCACCAGGTGGGCGGCGCGGAAACCTTGGCCACGTTCTGTGCGCCAACGCCACCGAGGTAGCTGTTGTCGATCACGAACAGGAACGGAATCATCAGCAGCCCCAGGATCACGGTGACGATCCAGCCTGAGGTCTTGTCGCGGAGTTTCTGCAGCATGGTGAGGAATCACAAGGCCTGATTGGCGAGCCCGGCAGTGTAACCCGCTTCGCCGCAGGGACCAAAAGCAGCACCGACGCGGCCTGCGCCCACTTGCGCAGGCAGGCACCACCAGTGCGTCGGCCAACTCCACATCCTGGCGCAAAGAAAAAGCCCCCGGCTTGCGCCGAGGGCTTTTAGAGTTGGCGGAGCGGACGGGACTCGAACCCGCGACCTCCGGCGTGACAGGCCAGCATTCTAACCAGCTGAACTACCGCTCCGCGCTTGAACTTTGCAGGCGCCCAGTATATCCGAAGACTCTCTGGAAACCCAGCCCGATGAACACTTTTTTCAAAGTTTTTTCACAGGGACTTAAGAAGTCTGCAATGGCGGAGCGGACGGGACTCGAACCCGCGACCTCCGGCGTGACAGGCCAGCATTCTAACCAGCTGAACTACCGCTCCGTTCTTGCAAAGACTTTTTCGCCTTCCTCCGAACCTCTCGGTGAGAAGACAAGGCCCCCAGCCTTGAACCGGGGGCCTTGATGTACTGGCGGAGCGGACGGGACTCGAACCCGCGACCTCCGGCGTGACAGGCCAGCATTCTAACCAGCTGAACTACCGCTCCGCGTTGTTACCTTTTTGCTTTCAGCCGGCCTGGACCGGGGAGAAAACAAAGCCTCCAGCTTTTGGCCGGAGGCCTCGTTGAATGGCGGAGCGGACGGGACTCGAACCCGCGACCTCCGGCGTGACAGGCCAGCATTCTAACCAGCTGAACTACCGCTCCACACTCAAACTTTTACCGCGGTGCTGTGGTGGGTGCTGAGGGTTTCGAACCCCCGACCCTCTCCGTGTAAAGGAGACGCTCTACCGCTGAGCTAAGCACCCCAGCGAGCCGCTTAGTTTACAGCATCCTTCAGGGCCTTGCCAGCCTTGAACGACGGATTCTTCGAAGCAGCGATCTTGATGGTGTCGCCGGTCTTCGGGTTGCGGCCGGTGCGGGCAGCACGGTCGCGGACCTGGAAGGTACCGAAGCCAACCAGAGTGACCGCATCGCCGTCCTTCAGCGCCTTGGTGATGGCAGCAACGACGGCATCGACAGCGCGGCTGGACTCTGCCTTGGTCAGGTCGGCAGCTTCAGCAACGGCATCGATCAATTCGGTCTTGTTCATTCTCTACAACTCCTTTGGCGGTGGGTTCCGCTTATTCGACAGGGAAGCAACCGCACGCCATCTGCATGCGGCCGCCATGTGGAAACGGTTCGCCGAATCCAGCGATCACCAGGCTGCGACCACTCATTCGCGAGTGCTGCTTTTATACCAGTGGCCCTACCCCCACGCAAGCTGGAAAGCCAGCAACGACGCGGGTTTCGGGCCATTGGACAGCGCGCGTCAATGCTTGACGCGCGCGTTTCCACTCGGTTTGGCCTTGCTGCGCACCGTGACACGCTGCGCACTCTTGCGCGCCTTCTTCGGTGCCAACGGACGCTCCAGCGCCAGGTCCAGGACTTCTTCGATGTACTTCACCGGCACGATCTTCAGATCGCGGGTGACGTTGGCCGGGATGTCGGCCAGGTCCTTGCGGTTCTCTTCCGGGATGATGACCGTGCGGATGCCGCCACGCAGTGCGGCCAGCAGCTTCTCCTTCAGGCCACCGATGGCAGTGACTCGACCACGCAGGGTGATCTCGCCGGTCATCGCCACGTCGGCGCGCACCGGCACCTTGGTCAGCATCGACACCAGCGAGGTGACCATCGCCGCCCCGGCACTCGGGCCATCCTTCGGCGTGGCGCCATCGGGCACGTGCAGGTGCACGTCATGCTTCTGCAGGAAGTCGCTGTCGATGCCAAAGCCCACGGCGCGCGAACGCACCACCGACAGCGCGGCCGACGCCGATTCCTTCATCACGTTGCCGAGCTGGCCGGTCAGGATCAGCTGGCCCTTGCCCGGCACCAGGGTCGATTCGATCTGCAGCAGGTCGCCACCGACTTCGGTCCAGGCCAGGCCGGTGACCAGGCCGATTTCATTCTCTTCCTCGGCACGGCCGAAGTCGAAGCGACGCACGCCCAGGTACTTGTCCAGGTTCTTGCTGGACACATTGACCAGCGCCTTGGGCTTCTTCGCACCCTTCTTCGCCTTCACCGGCTGCGGGCCGGCCAGCGCGATCTCCTTCACCACCTTGCGGCAGATCTTGGCGATCTCGCGTTCCAGGTTGCGCACGCCCGATTCGCGCGTGTAGTAGCGCACGATGTCCTGGATGGCGTCACTGCCGATTTCCAGCTCTTCCGGCTGCAGGCCGTTGGCCTTGACCTGCTTCGGCACCAGGTAGCGGGTCGCGATGTTGAGCTTCTCATCCTCGGTGTAGCCGGGGATGCGGATCACTTCCATGCGGTCCAGCAGCGGGCCGGGAATGTTGAGCGAGTTCGAGGTGGCCACGAACATCACTTCGGACAGGTCCAGGTCCACTTCCAGGTAGTGGTCGTTGAATGCGTTGTTCTGCTCCGGATCGAGCACTTCCAGCAGCGCCGAAGACGGATCGCCACGGAAGTCCATCGACATCTTGTCGATCTCGTCGAGCACGAACAGCGGGTTCTTGCTGCCGACCTTGTTGAGGTTCTGCACGATGCGGCCCGGCATGGAACCGACGTAGGTACGGCGGTGGCCACGGATTTCGGCCTCGTCGCGCACGCCGCCCAGCGACATGCGCACGAACTTGCGGTTGGTGGCCTTGGCAATCGACTGGCCCAGCGAGGTCTTGCCCACGCCCGGCGGCCCGACCAGGCACAGGATCGGGCCCTTCATCTGCTTCACGCGCGACTGCACCGCTAGGTATTCAAGAATGCGCTCCTTGACCTTCTCCAGGCCGTAGTGGTCGGCATCGAGCGTATCCTGCGCGACCTTCAGGTCCTTGCGCACCTTGCTGCGCTTCTTCCACGGCACGCCCAGCAGCCACTCCAGGTAGTTGCGCACGACGGCGGCTTCGGCCGACATCGGCGACATCTGCTTGAGCTTGTTCAGTTCATTGCGCGCCTTGGCTTCAACCGCCTTCGGCATGCCGGCCTCGGCAATCTTGCGGGCCAGTTCTTCCAGCTCGCCCGGCGCGTCGTCCAGGTCACCCAGTTCCTTCTGGATGGCCTTCATCTGTTCGTTGAGGTAATACTCGCGCTGGCTCTTCTCCATCTGCGACTTCACGCGGCCGCGGATGCGCTTCTCCATCTGCTGCACGTCGATCTCGCCGTCGACCAGCCCGACCAGCATCTCCAGGCGGTCACCGACGGCCAGCGTTTCCAGCAGGCGCTGCTTGTCGGCCAGGCGCACGCTGATGTGCGCAGCGATGGTGTCGGCCAGGCGCGCCGGCTCATCGATGCCCGACAGCGTCTGCAGCAGCTCCGGCGGCAGCTTGCGGTTGGTCTTCACGTACTGCTCGAACAGCGACATCAGCGAGCGGGCAATCGCCTCGACCTCGCGCGCCTCGCGCTCGTCGGTGGCGTCGATCTCCACGGCCTGGCCATGCAGCGAGCCGTCGCGCTCGTCGACGTGGGTGACCTGCACGCGCGACAGGCCTTCAACCAGCACCTTGATGGTGCCGTCGGGCAGCTTCAGCAGCTGCAGCACCTGCGCCAGCGTACCGACCTGGTAGAGGTCGGCCGCATGCGGGTCGTCGGTTTCGGCCGACTTCTGCGCCAGCAGCAGGATGCGCTTGTCCGCCTCCATTGCCTGTTCGAGCGCGTGCATGGACTTGTCACGGCCGACGAACAGCGGGATGACCATGTGCGGGAACACCACTACGTCGCGCAGCGGCAGGACCGGCAGGTCGAGGGTTTCACTTGGGGAACGGGCCATGGGGGCTCCAGGGAAGGGGGAAAACCGCCTCCGGGAGGGCATCTTCCGGAGACAAAAAAAGCCGATGGCCCCGTTATGGGGCCATCGGCTTTCAGATGCAAGGCATTCCTTGAAAATCCTTTCCAATCAACAACCTGGAAGGATCACTCGGCGCCTGCGGCCTTCTGTTCAGGGGCCGCCGGGGTCTGGTAGATCAGGTACGGCTCGGACTTGTGCTCGATCACCGATTCGTCCACGACCACCTTGCTGACGTTCTCCTGCGACGGCAGGTCGTACATGGTGTCCAGCAGGACCGATTCGACGATGGTGCGCAGGCCACGGGCGCCGGTCTTGCGCTTGAGCGCCTTCCTGGCGATGGCCGACAACGCGTCCGGACGGAACTCCAGCTCCACGTTTTCCATCTCGAACAGCTTCTTGAACTGCTTGGTGATAGCGTTCTTCGGCTCGGTCAGGATCTTGATCAGGGCCGGCTCGTCCAGCTCCTCCAGGGTCGCGACCACCGGCAGGCGGCCGACGAACTCGGGAATCAGGCCGAACTTGATCAGGTCTTCCGGCTCGACTTCCGCCAGCACCTTGCCCACTTCCTGCTTGCGCTCGCTGCTCTTCACCTTGGCACCGAAGCCGATGCTGCCGACGTCGGTGGAACGCGCCTGGATCACCTTGTCCAGCCCGGCGAACGCGCCGCCGCAGATGAACAGGATGTTCTTGGTGTCCACCTGCAGGAATTCCTGCTGCGGGTGCTTGCGGCCGCCCTGCGGCGGAACGCTGGCCACGGTACCTTCGATCAGCTTCAGCAGGGCCTGCTGCACGCCTTCGCCGGACACATCGCGGGTAATCGACGGGTTCTCGCTCTTGCGCGAGATCTTGTCGATTTCATCGATGTAGACGATGCCCTGCTGCGCCTTCTCGACGTCGTAGTCGCACTTCTGCAGCAGCTTCTGGATGATGTTCTCCACGTCCTCGCCCACGTAACCGGCTTCGGTCAGCGTGGTGGCGTCGGCCATGGTGAACGGCACGTTGAGCAGGCGGGCCAGGGTCTCGGCCAGCAGCGTCTTGCCCGAACCGGTCGGGCCGACCAGCAGGATGTTCGACTTCGCCAGTTCGACGTCGTCGTTCTTCTGCCGGCTCTCGATGCGCTTGTAGTGGTTGTACACGGCCACTGCCAGCGTGCGCTTGGCACGGTTCTGGCCGATCACGTACTGGTCGAGGACCTCGAGGATCTCGCGCGGCTTGGGCAGCGAACTGCGCGCCGACTGCGCCTTTTCCTCAAGTTCCTCACGGATGATGTCGTTGCACAGCTCCACGCACTCATCGCAGATGAACACGCTCGGACCCGCAATCAGCTTGCGCACTTCATGCTGGCTCTTGCCGCAGAAAGAGCAGTAGAGGATCTTGCCGGTGTCCGTGGAACGACCTTGGCGGTCTTCGCTCATGCTTCGCTTACCCAGTTACCCCACCCGCTGAACGGGGGTTCGATTCGAGAATAGCACAGGGCCGAGGGGACACCAGTCCCACCCGACCCTGCAGGAACGAGGCCTCCCTGGCCCCGTGAAGGCCGGTCAACCGGCCTGGATCGACTCATCCGGACGACGCTCCAGGACCTGGTCGACCAGACCGTAGGCCTGCGCCTCGAAGGCGCTCTTGAAGTTGTCGCGCTCGGTGTCACGGGCGATCGTCTCCAGCGACTGGCCGGTGTGCTTGGCCAGCACCTCGTTCAGGCGCGAACGCAGGGTCAGGATCTCGCGCGCGTGGATGTCGATGTCGGTGGCCTGGCCCTGGTAGCCACCCAGCGGCTGATGGATCATCACGCGCGAGTTCGGCAGCGCATAGCGCTTGCCGGCTTCGCCCGCGGCCAGCAGCAGGGCGCCCATCGAGGCGGCCTGGCCGATGCAGGTGGTGCTCACATTCGGCTTGATGTACTGCATGGTGTCGTAGATCGCCATGCCGGCGGTGACCACGCCACCCGGCGAGTTGATGTAGATGTTGATGTCCTTCTCCGGGTTTTCCGATTCCAGGAACAGCAACTGCGCCACCACCACGTTGGCCATGTGATCGTCGATCGGGCCCACGAGGAAGATCAGGCGCTCCTTCAACAGGCGCGAATAGATGTCGTAGGCACGCTCGCCGCGGCTGGTCTGCTCGACCACCATCGGAACCAGGTTCAGGGCTTTGGTTCGGTTGTCCATTACGTGAGGTACCTATCTTGGGGGGCAACAACCCCGCGCCGACAAAGGCGCGGGGCATCCGGTGATCCGCCCGGGCTTACTGGCGGATCGCGTCCTGGAACGACAGCTTCTCTTCGGTGTGCTGGGCACGCTCGGCGATCCAGTCGATCACCTGCTCTTCCATCACACGGTTCTGCAGGCCAGACATCAACTGGGGGTCGTTGCGGTACATCTCAATGACCTGCTCCGGCTCTTCGTAGGTCGAAGCGATCAGACGCATCGTTTCATTCAGGCGCTTGGCTTCCAGGCGCAGGTCGTTGATGCGGGCCACTTCACCGACCAGCAGGCCGACCAGCACGCGCTTGGCGGCAGCGTCCTTGAAGCCTTCGTGGGCATCGGCCGGGATCTCGCCGACGTTCTGGCCGTTGCGGCGCAGCTGCTCGACCTGCTGGGCCAGCATGGCGCGGGCTTCGTTCTCGACAAGGCGCGGCGGCATTTCCACCGACGAGTAGGCCGCGATCAGCTGCTCGCCCACTTCACGGCGCAGGCGGTTCATCAACGCACCCTTCAGCTCGCGCTCCAGGTTGGCGCGGATGTCGCTGCGGAACTGCTCCACATCGCCGCCCTTCACGCCGAAGCTCTTGATGAAGGCTTCGTCGACCGCCGGCACGACCGGCTCGGAGACCTCGGTGACCTTGACGGTGACCTGCACGGTCTTGCCGGCCAGCACCGGCACGCGCCAGTCAGCCGGGAACTCGACGTCGAGGGTCTTCTCTTCGCCCTTGGCCAGGCCGACCAGGCCCTTCTCGATGGTGTCGAACATCATGCCCTGGCCGAGCACGATCGAACCCTTCTCGGTGCCCTCGGCCGGCAGGCGCTCTTCGCCGGCCTGCGACCAGGTTTCCACCGCGACCAGGTCACCGTCCTGCGCGCCACGGCTGACCGGGGCCCAGGTACGACGCTGGTTCTGCAGGTTCTCGATCATCTGGTCGATGTCGGCGTCGGTGATCTCGGCGGTATGGCGCACGACGGTCAGCTTGCTGACGTCGATGTCGCCGAAGTCCGGCACCACTTCCACGGTGGCCACGAAGGAGAACTCACCCTCGTCGCCCTTGTCGATGCGCGGGCTGCCGACGATGCGCAGGTCGTGCTCGCGCACGGCCGCATCGAAGGTTTCGCGCAGCAGGCCGTCCAGCGCCTCGCCACGGACCTGCGCGCCGAAGCGCTGCTCGATCACCTTGGCCGGCACCTTGCCCGGGCGGAAGCCCTTGATGCGGGTGGTACGGGCGATTTCGCCGAGGCGGCCGGCGATGTGGCTCTGCAGACGCTCTTCCGGCAGCGAGAAGCTCAGGCGGCGTTCCAGGTTGCCGGTGGATTCGATCGAAGCTTGCATGTTGACTCCTGCCACCGGTGGCCCAGGCCCCCGGCTCGATGATTGGGATGAAACGGTTGTAAGGACGCGACGTCTGGGACGCGCCTGCTTGCCGCAGCCCTTTAGTTTCGCCCAATTCGGCGTGCACTGCCAGCGCGTGCCGGTCAAGGGGGCGCAGATGGCCCGATCAGGGCGGGGACAGGCCGGCACTGGTGCGAAAGGGGGGACTCGAACCCCCACGCCTTGCGGCACTGGAACCTAAATCCCGAAGCCCCTGCCGCTTAGTCCTGACCACTCAACTACTTACAGCTTTCCAGTCTATCAGGTGACGCTTCGGGTGACATATAGGTGACGCCGGGTGCCACGACAGGTGACACCAGGTGACGCCGAATAAAGTGGTCATCTTCGGCGGACCTCCTCCTAGGACAACCATTCAGAACTACTCATTGCTGTTCACCACCGAGGACTACTACAGTTCCACATAGGTCCACCCAGGACCAACAACCGAACCACTCAGGACCGTACCGGGCAGCCCCCGGTGCGGTCCTCCCGTTTTGACTTTTGCATCCCCCGAGGGCAAACGATGACGACTTGGCAAGAGAACGACCTGCACGCCGCCCAGCTCGAACTGGAGAAGGAAAGCACCAGCCTGGGCATTGCCCGCTACGAGAAGATCAGGGAGCAGCGCCAGGAGGCCGAGACCGGCCCCGGCCGCAAGCTGGTCATGGAGAGCATCGACGCCACCGCCGCCGCGATCATGGCGTTCGTGGCCGAAGCCGACACCGGCAAGCCGGGCAAGCGCCACGCCGCCCTCAAGTTCATCCGCCACCTGAACCCCCACGCCCTCGCCTATCTGACCAGCTTCACCTGCGTCAACGCGCTGGTCGCCGATCACCGCAAGGCGGTGTCCGTGGCGATCACCCTGGGCCACGAGGTAGCCAACGAGATCAACTTCTCCCTGCTCCGCGAGAAGCACCCCGGCCTGTACCGGGTGGTCCAGGAGCAGCTCAAGAAGTCCACCTCGGCCCGGCACTCCACCGCCGTCATGCGGCACGTCATCGCCGACGCCGAGTTCGCCCCCGAGGACGACAAGCGCCTCTACCTGTCCGACAAGGACGCGCTGCTGGTGGGCATGAAGCTCATCGAGCTGTTCGTCGAGGCGACCGGGCTGGTCGAGCTGGTCACCGTGGCCGAGCGCGGCAAGCGCCACCTGCTCATCGCCGGGAATCAGAAGGTGCTCGACTGGCTGACCAAGGCCCACGACAGCGCCGCACTGTACCAGCCGGTGCTGATGCCGATGGTCGTCCCGCCGCGTCCGTGGACCACGCCCCGCGACGGCGGCTACCTGACCGACATCGGCGGCCGGGCTGACCTCGTGCGTACCCGCAACCGCGCCTACAAGCGCGAGCTGGCGCTGGTCGATATGCCCAACGTCTACCAGGCCCTCAACGCCATCCAGGCAACCGCCTGGAAGGTGAACGTGCCCGTCCTGGAGGTCATGCGCGAGCTGTGGAACGCAGGAGGCGGTGTCGCTGGGCTGCCGGAGCGCGAGCTGCTGGACCTGCCGAGCCGCCCTGCCCTGCTGGAGACCGACCCGGACTACTTCAAGGAGCACCACGCCGACGAGTTCAAGGAATGGAAGCGCGGCCGCGCCAAGGTCTACGAGGCCAACGCACGCAGCGTGTCCACCCGCCTCGCCGCCGCGCAGAAGATCGCCCTGGCGGAGAAGTTCGCCGAGTACCCCGCGATCTACTTCCCGCACAACCTCGACTTCCGCGGCCGGTGCTATCCCCTGCCCCCGACGCTGACCCCGCAGGGTGATGATGCGGCCAAGGGCCTGCTGACGTTCGCCCAAGGCGTGCCGCTCGGCGAGGACGGTGCCTACTGGCTCGCCATCCACGTCGCCAACTGCTTCGGCGTGGACAAGGTGTCGTTCGAGGAGCGCGTGGCCTGGGTGCGCGAGCACGAGGAGCAGATTCTCGACAGCGCCCTCGATCCGCTGGACGGCCAACGCTTCTGGATGGACGCCGACAGCCCGTTCTGCGCGCTGGCCGCGTGCTTCGAGTGGCTCGGCTACAGCCTCAACGGCCGCGATCACGTCTCCCATCTGCCCATCGCGCTCGACGGCTCCTGCAACGGCCTCCAGAACTTCTCGGCCATGCTCCGCGACTCCGTGGGCGGCGCAGCCACCAACCTGATCCCGCAGCCGAAGCCCGCCGACATCTATTCGCGCGTGAAGGACGTGGCCCAGGAGAAGCTGCGCGCCCGTGCCGAGAGCGGCGACCCGCTGGCGATCAAGCTGGACGGCCAGCTCACCCGCGACATCGTGAAGCAGCCGGTGATGACGCTTCCCTACGGCGTCACGAAGTCGGGCATGCGCGCCCAGGTGCTCTCCAAGTTCAAGAAGCTGGGCATGGAGGACGATTGGGAGACCGCCGAGTACCTGGCGACCCTGCTGTGGGAGTGCATCGGCGAGGTCGTGATCGCAGCCCGCGCGGCGATGGACTGGCTGCGTGACGCCTCCAAGGTCGCCTCGTCGGCCGACCTGCCGGTGAGCTGGACGACCCCCGCTGGCTTCCCGGTCCTCCAGGAGTACCGCGAGGAGGAAGGCGTCCGCATCCGGCCGCACGTCGGAGGCCGCGAGGTGAATTTAGTGGTCAACATCGGCGGTACTAAGCTCGACCGTCGCAGGCAGACCCTCGGGATCAGCCCGAACTTCGTCCACTCCTGCGACGCCAGCCACATGATGCTGACCACCTGCCTCGCGGCAGAGAACGGCATCGAGTCGTTCGCCATGATCCACGACTCCTACGGTACGCACGCGGGCCAGGCAGCAATCCTCGCCGCCGCACTCCGGCAGGCGTTCGTCGATCAATACAGCGGCGACGTACTGGCCGACTTCCGACAGCAACTCGTCGAGCAGCTCCCGCCAGAAGCGGCAGAGAAACTCCCACCCCTCCCGCCGCATGGCGACCTGGACCTCAGCCTGGTGCTGGAGTCGCGCTATTTCTTTGCCTAGTCCATCCCCCTTTGGCAATTGATACCCCAAGCGAGAACATTAACATGAGCATCAACTACCAGCACGCACTGAACACCTACGTTGCCCAGGACCACTTCGGTGTGGTCCTCGGCATCTACAACCCGGCCGAACACGGCACGGTCGAGGAGTTCAAGCACCGCATGACGGAGCTGCACGCAGGTGCGTGATCGCGTCATCGACGGACTGCACTCACGTTCTGCCGAGAGCGCCGCACGCGGCGCTTTCGTCGTGATCGACAGCGTGCAGTCCCTCGGCCACCCGGCCGATCAGGTGATCGGCTTGGCGTGTGCCTTCAAGAACTTCTGCGAAGTGCTCGGCCTCGATCCGATGGAAGTGCTGCGGGTCGTCTCGCGCATGGAGCAGGACTGCCGCTACCGGCAGGTCAACACCCTCAACGCCGTGCGCCGCTACGCGGAGCGCGAGCTGAAACCGCACTACCCGTGATGCGTGACCCGATCACCGACGCCTTCATCGACGAGGCGCTCATCGGCTTCGACATCGACGAAGCCTTCGGCATTTCCGCCGACACCCCGCTGACCGCCGCCGCTGACCTGTGGCGCGCGGGCATCTATCTCCCGACCAACTACGAGACCGACAACTGATGGCAACCAAGAAGCGCGAACGATTCGTCTCCCCCAAGGGCACCGCCGTGTGGCCGCGCCTGAACGAACCGGACACCAAGTTCAAGCCGGAAGGCGAATACACCGTGAGCCTGGCGTTCGACCCGAACGACAAGGACTTCAAGGCGCTGGCGAAGAAGCTGGAAACCCGGCGCGACGAGCTGTTCCAGGAGTTCCTGAGCGAGAACCCGAAGAAGAAGAAGGGTGCCGAAGTGGCCCCGGTGTTCACCGAAGAAACCGACGAGAACGGCGATGACACCGGCCGCGTGCTGGTGAAGTTCAAGATGAAGGCCAGCGGCGTCAGCAAGCGCACCGGCAAGAAGTTCACCATGCGCCCGGACATCTTCGACGCCCGCGGCAAGAAGATCGACAACCCGCCGCAGATCGGCGGCGGCAGCGAACTCAAGGTCTCCTACGAGATCGGCGGCTCGTTCGTCGAATCGGCCAAGAAGTTCTACCTGACCTGCTACATGGTCGCCGTCCAGGTGATCGAGCTGGTCGAGTTCGGCCAGCGCAACGCCAAGGACTACGGCTTCGGCGAGGAGGACGGCTACGAGGCCGCCGACAGCGCGCCGTTCAGCGACAGCGATGACGACTCGGACGACGACAGCGACTCCGACGACGAGGGCGATGACGGCGACTACTGATCCGCTGTCGGTCATCGTGGACACCGCGAGGGGGGCCAAGCATTTGGCCTCCCTCACGTTCCCGTTTGACCCGGTGCCCGCCTCGCGCCCGAAGGTTTCGCGCTGGGGCGTCTACTACGGCAAGACCTACAAGACCTGGAAGGAAGCCGCAGAGAAGCATCTGCCAGCCGGTGACCTGGACCTGTCGCCGACCGATCCGGTTTTAGTGGTCATCATCGCGGTATGCAAACGCGCCAAGACCTCGAAGGCCGCGTTTCCCAAGGGCGACGTGGACAACCTCGCCAAGGGGCCGATGGACGTTGTGACCAAAGCTACCGGCTATTGGGCCGACGACAAGCAAGTCATGTGGCTGCTCTCCGGTAAGCGCTGGGCGCAGCCGGACGAAGAACCACGCACCGAAGTCCACCTCTACAAACTCTAAGTGCGCCTCAAACCTCTGGAATCGGTAGAGGCGCTGTTCGTCCTCGCCAGCATGACCCGCCCCGAGCAGGTCACGACCGGCGAAGAACTCGCACGCCTGCACCGCTCGCAGGGCTACTCGAAGATCGCCGTCCACTTCGTCATCGAACGCGACGGCTCGATCTACGACGGTCGCCCGCTGAATCAGCCCGGCGCTCTCGCCGGTAAGCACAACCAATCCGCATACCAAGTCTGCCTCCTGGGCGGCGTCAACGACGCCATGCAGCCCGAGGACAACTTCACCGAAGCCCAACACGCCGCGCTGCGACGCCTGCTCGCCGCCTACGGCAAGCCCGTCGTGTGGGCACCTGACTTCCCTCGATAGGAGAACCCAACGTGAAACCGCTGCCCCCGCAAACCCAGGTCGTCCTGGATCACCTGCGTCGCCACTCGCACCTGACCTCGTGGCAGGCCGAAGGCGTCTACCGCATCCGCCGCCTCGCCTCGCGCGTCGATGAGCTGCGCGCTGCTGGCTTCGAGATCGAAACGCAGACCTGCGAGGACGCCTCGGGGCAGCGGTACACGCGCTATCGCCTGTCGCGCCGTCAGCGCCGCAGCAAGGCTCCGCTCCTGGAAGCGCGCCGCGCTCCGAAGCAGTACCGCGTCGATGCGCTGCTCCAGCTGTATCGCAACTACTGCACCGACGAGCTGGGCCTCGACGCCAACGATGCGACCGAAGAAGTCGCCGCATTCACCAAGTTCCTGCTGGAGAAGAACGCATGACCAACACCGCCACCACCGTCATTCCGTCCGCGATGCGCCTGGCTTTCGAGCGCGCATGGGCGCGCGCCGACAAGCCCTTCCGCGGCCTGGGCCGCACCGTCAAGGGTGCGCTGAATCGTCGCCTCGGCATTTCCTACCGCAAGCGCATGTGGTCCGTGGAGCGTGCAAAGCGCTGACTCCGAATACCTCCACAAAGAGCCGTGCCCGAACTGCGGCAGCAAGGACAACCTTGCGCGCTACAGCGACGGGCACGGCTACTGCTTCGGCTGCGGTCACTACGAGCCAGCCGAAGGCGAGGAGGTCTCTCAACCCACCAGCAGGAAAACCATGAGCGACTTTGCGAAGGGTGAACCGCAAGCCCTGGCGAAGCGCGGTATCACTGAGGAAGCATGCCGTAAGTACGGCTACTGGATTGGCAAGGACAAGCACGGCAAGACCGTGCAGATCGCCAATTACAAGCGCGATGGCGGCATCGTCGCGCAGAAGCTCCGCTACCCCGACAAGAAGTTCTCGTTCATCGGCGACTCGAAGGCGTGCGGGCTGTTCGGCCAACACCTCTACGAACCGGGGCGACGCCTCGTCATCACCGAAGGCGAGATCGACGCGCTCTCCGTGGCGCAGGCACTCGGCCTCCGCTGGCCGGTGGTGTCCGTCCCGAACGGGGCGCAAGGCGCGGCCAAGTCCATCAAGCGCGAGCTGGAGTGGGTCAACGGCTTCGACGAGGTTGTGCTCATGTTCGATATGGACGAACCGGGCCAGGCCGCCGCGCAGGAAGTGGCGCTGCTGCTGACTCCCGGCAAGGCCAAGATCGCACAGCTCCCGGCGAAAGACCCGAGCGAGCTGCTCCAGCGTGGCGATGCCGAGGCGATCACTCGCGCCATCTACGAAGCGCAGACCAAGCGCCCCGATGGCGTGGTGACGTTCGGCTCCCTCAAGGAGAAGGCACTCAAGCCGGTCTCGATGGGCATGCCTTGGCACGACCCGCGCCTCACCGCGCTGACCTACGGCAAGCGGTACGGCGAGGTCTACACCTTCGGCGCAGGCACCGGCATCGGCAAGACCGACTGGCTGATGGAGGAAGCAGCCTTCATCGCGCAGGAAACCGGCGACCGCGTTGGCCTGTTCTTCCTGGAGCAGCAGCCGGTCGAGACGGCGAAGCGCATGGCAGGCAAGGTCGCAGGCCGCCGATTCCACGTCCCCGATGGGAGCTGGACGCAGGAGGAACTGGAAGCCGCGTTCGAGATTCTCGACAAGGGCCAGGTGTTCATCTACGACCACTTCGGCTCGTCCGAGTGGGACGTGATCGAAGCCAAGATGGCCCACATGGTCGTCGCCGAGGGCGTCAAGCACATCGTCCTCGACAACCTCACGTCGTTTGCGGCCGGTGCCGAGGACGAGCGGAAGATGCTGGAGGACACGATGGCGAAGATCGCGCAGTTCGCGCAGCGCCACCTGATCTGCATCTACCTCGTCTCGCACCTCGCCACGCCGGAAGGCAAGCCGCACGAGGAAGGCGGGCGCGTGATGCTCCGTCACTTCAAGGGCAGCCGCGCGATTGGCTTCTGGACGCACTTCGCGTTCGGCCTGGAGCGCAACACGCAGGCCGAGAACGAGGCCGAGCGCAACTGCACGACTTTCCGCGTCCTCAAGGATCGCTTCACCGGCCAGTCGAACGGCCAGGTTCTCTACTACAGCTACGACCACGCATCCGGCCGTCTGCTCAATGCAGATGCTCCGGGCGAATACGGCGACTTCGCCGACGAGTCATCCGATGTATCCACCTCCGACTACTGACGGCCGCTCGGTCGTCGGCTTCATCCCAGCTGATGCGCCGCTCTCCTTCGCTGAGAGCCTCGTTCTCCCCTACCAACTCCCGCGCTCCGACCAAGCCTGCCGTGTCATGTACGGCAAGCCTGGGCGGCGCGTGGTCATCCACATCAAAGCCGAGGAACTACCCCAATGAAAGAGATCGTCGCCATCGCAATCGACCTGCTGACCGCTCCGTTCCGCAAGGGCACCGTGACCGACGTGGTGAAGGTGCTGGAGGGCCAGGTGGACAAGCTGTTCAAGATCAGCGCCGACCGCATCGCCACCGCCTCGACGCTGCGCGACAAGGCCGATGTCCTGCACTCGCAGGCCGACGAGCACGAGGAAGAAGCCGAGCGCGCCCTGCGCGTCGCCGAGCGATTCACCAACCTGATCCGCTAAGGGACCAACCATGACTGCCGAGCAACACGCTCGGTCCCTGTTCAACGTGTTGCCGGCCGAAGTCCGCCACCTGGTCATCCTGGGTGGCGGAAGCCTGCGCGCGTTCTACGACGGGACCGAAATCAAGGACATCGACTGCTTCTTCAAGTGCAGCGCCGACTACTACTACGTCTCCAACGTGCTCGACGACATGCCTGGGTGGACCAGCGAGGATGCCCCGACCGGCATCCGCAACTTCCGCTCGCCCTGCGGTCGCCTTGTCAGCCTGATCGGCTTCGAGTTCGGCACTGTGGATGAGCATGTGCGCCGCTTCGACCTGCGCTGCTGCGCAATGGCCGCCGTGTTCCTGAAAAAGTACGACGAGGTGGTGGTGTGCTACTACGACCTCGCCGAAGTGGTGCGCGACTGCACCGAGAAGCTGCTGTTCGTGCTGAACAACAACGGCACCGAGCGCACCATCCGCCGCATCACGCACTACGTCGAGGACTACGGCTACACACTGCATCCCGACCAGCCCGAGCAGGACGAAGTGTTCGAGGACGACGACTTCCCCGGTCACGCGCCGCAGGGCGTCCACACGCCGCCGAAGGCCCCCGAGCCGGAGTACATCCTCCGCGCCCGCCGCCGCGTCCGCGCAATCCCCGTAACCAACCACGGCTACCCGTAAGGAGGACCGCCGTTGATCCTCGTATTCGACTGCGAGACCAATGGCCTCCTCGACGAACTTGACACGATCCACTGCATTTCCCTCCAAGAGGTAGATGAGACCGGCGCACCGCGCGGTCCCATCCTGTCCGCCAACGATCACGGCACGGGCGAAATGACAGTCCGTCAGGCCGTCGAGAGGCTCAAGAAGGCCAAGCGCGTTGTCGGCCACAACATCGCCGGATTCGACATTCCGGCTATCGCCAAGGTGTTCCCGGACTTCAAGGTCCAGGCGTACTTCGACACGCTGCTGATGTCCACGCTGGTCTACCCGGACCTCAAGGACCGCGACTTCAAGGCCCGCAAGAAGCAGGGAGCGAACCCGGTGTTGCCGGGCAAGCTGATCGGCCGCCACGCCCTCGAAGCGTGGGGCTACCGCCTCGGCCGCTGGAAAGGCGACTACGCGGCGCAGATGGCCGCACGCGGCCTCGACCCCTGGGCACAGTGGTCTCAGGAAATGGACGACTACTGCGACCAGGACGTTGCGGTCACGCAAGCGCTGTTCGCGTTGTTGATGAGCAAGGGCCTCCCCACCGAGGCCATCGAGCTGGAGCAGGCCGTCGCGCCGATCCTCTCGCGTCAGCAGCGCTACGGCTACCTGTTCGATCAGGAGAAGGCGCGTGAGCTGGAGTGCATCCTCGTGTCCCGGCGCACTGCGCTGGAGGCCGAGCTGCGCAAGGTCATTCCGCCGTGGAAGGTGGTGAAGCGCAAGTTCGTACCGAAGCGCGACGACAAGCGCCGCGGTTACGTCAAGGGCGTGGAGGTCACGACCTACAAGGACGTGGTGTTCAACCCGGCAAGCCGCCAGCACATTGCTGACCGCTTGACTGCAATGTACGGCTGGCAGCCCCAGGAGTTCACCGAGAAGGGCCAGCCGAAGATCGACGAAGAAGTCCTGGGCGCGCTCAAGTTCCCGATCATCCCGCTCCTGCTGGAGCACTTCATCGTCAACAAGCGCCTCGGCCAGCTCGCCGAAGGCGACGAGGCGTGGCTCAAGGCCATCAAGAAGGACGGCCGCATCCACGGCAGCGTGAATCAGAACGCAGCGGTGACCGGCCGCATGACGCACTCGAAGCCGAACATCGCTCAGGTGCCGAAGGTCCAGCACTCGAAGGAGAAGGGAATCCTCAAGGGCCAGGAAGGCGGCTACGGATTCGAGTGCCGCTCGTTGTTCTGCGTCCCAACAGGGAAGCTCCAGGTCGGCGCAGACGCCTCGGGATTGGAGCTGCGCTGCCTGGCGCACTTCATGGCAAAGCACGACGGCGGCGAGTACGCCAAGGTCATCCTCGAAGGCGACATCCACTCCGTCAACCAATCGGCGGCAGGACTGCCCACCCGCGACAACGCCAAGACCTTCATCTACGCCTTCCTCTATGGGGCAGGCGACGCGAAGCTCGGCTCCATCGTGGGCAAGGGTCGCCAGGCCGGGGCGAAGCTCCGCTCGAAGTTCCTGGCGGGGCTGCCTGCGCTGGAGAAGCTGGTACGCGGGGTCAAGAAGCGCGCGGCCGAGAAGGGATACCTGATCGGTCTCGATGGCCGGAAGCTGCACATCCGCAGCGACCACGCCGCACTCAATACCCTGCTCCAGTCGGCCGGTGCGCTGGTGATGAAGAAAGCCCTGGTGATCCTCGACGCCGACCTGCAAGCCGCAGGGCTGGTGCCGGGCGTCCACTACGAGTTCCTCGCCAACGTCCATGACGAGTGGCAGATCGAAGTGGACGAGGACAAGGCCGAGTTCGTGGGTAAGACCGCCCAGGCTGCCATCCGCAAGGCTGGCGATTACTTCGGCTTCCGCTGTCCGCTCGATGGCGAGTTCAAGATCGGAAGGAATTGGGCCGAGACGCACTGACCCGCGGCAAGCGGGACATTGCACTCGCCCTGGTGCGCCAAGCGAAACGCCGGGCAGCAAGGAAGGGACTGCCGTTCGACCTCACGTCGGACGACATCGTGGTCCCCGACTTCTGCCCGGCGCTGGGCATCCCGCTGTACCGCGCTGTCGGGCGCAAGGCCCAAGGCCCCAACTCACCCACGCTCGACCGCATCGAACCTGACCTCGGCTACGTCCGGGGCAACGTGCGCGTGATCTCCGCACGCGCGAATCAGATCAAGTCCGACGCGACTCCCTCGGAGCTTCTGCGAGTCGCCTGTTACGTCCAAGAGAACCGATGAACCCAACCAACATCCTGCGCGCCCTCGCGGCGCTGCTGGTCGTTGCCGCGCTCGCGGCTGGCGGCTTCGCAGCCTGGAAGTACACCGCAATGGCCCAGCGCGTGACGGAGCTGGAGGAGTCGGCAAAGGAACTGGCCGACCTCAAGCAGACCGTCGAGACCCTCAACCGCGAAGCCGTGCGCCGCTCTGCCTTCGATGCAGCGCTGCGGAACGCCCGCGCCACCACCAACCGCTCTGTGGAGATTGCAGCAAATGCTGACCCGGAAACTGGCGATTACCTGTCTCGCCGCATTCCTGACGAGCTGCGCCGCGCACACCTCGAAAGTCGTGCCGGAGCAGTTCCTCCAGCCGACCGTCATTGAGGGCACGCACTCCTCACTCGACGCCGTGATGGCTGACCCGACCACCACCACCTACGACCTCTACCGCTTCGGCGGCAACGCCGAGGACGGCCTCCTGCGCTGCAACGCCGACAAGGCGAGCGCCCTGGAAGTCCTCAAGGAATCGAACCGATGAACGAGAATCAGCTTCGCGTGCATTTCATTGGCGGCCCCGCTGACGGCGATGTCCGCTTGATCGCTCCGTGTACTACCTACCGCGTGGCTGTGCTCGAACACCAGCCCGAGGTTCACGCCTACAACGCCAAGTGCCCGTGCTGCACGGAGCGCATGCTGCGCCCCGTGGAGTGGAACACCGCGATCTACTTCATCCGCCGCGTTGGCGAGAAGTGCTGGGTCGCCGTACACGAGAGCATGGCATGAAGCGCGCACTTCTGATCCTGGCGCTGTGCGCTGGCCTCGCTGCGTGCGACATGAAGCCTTGGCCGCCACGCGCCGATTACGGCTCGTGCCTGAAAGGACACACCGAGAGTGGCCTGATGCTGATCCCCAACAGCAATGGCGGATTCTCGTACATCCCCACCAGCGATTACGTCTGCGACGAGTACGAGTACCCGCTCGGCGACGGCCCGGAGTACCAGGCCGGAATGAAGCGCTACGCCGCCGAGCTACAGGCGTGGTATGAGCGCCACCCGGAGAAGCGGCCATGACTTCCTACGTGACCTATCGGCCACCACATGCGGCCGGTTCCTGGGTCATCGGCGGCAACTTCTTCGTGCAGGTCAGGGAGCGTCCGAACTGGCTGCACCGCTGGTTCGCGCTGGCGTTCCTGGGATGGCAGTGGGTGGACGCATGAACAAGCGCGGCCCCCTGCTGCTGATCGACGCCGACGTGCTGCGCTACCAGCTCGCGTTCTCGAACACCGCGAACATCGACTGGAACGGCGACGGCAACAAGGTCGAAGCGATCCAGCCCGAGCGCGCGAAGGCGAAGCTGGAGGACTACATCGACGAGATCGTCGAGAAGTTCGGCGCGCGTGATTACCTGCTGGCCCTGTCCTGCAAGAAGCACAACTTCCGCAAGGACATCGACCCGACCTACAAGCTCAACCGCGCCAGCAAGGATAAGCCTGCCCTGTGGTACGTGCTCGACGAGTTCGTATACGACGAGTTCGGCGACAAGATCGTGGAGATCGAGAACCTGGAAGGTGACGACGTGCTGGGCCTGCTGGCCTCGCACCCGAATCCGAAGCGCGCGCCAGGTAGCCGCATCGTCGTGTCCATCGACAAGGACATGCAGACGATCCCCGGCATCCGTCTCTACAACCCCAACCGTCCCGACGTGGGCGTCCGGCCGATCTCGGCTCACGACGCTGACCTGTTCTGGATGAAGCAGGTGCTCACGGGCGACCAGGTGGACAACTACCCCGGCTTCCCCGGCATCGGCCACAAGGGCGCGGACGAGCTGCTCATGCCAATCCACGAGGCGTACCGCGATGCGTCCGTCGAGGAGCACCTCGGCGCGCTGTGGAACACCGTCGTCACCACCTACACCACCCGCATCCCCCGCGGCGGCACCGAGCCGCTGTCGAAGCACGATGCGATCCGCCAAGCACGCCTCGCGCGAATCCTGCGCTACGGCGACTACAACCCCAAGACCAAGGAAGTGAAGCTGTGGAAACCCTGATCCTGTTCATCACCATCATCGCCGTGCTGGCCGTGCTGTTCGCCTTCGTCGCCTACGGCGCTGCCTGGCTGTGGTGGCGCAGCCTCAATACTCTCGAACGCACCCTGTACCGCTCGGCTGGCAGCGTCAAGCTGTGGCCGGCCGCTGTCGGCGTTGCTGGCGCGGCTTGGCTGATCGCCCGGTGTTTCGCCTGACGACAACCAAGCCACCTGATCCTGCTTACCGCAACTCGTCCAGGTAGAACTGCTTCCAGTGTGCAATCTCTGATGGATTCCGACTTACGGGTTCTCGGCTATTGAAAACCCAAAGCTGGATCGCCTTCGGCGTAGTCAACGTTTCATACGTGCAGCTGAACTCGGTGAGCTTATCTGTGATGAGCTGCTTGGCCGCATCGTAGCGCTCTCGCTGAATTCCTTGTGCTTGCCCTGATGCCACGAGCGCATCCATCGCCTCCTGTAGGCCATAGAGCTTCTGTGCAAGCTCAGAGATTTCAGCTCCGTTTGCGTTACTCGGCGTAGAACTCGCCATACCTGTCTCCTTCCATAACGAACACGAATTGTACCCGGCTAAGGCCGGGTTTCTCTTTTGGAGTCCCCATGAAGATCATCGGAATCACCGGCCGCGCCCGCAGCGGCAAAGACACCCTGGCCGAGTTCCTGGTCAGCGACCACGGCTTCGTGAAGCTGTCCTTCGCGGCCCCGATCCGCGCCTTCGTGGCGGACATCACCGGCCTGCCGGTGTCCGCGATGGAGGACGGCCCGCTCAAGGAGGAGCCGCTCGACTGGCTCAACGGGCAGACCCCGCGCCGCCTGATGCAGACCGTGGGCACCGAGTGGGGCCGAGAAATGATCGACCGCGACCTGTGGGTCAAGGTGGTCGCGCAGAAGATCCGTCAGGCCCGCCGCGACGGCGCTGCTGGCGTCGTGGTGTCGGACGTTCGCTTCGACAACGAGGCGCAGTTCATCCGCGAGTGGGGCGGCCAGGTAGTCCAGGTGCTCCGCGACAGCGCGGCCCCGGTCTCGGCGCATGCCTCCGAGGCAGGCGTCCACGGCGACCTGATCGACACCGTGATCGACAACAACGGCCCGATCCACCGCCTGCGGATGGTCGCGGAATCGCTGGCCCGACTCTAAGGGTTTAGTGGTCATCATCGGGGGAAACGACAGTTTCCCCACCTATTCATAACCCAGGAGTTCTATGCAAATCCCTCTGCACTCCTACGACCTGATCGACCTCCTGGACGAACTGCACCCCGAAGTGATCTACGACCCCGCCCAGCCGAAGGAGGAGTTCCTGCTCCGGCAGGGCGAGCGCCGCCTGATCCTCCGGCTCAAGGCGCTGCGGAAGGTCGAGCAGATGGATCACCGCGCCCGCTAATCATGTGCAGCAAGCCCAACATGCCGGACCAGCAGGAGAAAGACCCGATCCTGCTGACCCGCCAGGACACCCAGCCGACCGGCCACGCGGCCGATCAGCGGCGTAAGTCCAAGGTCCGACTGGACCTGAACAACGCAACGCAGTACCAAGGACTGACCATTCCGAATGGCTGACGCCAAGCAGACCTCGGCCGAGAAGCAGACGGCCGCGAAGCGCTACGGCGATCTCAAGTCCAACCGCAAAGAAGCCGAGACGCGCGCCAAGCGCTGCGCCAAGGTCACCCTGCCCCGCCTGTGGGTGGACGAGGGCGCGAAGTCGCGTACCCCCGGTTCCGCCTACATCGACACCGGCCCGAAGTGCGTCAACGCCCTGGCCTCGAAGATCGTGCTGGCCTGGCTCCCGCCGAACGCCTCGGTGTTCAAGCTCGCGCCTGACCAGGCCGTCGCCGAGAACATCGCCGAGCAGGCTGGCGTGGAGACCTCCGAACTGGAGGCCGCGCTGGTGGACGTGGAGCGAGTCATCGTCAACGACCTGGAGACCAGCGGCGTCCGCCCGGTCCTCAGCGAGGCGGCGAAGCACGCCATCGTCCTCGGCAACTTCCTGCTCTACGACCCCGACGAGGGCAAGCCCAAGCTGTACCCGCTGACCTCCTACGTGACCGACCGCGATGGCCTGGGCAACGTGCTGGAGATCATCACGCTCGACAAGATCGCCCCGGCCATGCTGCCGGACTCGATCCGCGCGGCGGTGATGCAGAAGCTCGCCCAGGAACGCGACGAAAAGACCAAGAACGACGACGTGAACCTCTACACCTGGGTACGTCGCTCGGAAGATGGCAAGGAGTGGGAAGTGGTCCAGGAGGTCGAGGGCGTCGAAGTGCCCGAGACCGTGGGCACCTACCCCATCGACGCCTGTCCGTGGATTCCCCTGTGCGCTCCGCCGTCCCTCGTGGACGACTACGGCGAGGGCCTGGTCTACGACTACGTGGGAGCGTTCGAGTCGCTGGAGGCGCTGCGCAAGGCGATCCGCAAGGGTGCCGCCGCGCTGGCGAAGATCATCATGTTCCTCAAGCCGACCTCGACGATCCGCGAGCGCCAGCTCACCGAGGCCGAATCCGGCGCGGTGCTGCGTGGCGAGGCCAGCGATGTGACCACGCTCCAGCTCCAGAAAGCCTACGACCTGAACTTCGTGCGTCAGGAGGCCGAAGGGCTGGCGAACTCGCTGGAGCTGATCTTCGGCGTGAAGTCCGCCGTGCAGCGCCCCGGCGAGCGTGTGACCGCCTACGAAATCCGGGTGCTCACCCAGGAACTCGACGACGCCCTCAGCGGCTTCATGGCGATGTCGGGCGAGCAGCTCTTGCTGCCGCTGATCCGCCGTCGCCTTCACAAGCTCCAGAAGCAGGGTCGCCTGCCTGAGCTGCCGCAGGAACTCATCAAGCCGCGCATCACCGTTGGCATCGCCGCCCTCGGCCGCGGCCACGACCTGAACAAGCTGATCGAGTTCGGTCAGGCAGTGGATGCGCTTGTCGGCGCAGAGGAGAAGGCACGCCGCCTCAACAGTGGCGAGGCGATCTCCCGACTGGCCGCCGCTTCCGACATTTCCACCAAGGGCCTGATCCGCTCCGACGACGAGCTTGCTGCCGAGCAGCAGGACGCCTCGGCGCAGGAGGCGATGGTCCGTGCCGCTCCGAATATCGCCTCAGCGATGACCCAAACCCCGTAACCCCGAGAAGGACGCAATGTCGAACGAAACCACCGAGAAGCCCGCCAAGCCGACCAAGGAAGCCCCGAAGGCTCCGAGTGTCGAGCGTAAGGGCAAGGCCGAGATCACCCGCAAGGCGAACGGCCTGGTCATCGTCAACTACAAGCCCGAGGACAAGTAATGTCGCAGCCGGGCAAGTCCGAAGTAACCGTCAGCCTTGACGGCATCAACGGCCAGCCGACCCCAGGTCAGCAGCCGCCGCAGAACTCCCAGGACACCCAGCAGCCCGCACCGGGCGCGCAGGGTGGCACCGATGGCGAGCGCCTGTTCGGCGGCAAGTACAAGACCGTGGAGGAGCTGGAAGCCGCCTACGCAGAACTGAGCACGCCAGCCGACGACAAGGGTGGCAAGGGCGGCCCCGCGACCATCGACGACGCCACCGCGGATGACGCGCGTGACGCCTTGGCGCGGGCTGGCCTGAACCTGGACGACTTCGCCACCGAGTTCAACTCGAACGGCTCGCTGTCCGAGGAGAGCTACAAGAAGCTCCAGGACGCCGGTTATCCGAAGGAGCTGGTGGACGTGTATGTCGATGGCCTGCGCGCTCGCGTGCAGACCTACGAGAACGCCGTCTACTCGCCCGCAGGTGGCAAGGCCGGTTACGACGGCCTGGTCCAGTGGGCCAAGACCAACCTGAGCGCCGAGCAGAAGCGGGCGTTCAACGAAGCGGTGCAGTCCGGCGACGCCGGCCGCGCAGCGCTGGCAGTCCAGGGCCTCGTCGCCCTCCGTGGCGGCAACGGCCGCCTTCTGAATGGCAAGACCGCATCGAACGCCGATGCTGGCCCCAAGCCGTTCCAGTCGCAGGCGCAGGTCGTCGAAGCGATGCGCGATGTGCGCTACCAGCGTGATCCGGCTTACCGCGCGGAAGTCTCCGCCCGCCTGGCCGCGTCGCCGCTGTTCAAGTAATCCACTCAACCTCAAGCAAGGACTAAATGTCGGACGCAATCCCCTCCCGCCTGGGTCAAGCCCAGGCCAACGGCGACGCCTGGGCGCTGTTCAAGCAGAACTACACTGCTGAAACCATCACCAGCTTCGTCGAGAACTACAAGCTGGACGGCCGCGTGTCGGTGCGCAACATCGAGAGCGGCAAGTCCGCCTCGTTCCCGAACGTCGGCACCATCGGCTCCGAGTACCATGTGCCGGGCACCGAGATCAAGGGCCTGGTGGTCGAGCACAACGAGACCATCATCACCCTCGATCCGATGCTGATCTCGCACGCCTTCATCGCCAACATCGACGAAGCGATGAATCACTTCGACGTGCGTTCCGAGTACACCCGTCAGCAGGGTGCGGAGCTGGCACTCAAGCGCATGCAGAACGAGCTGCGCTGCGCGATCCTGGCCGCTCGTACCACCGAAGGCAAGGTCGAAGGCCAGCCGGGTGGTGCCATCATCAAGGCCGCCACGATGGCCTCCGATCCGACCGTGCTGGCCGATGCGTTCCGCAACGCCCGCATGCTGTTCGACGAGAAGCTGCTGCCGGACAACCCGCAGGAGTTCACTGGCGCACTGGCCCCGGCTCAGTGGTATCTGCTGACCGAGAACAAGGACTTGATCGACCGCGACATCAACGCGGAATCGAACGGCTCCTACGGCCAGGCGATCATTTCCTCGGTCGCCCGCATCCCGCTGGTGAAGATCAACGCGATGCCGCGTGTCGATGAGTCGGCCCTGGCTTCGATCCCGGCCAAGTACCGCGGCAACTTCGCGGACACCGTGGGCGTGATCTTCCACCGCTCGGCTGTCGGCACCCTCAAGCTGCTGGACCTGTCCCTGGAGGACGTGTACCAGGGCGAGAAGCAGGGCACCCTGATGCTGGCGAAGTACGCGCTGGGTCACGGCATCCTCGCTCCGCGCGGTGCCATCGAGCTGTCGAAGGCCGCGTAAGTTCCACCGGGACGGGACTCATAGAGTACCCGGTCGTGTAGCTGGCACCGCAGACCTAGATCGTCAAGTCGGCTCCCGTCCCAACTCCAATCTCTCTCCATCTACGGGGGACATCCACACGGGTGTCCCCCGTTTTTTTGCCCCGAATTCATGAACCTCGAACTCACTCCGACCACGGAACTCGAAGCCGTCAACGTGCTGCTCGGTGCTATCGGCGAAGCGCCGATCAGCGACCTCGAAGCGCTCGGCAACCTGTACGCCTCGCAGGCGCGCGACACCCTCCGCGCGGTGAGCCGCGAGGTCCAAACCGCTGGCTGGTGGTTCAACACCAGCGAGTCGTTCACCTTCACGCTCAACGCGGAAGGCAAGGTGCTGCCGCCGCAGTCGATCCTCAAGCTCGTCCCCGCACGCGGAAGCGAGCCGCTGGTGATCCGAGGCACGCGCCTCATCAACCCGCTCACCCTCGCCGACACGTTCTCGTCGGCACCCACCGCCGACTTCGTGACCTGGTTCCTCGCCTACGAGGAGCTGCCCGAGTCGGCCCGCCGCTACATCGCCGTGCGCGCTGCGCGTCTGTTCCAGACGAGCGTGCTGGGTAGCGACCAGCTCTACGTGTTCACCGAGAAGCACGAGGAGGAGGCATACCTCATCTTCGCGCAGGAGCACGCCGACTTCACCTACGCCCGCGGCCACAACTTCCTCAGTGGCTCGACGGACGTGTCTGATATTTGGGACCGCTGATGCCGCTAATCACGGGGGACTATCCCTCGTTCCTGGGAGGCGAGTCGCAGCAGGACGATACCGTCCGCTCGCCGAACCAGCTCACCAAGGCGATCAACGCCTGGCTGCATGCCGCAATGGGCGCTGGCAAGCGTCCGCCCGCCGAGTTCGTTGCTGGCCTTGGCGTCACCCTCGATCACGACTGCGCCTTCCACTCCATCGTCCGCGATGAGAACGAGCGCTACATCGTCGCCGTGGGTCACCGCAGCATCCGCGTGTTCGACCACGAGACCGGCAAGGAATACACCGTCAACGCCACGGGCGACGCGCTCAACTACCTGGACACCCAGGGACAGCGTGCGTGGTCGTGCTTCGCGCTGGCGACGTTCTCCGACACCACCTTCATCGTCAACCGGCTGGTAGACGTGAAGCAGAGCGATGAGCTGTCGCCCGGTTCGCTGTACGGATCGGCGCAAACGATGTCCGACCTGCCGAAGCCCGGTGACAAAGGCTCGGCCGTTGTGCCGACCGGCGCGATCTACAACATTATCGGCTCGTCCGAATCGCAGTTCGACGACTACTACGTCCAGAAGCAGTCCTCCTCGGTCTACCTGGAGGTCGCCCGGCCGGGCATCAAGCACCGCTTCGATGCCAAGACGATGCCGCACATCCTCAAGCGCATCCCCGATCCGGTGCATGCGGACGGCTTTTGGTTCTCCTTCGGTGGACCGGAGTGGACCGCGCGCCTCGCGGGTGACGAGCAAAGCAACCCGTTCCCGTCCATCGACGGCCAGCGCATCCGCGAGGTGTTCAAGCACCGGGACCGCCTGGGCTTCCTGGCCGGGGAGAACGTGCTGATGTCCGAGGTCTCCGATCCGTTCAACCTCTGGCGCACTTCGGTGACCCAGGTGCTCGACGCCGACCCAATCGACGTGAGCGTCAGCGGGTCGAACGGCGTCACCACGCTCTATCACGCAGTCCCGTTCCAGTCGGCCCTGTTCCTTGCCGCTGCGGGCGGCCAGTTCCTTCTGACCGCCGAGCCGTACCTGGCCGCCAAGAACGTCAAGAGCGATCCGGTCAACAGCTACAGCAGCTCGCCGTACATCCGGCCGAAGCTGATGGGCGAGTCGCTGTACTTCACCGAGGACAGCGGCGCATACGCAAGCGTGCGCGAATACTTCATCGACGACCTGTCGGTGACCGGCGACGCCGCCGACGTGACCGCGCATGTGCCCAAGCTGATGCCGGGCCGCATGCGAGCGATGGCGAGCGCAAGTGGTGCTGACTGCGTGTTCTTCGCTCCTGACGAGCCGACCGACGCGCAGCTCTACGTCTACTTCGTCCGCTGGATCGGCGACGAGAAGCAGCAGTCCGCATGGACGCGCTGGTCAATCTCCGGCGTCGGCCGCATCGTTCACATGCACGCCATCAACGACGTGCTGTACGCCGTCGCGGAAGCGCCAGGAGGCGGCTGCGAGCTGCTCAAGTTCCGTATGGTGCTCAACCAGCACGACGCGGATGCCACGGGCGACTACAACTTCCTGCTCGACCGCATGCTGGTGGTGCAGCCCACCTATCAGCAGTTCGGCAACGAGACCTGGATCGACCTGCCCTACATCGTGCCCGATGGCATGACGGTCACCGTCCTCAAGACGGACGATTGGCAAGACCCCGGCGCGTACCTGGACATCACCAAGGCGCGCTGGGACAACGCCCGCACCCGCCTCGCGCTCCCCGGTAACCACACCGAGGGCCGCGTGGTCGTCGGCATGGACTACGAGCACCGACTCACCCTGACCAAGCCCATCGTTCGCGGTGGGCAGAACCAGGCCGTGCTGGTGGGCCGCACGCAGGTGCGTGACATCGAGGTCGCCTACAAGGACGGTGCGTACTTCGAGCTGGAGGTCGAGCAGCACGGCAACGGCCGAGTCGAGACCTACGTGGCGTCGCATTCCGGTGCATACACCGCGCGCGTCCTCAACGACTCGGTGTTCCGCACCAGCGCCCCGACGTTCCACTCCGGCTCTCGCCGGTTCCCCGTGCTGGGCGACGCCAACAGCGTCCGCATGCACCTCGTCAACCGCCTGCCGTTCCAGTGCTGGTTCCAGTCAGCACAGTGGCGCGGCATGTTCGTCTCCCGCAGCCGAGTATGACCCTGACCTATCGAAGCCCCACCGCCAGCGACATCCTCCACGTCGCCGAGAACATGCGGCAGGAGGACATCCTGGAGGTGGCGGCTTCGCATGGTCACACCCCGCTCCAGGCGCTCGCATACGCAGTTACCGCGAGCGACCGCAGTTTCGCCGCGATGCACGACGGTTCTCCCGTGTGCATCTTCGGCTTCACCCAGCACGCCGAGGGTATCGCCTCGGTTTGGCTGCTGGGCACCGACGCCCTGGTGGCTCCCTCGTTCCGCCGCACGTTCCTCCGAGAAGCTCGGCGGATCAGCGACGAGTGGGCGGCCACCTTCGGCACCATCTTCAACTTCGTCGATGTCCACGCCGTCACCACGCGGCGATGGCTCGGCTGGCTTGGATTCCGCGAGAGCGGCGTCGAGTCCGCCTACGGCTTCGCCAAGACACCCTTCGTCCGAGTAACCAAGACCCCATGTGCAACCCCGTAGCAGTCCAGGTCGGTATCGCCGCAGTCAGCGCGATGGCGACCATGTACGGCCAGAATCAGAACAACAAGGCCATCGAGGAAGCCGCGGAGCGTCAGCAGGAGCAGATCAACGACCAGGCCGCCGAGCGCACCCAACAGCGCATGGAGGAGGCCCGCGCACTGCGATCCGCGATGCGCGCCTCCGCAGCAGAAGCGGCAGTGTCCGGCAACTCGGTCGAGCTGCTGGCGAACGACATCATGGCCCAGGCTGGCCGTGACGTGGCCCTCATCGAGAAGAACCGCAGGAACGGAGTCGTCGAAAGCGGCTCCGAAGCACGCGCTCGTATCCGCACCGGCAATGCCGAGGCGCTGGGCGGCGTGATGCAGTCAGGCGCGAACGCCTACAGCAACATCCAAACCTACAAGCGCTATTCCATTCCCGGAGACGAGTAACCCGTGGCTCGCACGAAACCCCAAGAGATCATCCGCCGCGCGCAGGTGCCGCAGCGTCTCGCCGAGCGCCCCGTTCTGGCGGTGCAGGCTGACCAGGCGTCCTCCGCTGGTGCCGGTGCCCTCTCTCGCACCGCCGCTGCGGTGCTGACGCGCGTCTCGGATTCCGTCAACTCGCAGATGATCTCCAACAGCCGCGAGCAGTACACCGCCGCGGCGACCCAACGTATGCAGGAGGACGCCGAGGGTACGCCCCGGCAGGCCGAGGACTTCGTTGCCCAGCAGTCGGAGTCATGGCGTCGCGGCTACCTCAAGGCTGACGGCATCATCCGCGTCCGCGACTGGCAGATCGAAGCGGCCAAGGAGATCGCCAAGGCCGAACCCGGCACCGACATCGAGCCGCTCATCAAGGAGCGGATGGCGGCGCTGACGCAGAACCCCGAGTTCCAAGACCCGCAGGTCCGCAAGGCCCTGATGCCGGTCGCTATGCGCGCCGCGCAGCAGGTCCGCCAGCAGTGGCAGGCCGACTCGATGCGGGAAATGCTGGTGCGGCAGAAGGAGTCGCTGACCGCGATCATCCGCGACGGCATCAAGGGCGGCACGTTCCTCACCTCCGAGGGCATGAACGGCCTGTACGCGATGCTGGATCAGGAGGAGTACGCCTACCTCAACAAGCGCGACGTGGACGAACTCTACGTCGAGGCCGCCAAGGAGGAGCTGGCTGCGGGAAACCGTGATCCTCAGTCGATCCTGGCGTTCCTGGAGCAGGACCGCGGCGACGGCCAGCCCGGCTTGATGAACACCGAGCACGGCGACGAGCTGCGCGCGGCGGCTGCCGCAGGTGCCCGCGTAATCGCACACCGCGAGGACGAGGCACGCAAGCAGGCGATGGCCGAGGCCGAGTGGACGCTCCAGGGCCTCGCGGATCGCGGCCAGCTCACCCACAAGACCATCGACACCTGGGCCAGCAAGTTCGGCCTGAGCGGCGGCGACCTCCAGTCCTTCAAGCGCTACTGGAACAACCAGCAGGAGCAGACGCTTCGCCGCTGGGAGCAGGAAGCGAAGGAGCGCGCCCGAGAGGAGCGCATCCGCAAGCTGGTAGCCGGGGGCAATCCCTACGAGATCAGCGACGCCGACCTCAAGAAGCAGGCCGGTAAGGAGTGGGAGGAGACCCCGCAGGCTGCACGCGGCCAGGTGCTCCAGAAGTGGGCACGACAGGGCATCGTCATCCCCCAGCTCGAACGCATCCTCAAGCGCGCTGACCCCGCGTTCCAGGAGAACTTCCAGAACGCCGCGACGCTGTACGAACAGCTCCGCAAGGTCTCGCCCAAGTACGCCGATACGGTCGCTGGCGGCGAGGCTGCCGCAATGCTGGACCAGTACCTCTACGACACCCGGCGAAGTGGTCAGTCCCACCAGGAGGCCGCTCGCGTCCTGACGCAACCGAAGCGCGAAGTCGAGGAGGCCCGCTCGGTCATCAACGACACCTGGAAGTCCGGCATCAAGGACTACCTGGAGATCGACGGCAAGCCGCGCGACCCGCGTGAGCTGCACCGCATCCGCCAGGAAGCCGAGCGCATCGCCTCTCGTGGCGGCGTGTCCGGCGAAGCTGCCATCCGTGCGGCGGTCGGTCAGATCGACGCCCAGCGCACGACCGTCAACGGCCGTCGCGTGCCGAACATCGGCATGCCGCAGGGTGCCGAGCCAGCGGTAGACGAGCTGATCCAGACGGTCGCGCGTAAGCTCGGCCGCGACCCGGATGAGCTGTCGGCCCTACCGAATCCCCGCAATCCGGGGCAGTGGCAGATCGTCGGCCCCGACAACTGGCTGATCCCTGACCCGGACACCGGCCGCGCCATCGGTTTCGATCCGCGTGCCATCGCGGCACAGCACCAGCGCTGGAAGGGAGACCTTGCGGAATCCCAGGCGCGTCGTCGGGTCGAGCAGCGCACCACCTGGGCGGACCAGTCCCGGAACATCCGCGACCTGCGCTCGCAGTCGGCGACCACGGAAATCCCCGCGACCATCGCCAAGCGCGACGCTAGCGCCGCCGAGGCTCCCGCCTTCGAGCTGCCCAAGTTCGACCTCACCAAGCCGCTGGTTCCCAACGCGGGCACCAAGCAAACCACCACCACCCCGGCAGTCCCCGAGGACTTCCTGGAGTACCTGACGAGGAAGTAAGACCGCATGTTTGAATCCCTACCCGGCGCAGACGAGAACATCGTCAAGCCGGCAACCCAGCAGCCCATCGTGCAAGCCGTGCGCGAGCGCAAGGAGCAGCGAGAGGCCGCGCAGCGCCGGAAGGATCAGACGACCGTATGGGACGGATGGGGCGCTGCCCAGGCAAAGGGCGGCATCGGCTTCATCGACCGCTTCATCACCGAGCTGGGCTACGAGCCGCAGCAGGGCTATCGCATTCCCGCAGACGCGCGCAAGCGCTGGGAGTCGATGGGCCTGCGCCCGGAGCAGTGGGAGCTGTTCGGCCGGGCCACTTCCGACGAGCACCTCTCCTATCTGGAATCCGTGGCCTTCATGAATCAGATGGCGGACGACGACCTCGCGCAGTTTGGCCTGGGCGGACAGATCGCCCTCGGCTTCACCGACCCGGTGGCAACCGGCCTCGATCTCGCCACGGGCGGCCTGGGGTACGCAGCCAAGGCCGGACGCCTCGCCAACGCGGTGCGCTCCGGTCTACAGGCTGCGGGCACCTCCGCGCTGATGTCGGCCGCAACCTCCACCTACGACCCCGAGCAGACGCTCGCGGATGGCGTGCAGAGCGCCGCCCTGTCGTTCGCGTTCGGTGGTGCCCTCGGCGCTCGCCGGGGTGCCCTGTTCGATGGCGAGGTCAAGCCTGACGTGGTGAAGCGGCTGGCTGGTGACGACTCGCTGTCGGCCGCCCGCGTTGCTGGCACCGCCACCACCGACCCGACGCCAGGCGTCCTCCCGCTGCGCAACGAGACCGCATTCGAGCAGGAGTTCACCGACAAGGCGCTGGTCAACGCGCACATCACGCCCCACTTCGCCACCGTCCGCCGCGACCTTGCTGCCCGCATGGGTAGCGCCAAGTCGCCGCTGGTGCGCGAGGCGGGCCGTCTGCTGTTCCGCGATGGTGTCGGGTACACCGATCGCTCCGTCGCGGTCCAGGAGTCCACCAGCGAGTTCGCCAAGCGCCACCTGGCCGTCATGGAGACGGAATGGCGGAGCGGAGTGAACGCCGCGTGGGACGCCTACAAGCAACGGACGGGCACGCATTGGTGGAACTTCTCCGAGCGCGCCAAGTTCAACGAGGAGGTCGGCCGTGCCGTGCGCGGTGCGCCGGA
The DNA here is from genome assembly GCF_003244875.1 of Stenotrophomonas sepilia. Lineage (GTDB taxonomy): Bacteria > Pseudomonadota > Gammaproteobacteria > Xanthomonadales > Xanthomonadaceae > Stenotrophomonas > Stenotrophomonas sepilia. Next base: position 55,093 of record NZ_LXXZ01000013.1, read on the forward strand.
CGTGTCACCGGAAGCCGCCAAGGCTGCCGGAAGCGTCGCCAAGGCGATGCGGGATGCGCTCAAGCTGGCGCAGGACAGCAACCTCGACGGCTTCGCCAACGTGGCGCAGAACGGCAACTACCTGCCGCGCTATTGGAGCGGCAAGGGCTTCAAGCGCCTGTTCGGCGAAATGCAGCTCCACCAGGACGACGTGATCGACCAGCTCATCAAGCCCGCCATGCGTCGCGCATGGGAGGCCGCCGCCGACGAAGGCGACGAGATCGACGACGAGCTGCTCGGGGCGGTTGCACGCTCCTACCTCAAGCGCGCTCAGGCGAACTTCGAGGGCGACGGGATGGACCTGCTGGTCCGCCCGCTGGACAGCGATTCGGTCGAGGAGATCGGCAACATGCTGACCGAGGCGGGCGTCTCGCCCGTGCGGTCGCAAGAGCTGCTGTCTAAGCTGGAGCGCAAGACCTACGAGTCGGGCAAGCTCGACCGCGCGAAGAAGCGCATCGACCTCGACGAGACCTACTCCACCACCATCCGCAACGAGGCTGGCGAGGACGTGCAGGTCTCGATGGCCGACCTGTTCGACAACGACGTGGACTCGGTGATGACCCGCTACATGCGCGAGATCACCGGCTGGTCGGCGCTATCGTCGAAGGCTGGCATCAAGAACCGAGCACAGCTGGACCGCTTCGTGTCGAAGCTCAAGAGCGACGCCCGCAAGTCCGGCGACGACGTGAAGGACATCGAGCGCCTGATCGACATCGGCCTCAAGTCCACCTTCGGCCGCAGCACCGAACTTGATCCCGCCAGCCGTGGCGCACGCTACGCGCGGTTCCTGCGCAACTGGAACTTCGCCCGCGTCATGAACCAGGTCGGCTTCTCGCTGTTCGCCGAGCTTGGCCCGACCATCGCGCATGCCGGTCTCCGCAACTTCTGGAACTCCGTGGGTGCCGCCCGCGACTTCCTGGTGCGCGGCGCTGACGGCAAGCTGTCCTCGCAGGAGGCGCGCGTGATGGAGCGGCTGTTCGCACCCGGCACCGACTGGCTGCGCAACCCGCCGTTCCTGCGCCTGGACGAGGACGCGCTCGTGCCGCAGACGTTCAACGTTAAGCACGGCGAGAAGATCGACAACGCGATGAACATGGCGACGCACGTCACCTCGGTCGCATCCGGCATGGCCCCGATCAACACGATGCTCCAACGCATCGCTGGTCGCGCCACGCTGCTGCGGCTGCTGGACATGGCTAACGCCAAGAAGCTGTCGGACGCCGAAGTGGCCCGCCTGCGCACCTGGGGCCTCGACGAGAAGGCCCAGGCCGACGTGTTCGGCTACCTCAAAGGCAAGCGGCAGATCGAGCAGATCGACCCGGACAAGCTGCCGTTCCAGACGCGCGAGCGCATGGGGGCATTCCTGTTCCGCGTGACGCGACACCAGGTTCTCGAAGGTGACGCCTCGGACAGCATCGAGCTGATGCACTCCACCACCGGCCGCATCGTCACGCAGTTCCGCAGCTTCATGGTCAACAGCTACACCCGCCACTTCCTGAACTCGGTCCACCACTACGACGACTGGCGCACCTACGCGATGGTCGTGCTGTCCACCTCGGCAGCAGGGATGGGCTGGGCGGCTCGCACGTACATCAACACCGCTGGCAACCCCGAGCAGCGGAAGAAGCAGCTCACGCAGGCGAACTTCTACAAGAACGCTGTCGCGCAATCGAGCTGGTCGAACGTCATCCCCGCGGTCACCGACGCCGTGTGGGCGGACGCCTTGGGCAATGACCCGGTGTTCGCCAACAACCGCTCGACCGGCCTGGAGAATGGCGTGATGGGCATCCCGTCCATCGACCTGTTCAACAAGGTCTACGGCAGCACGCGGATGATCGGTTCGGCCATCCGCGACGACGAGGAGATCACCGAGAAGCAGATGCGCGACTTCTGGAAGATTTGGTGGTTCAACAACATGACGGGCGTCCGCAACATCGCGGATCAAGCCCTACAGCAGTTCCCCGACCGAAAGGACGGGACTGATCGACCGTAACCAGGAGGCCCTTCGGGGCCTCCACCTTTTTGAGGACGCATGATCGAACTATCGCGCGGCCTTTCCTTCGTGCTCTACACCTACGAGGGAGGCCCTACGCGGTTCACCGTGCCGTTCCCGTACATCGCCCGTGAGCACATCCGGGCGTTCGTCGGTGAACCGGACGCGGCCCGCGCTGTCTCCGTGTCGTGGGTGGACGCCAGCACCATCGAGATTCCGTCGCAGGATGGCGTGCTCGACGCACCCTACACTGTGACCATCCGGCGATTCACGCCGATTGACGCCCTCCTGGTCAACTACAAGGAAGGCGCAAACCTCCCGGCGCGCGACTTGTCCAAGTCGTTCCGCCAACTGCTGTACGCGCACCAGGAACTCGCCGAGTTCGGTGGCGGCAGCGGCCTCCCCGGTGGCGGCCCCGGTAACCCCGGTGGCAACCCGGACCTCAATGCAATCATCGAGCAGCTCCTCCGCTCGCCAGCACTGCAAGACCTGCTGACCCGCATCGACCTCATCGACGTGAACGCCGAGGCGATCCTGGAGGAGATCATGCGCTCGCACGAGTTCTTCGACGTGCAGCGCGACTACGGCGACAAGATCAGCACGGCCACCCATGAGATCGGGCTGCTGACCGAAGGCAACAAGGTCATCGCGCAGCAGATCATCGACCTGTTCGCGCGGGTGGACTACGGCGAGCAGAGTAACCAAGCACGGTTCCTGGAGGTCAATCGCGCCATCGCCGACGAGCACTCTGCGCGCGTCGAGGCGATCACCGAGCTGCAAGGCCAGGTGGTCGAGAACGGCAAGACAATCTCCGCAGCGCTCAACCAGCGCATCGACGAGGTGGAGAGCACCACCGAAGCGGCGCGCGCGGCCACCGAGCAGCGCCTCGGCGCAGAGATCGAGGACAGCGCGGCGCAGGTCCGCACCGCAGTCATGGCCGAGGTTGACGCCACCAAGGCCCGCGTGTCCGACGTTGAGACGGCAGTGGTTCGCCACGGCGAGAACATCGCTGGCCTGGCCGAGACCACGGAAGCCCTGACGGATGCCGAGGGTGCCAACACGGCATTCCGGCAGCAGATGGCGGCGAGCTACGGCGCGAACGTTCCGCAGGGGATCGCCAATGAGATCGACGGCCAGGTGTCGGCGGTCTCGGCTGCCTTCGAGCAGCGCATCGACACCGAAGCGTCCGCACGCGAAGCCCTGGCGTCGCAGGTATCCACGCTGGAGACCAGCACCGCGCCGACGATCTTCTCGGACGCGCAGCCCTCCCCGCCCGCTGGCGGCTTCAAGGTTCCGACCTTTTGGGTCAAGACCGGGCAGACCGGCGCGTACCTGACGCAGATTTGGGATGGCACCGGCTGGCGCAAGGCCGACCTGGCTGTCACCTCTCCGACCGGCGCGCTGGTGCAGCAGCTCAACACCACCAAGATCACCGCCGAGCAGGCACAGGCCATCGCGGCCACGCAGGTCCAGGCGTTCAAGGACGGCGACTTCGCCACCATCCGGCAGGAGTTCAATGTGGTCGCCGGGCAGCACTCCGGCATGTACGGTCAGTGGCAGGCCAACTACTCGGTCAAGATCAACGCGGGCACCATCAACGGCGTCCCCGTGGTCGCCGGTATCGCCCTCTCCGCGAACCCGCAGACCGGCAGCGACTTCATCGTGACCGCGGATCGCTTCGCCTTCGTCCACCCGCAGTACACCTCGGGCGGCACCCTGGCGAGCATCAAGTATCCGTTCGTGATCGGTACGGTCGGCGGCCAGTCCACCGTGGGTATCCAGGGTGCGCTGGTGGTGGACGGGACGATCACTGCGGACAAGATCAGGGTGAACTCCCTGGCCGCACTCACGGCGAACGCGGGCACGATCAACGGCGGTACGTTCAAGACCCACACTCTCGACGGCAACGGCAACATCGTCAACGCTGCCGAGTTCCGCGTGGAAATCTCCAACCTCGGCGACTGGCCCCTGTGGGTTGGCTCCGGCGCGAAGAACGCCAACAACGCGGTGTTCTACGTGGACCGCAACGGCGGCGCGTTCTTCCGAGGCCGCGTCAATGCCCCCAACATCGTGGGGCAGTTCCAGTCGGCGACCGGCGTGTGGTGGACCGGGGCAACGAGCCTCTGCTACCAGGCGGGTAACAATTTCATTCCGCTCGGCGATTGGGTGGCGATCCACGAGTTCTGGCTTGGCGCTCCGGTGCTGGCTGGTGAGGGTCATACGCCTTCCGTGTCGGTGACCGTGACCGCGAACACGCGCGTCTACGGGCTGCACGTCATCTTGGAGGAGCTGCGCGACTCCGTGTGGGTCGTCATCGCCTCGCACGAGCCGCCGATGTACCGCGCGTTGATTCAGCAGATGGGCGGCGACGGCAACACCTTCACCGCGTCCAACTTCTACACCTACGAGCAGTCGGTGACGCTCTCGGCGTCCGGCGCATGGACAGGCGGTGCCCGCGCATTCCGCGTGCGGTGTCGCGCATCCAGCCCGCCTCCGCAGGTCCACGGCTACGACGCCCCGGCCTACCCGAACTACCTCATCACGTCGATTGGCGGCTTCGCCTTCGGCATCCGATAACCCTCAGAGAGAACCCAAGCACCGCATGAGCACTACCCCCGGCTACGTCTCCAACGCCGAGCTGGCCTCGCGCCTCTCAACGCTGGTAGACCGCTGGAACCGGCGCGAGAATCAGATGATCGCGCTGCTGACTCAGGAGGAAGGCACCGTCGTCGTGACGGACGGCCTGGGCAACAACCACACCCTCCCCTCGTTCCCGCAGCTCCAGAAGGACGTGGCCGGGCTGACCGACGAGCTGACCGGCTCGGTCGTGCAGGTACGCGACCTGGTGTCCGTGGCAACCGGCATGGCGAACGCAGCGGCCGAGTCTGCCAGTGAAGCCCTGGGCTTCTCCGACGCCGCCGAGGCGTCCGCCGTGCGGGCTGCGGAATCTGCTGCCAGCATCGAGGACGACGTTATCGCCTCGGCCGAAGCGGCGGCTACCGCTGTCGCAAAGGCTGGCGAAGCAAGCGCATCGGCGTCTGCGGCGGCAACCAAGGCAGCCGAGGCCGGTGCTTCGGCCGTTGATGCCGCAGCATCCTCGCAGGCAGCGTCGGCCTCTGCCGCCTCGGCCGGTGACTCGATGTCGCAGGCTCGGGCGGCGGCGAACGCTGCTGACGCTTCGCGCGCCGCTTCGGCGGCCGTGCTGGTGGAAATGACGGACCTGGCAGACCTGGTGGAGGCAGACGCGCAGTCGGCCGCCGCCTCCAAGACCGCCGCAGCTGGCAGCGCAACCGCTGCTGCCGCCTCGGTGACCAGCGCAACCTCCCAGGCCAACCGGGCGGAAGCCCAGGCGTCCATCGCCACCACCAAGGCCAGCGAAGCGGCTGGTTCGGCGGTAACCGCGGCCGGCCATGCCTCCGCAGCGTCCGGCTCGGCGTCGGCCGCCTCCACCTCAGCGCAGACCGCATCGTCGGCCAAGACCGCTGCCGAGGCTGCCCGCGACAAGGCGAACCTGTACGCGAACGCTCCCCAGGGCACCGAGGTTTCGCCGGGCGAGTTCTCGGCGAAGCATTGGGCCGCCCAGGCTCAGTCTGCGGCTACCGGCTCCCTGGTCTACATGGGGTCGTGGGACGCGAGCACCGGGGCATTCCCGGCGAATCCCGTGAAAGGTCACTTCTACAAGGTCGTCGGCGAAGGCACCGTGGGGGACATCCACTGGCGAGTCGGCGATCAGGCGCTCTACGGCGTCGCCTGGGAGAAGATCGACAACACCGATCAGGTCACCAGCGTCGCTGGAAAACAGGGCGACGTGACCCTCGTGGCTGGCGACATCGGCGGGCTGGGCGCGCTGGCGACCCGCAACGACGTGGACTTCAACACGCACGTCACCGGCAAGCCGACGACCTACCCGCCGAGCACCCACACGCACACCAAGGCGCAGGTCGGCCTCGACAAGGTGGACAACACCGCCGACCTCGACAAGCCGATCAGCACCGCGACGCAGACGGCGCTCGACGGCAAGGCCGCGGCGTCGCACTCGCACACCATCGCAAACGTGACCGGCCTCCAGGCTGCGCTCGACGGCAAGGCCGCGGCGCCGCACTCGCACGCCATCCCAAACGTCACGGGCCTGCAAGCAGCGCTGGACGCGAAGGCGAACCTGTCCGGGGCGAACTTCACCGGACCTGTCGGCGTTGGTTCTGCGGGAGACGGTAACGACCTACTCACGTTCAACAGCGAACGCTCGTGGTCGTTTAAGCAGGTGGGAACCGCCGCTGAGACCGTTCTCCAGCTGTATGACAACACTGGTGCCAAGAGGTTCCAGATCGCAGCGGCTCAGACCAACAACGTGATCGAGATCGACCCGGCCAAGGCCGCGATCAAGATCAACGGCAACGCCGTTTGGCACTCGGGCACCTTCAACCCCGCCAGCAAGGCCGACGCGAGCCACACGCACACCATCGCCAACGTCACGGGCCTCCAGGCCGCACTCGACGGCAAGGCGAGCCTGGGCGGCGCTACCTTCACCGGACAGGTCACTTTGGCCTACGCCGCGCCTCTGCGGTTGACCGGCATGGGCGCAGCGGGAACCGTGTACATCCACGGAACGAACGGCGCTGGCGATGACGTTTGCTCGATTGCCCGCGGGAACGCGAACAGCTGGTACAACCTGTTCTGGAATGGCGCTGCGAATATCGCGGGCCGCCTGACGGCTGGCGATCAGATTTACCTCAACGCGGGCTGGTTCCGTTCCCAGCAATCCGGCACCGGCTGGTACTCCGAGCCGCATGGCGGAGGCTGGTTCATGCAAGACAACATGTACATCCGCAGCTACGGCAGCAAGCGTGTGTTGATCTCGTCTGGCGGCGGTGCGGACGGCGACCTCCGCCTGGAAAGCACCTCCCCGACCATTACCTTCTACGACACCGATCACGGAACGACTCACTGGCTCCACTGTAACGACAACAACCTGGGCTTCCTCGCGTCTAACAGTTTCGCCTGGGCCTGCTTCCGCAACAATAACAACGACTGGCAGTGTCAGAGCAACAGCATTTCCTACGCTTCGGACGCCCGTCTCAAGGAGAACATCGCGCCCATCGCGCGCTCCGCAGTGGACGACTTCTTCACGAAGTTCCGCGTGCGGGAGTTCGACTGGAACGACGAACGGATCAATGAGCTGAACCCCGGCTTCACCTACTCGGCAAAGCATGAGTACGGCGCAATTGCGCAGGAGGTCGAGGAGGTGCTGCCGTACATGGTCTACGAGTCCGAGCACAACGGGATCAAGACGATCCTATGGGACAAGGCCGTGCCGTTTCTGATCGCTGAAGTGCAAGCGCTTCGCAAGGAAGTCGCCGAGCTGCGGGGAGGTGCCTAATGGCCCTCCCCGGCTCCGGCCCGATCTCCTGGGAAATGATCCGCGCCGAGTTCGGTGGCGGCTACCCGATCTACGCGCACCAGTATTACCGGGGCGCTGGATTGGTGCCCGACGTTCCTGCCAACTACGGCGTACCCACGAGCGGCCCGCTCTACGCCTCGCAGTTCTACAACGCGGTCAAGGCGACGCCGTTCCAAGCGTCGTTGTCGCCGAGCTGGCTGATGGGGAGCTGGCCGCAGAACACCAGCGGCACGATCAGCAGATCGTTCACCGTGAGCTGTTCGGGCGGCACCGGCAACTACTCGGTGATCTCTCGCACGGTGGACGGTGGCGCTTCGATCTCCGGCAACGGCCTCGGCGGAACCGTGACCGCCTCTGGCCGCAACACTAGCCGTATGGGCACTTTCACCGTAGTCGTCACCGATGGCGTCACGCAGATCACTTTGAGCGGCAGCTACGAGTACAGCTTCGGCACTCCGCTCTAACGCCCTCACCACCTACAGGAGACCTAATGCACGATGAAGTGAAGCTGGTCGGCGCTCTCGCGGGCGTCGGCCTCATCGTGGGCATCGCAAAGATGCTCACGTCGAACGACCCGATCACCTGGAAGCAGGCGCTCGGCCGCGCAATCCTCTCTGGCGCTACCTGCCTTGCCGCTGGTGCCATCGTCATTTTCATCCCCGGCGTCTCCTTCGTCGCCCAGGTCGCGCTCGCGTGCATCCTGGCGTCGCTCGGCACGTCCGCGCTGGAGACCGTACTGAACCGCGTCGTCAACAAGTGACCGCCCCCAAGGATGCCTTGGAGCGACTGCACGCCGCAGTCGCGGACAAGCTCGCCGACACCATCGACTCGATGGAGTCGGACGCGAAGGGCCTGGCCTCGATCCTCAACGTGGCCCGGCAGTTTCTCAAGGACAACGGCATCGACGTTGCGGCCACGCCGCCCGGCTCACCGCTGGGCAAGCTGGCCGACAAGGTGTCCGAGTTCCCGTTCGATCCCGCTGAGGATGGGCGGCTGAACTGATGGAGGGCATGACGAGCCTCCACGTTCGTCACCCTTTCGAGGACTTCCGCAACTTCGCCTGGTACGTCTGGAAGGAGCTGGGGCTACCAAGCCCCACTCCGATCCAGTACGACATCTGCGAGTTCCTGAAAACCGGCCCGCGCCGTCGCGTCATCATGGCGTACCGCGGCGTCGGCAAGTCCTGGGTGACGGCCGCCTACGTCTGCTGGCTCCTCTGGAAAGACCCCCAGCACAAGATCATGGTTGTCTCGGCATCGAAGGAACGCGCTGATGCGTTCTCGGTGTTCGTCAAGCGCCTGATCGAAACCCTGCCTGAGCTGCAACACCTGCGCCCGCGTCCCGACCAGCGCAACTCGAACCTGGCGTTCGATGTCGGCCCCGCGCAGCCCGATCAGTCGCCCTCGGTGAAGTCGGTCGGCATCAACGGCCAGCTCACCGGCTCCCGCGCCGACACCATCATCGCGGACGACATCGAAGTCCCGAAGAACTCCATGACCGTCGTGCAGCGCGAGAAGCTCGCCGAGCTGGTCAAGGAGTTCGATGCGGTGCTCAAGCCGGGCGGCGAGATCATCTACCTCGGCACTCCGCAGACCGAGGAGTCGCTCTACAACAAGCTGCCCGAGCGCGGCTACGTCATCCGCATCTGGCCTGCGCGCTACCCGAAGGACGCCAAGCACCGCCAGGTGTACGGCGACCGGCTCGCACCGATGATCGCTGATGCGTTCGACGCAAACCCCAAGCTCGCCTGGAAGAACTGCGAGAGCGTCCGCTTCTCCGATGAGGACTTGATGGAGCGCGAGGCGTCCTACGGACGCTCCGGCTTCATGCTCCAGTTCATGCTCGATGCGTCGCTGTCCGACGCCGAGAAGTACCCGCTCAAGCTGTCCGACCTGATCGTGATGGACGTGGACCGCGAGGTCGCTCCGATCCGCGTGGTCTACAGCAGCGGCCCGGAGTACATCGTCAGCGACATCCCGTCCGTGGGCTTCACTGGCGACCGCCTGTACCGGCCCATGTACCTCGCCTCGGAAATGGAGGAGTTCACCGGCAAGGTGCTCGCCATCGACCCATCGGGCCGAGGCGGCGACGAAACCGGCTACGCGGTCGTCGGCATGCTTCGGGGCATGCTCTACGCACGCCGCGCTGGTGCGACCAAGGGCGGCTACGACGACGACACGCTGGAGACCCTGGCGCACATCGCACGCGCCGAGAAGGTATCCGCAGTCCTCATTGAGGCCAACTTCGGCGACGGCATGTTCGCCAAGATGCTCTCCGGTGTCCTGGCGCGCGTGTACCCGTGCTCCATCGAGGAGGTGAAGCACTACGGCACCTCGAAGGAGAACCGAATCATCGACGTGCTGGAGCCGGTGCTGAACCAGCATCGCCTGGTGGTCGATGCCTCGATCATCCGCGCCGATCAGAAGTCCGAACAGAAGTACCAGCTGTTCTACCAGCTGACGCGCATCACGCGCGACCGCGGCGCACTGCGCCACGACGACCGCCTCGAAGCGCTGGCGATGGCCGTGAAGTATTGGGCCGACCAGCTCTCCCGAGACGTGTCCAAGGAGGAGCAGCGCTACCTGGAGGAGCTGCTCGACCGCGAGTACGCCTCCTTCATCCAGTCCGTGACCGGCCGCGTGCCGTCACCCGACAACTACCTCGACATCCTGTAGGAGACCCAATGTCCAACACGCTCGCTGCGTGGCTGATGGCGCTCGCCGCCGCTGCCCTGCTGTACCTGTTCCTGCGCCGCAAGAACGACGACGACAACGACGGCCCGAGCGCACCCGCGCCGGTAACGCCGTGCGACTGCAACCACGCTCCCTGCTGCCACACCCAGGGCGGCCAGTCGAACCCCTACGCCCCGGTGTGAGCCAGGCTGTCCAGCTCGCGCGCCCTCTGACGATGAAGTCGGAGGGTCTGCGCCTGGTGGCCTACCTGTGCCCCGCAGACAAGTGGACCATCGGCTACGGCCACACCGGCAGTGACGTGAAGCCTGGCCTCCGCATCACCGAGGAACGCGCTGTGGAGCTGCTGGAGGCTGACCTCTCCAAGGCCGCTACGGTCGTCCGTCGATACGTGCGCGTGCCCCTCAGCGCGCCGCAGGAAGCCGCCCTGATCGACTTCGTGTTCAACCTCGGCGAGGGCAACTTCGCCAGCTCCACCCTGCTCCGCGTGCTCAACGCGGGCGACTACGCGGCGGTGCCCGCACAGCTCCGCCGATGGACCAAGGGTCGCGTCAAGGGCGTGCTGACGGACCTGCCCGGCCTCATCGACCGCCGCGAGGCGGAAGTCAAACTCTGGAACTCCAAGTGACCATCAAGACCATCTACAACCGCGCCAGCGAGCGCCTGGTGCGCGCCTACGAGCGCGCTAAGGGGTACGTAGCGCTGCGCATTGCCCTCGCCTCGCAATGGCTCCTGGAGCGCCTGCGCGAGACCTCCCGTCGCACCTACACCGGCTGGCTGTTCGTCGCCGTGTTCCTGGCGCTTCCCTACGTCGTCCTCGGCGGCCTGTGGGAGCACCTGCGGAATGCCGCGGAGCGCCTGTGGGATGACGTGAACGACATCGAGTGGGCTGCGTTCACCCCGAGCTACTGGCGGGAGCACATCAAGCAGTGACCACGCTGGCCTTTGACGGCCGGCTCGTTGCTATCGACTCGCAGGTCACCGCTGGTGATCTGCGGTACGAGGAGGAGAAGTTCTACCGCACCACCGACACCACCGGGCGCGACCTGGTGGTGTTCGGCGCGGGCACCACTTCCCACATCCAGCGAGCCGTGCGCGAGCTGTCGGAGGGATTCGACGAACTGACCAAGGGCGAGTACACGATCCTCGTGGTCGGCCTGCGGGACAACCCGGTGGCCTTCTACCACGACGGTCTCCCTCTCGACCTCCGGCGCGACTTCCTCGTCGCCGGTAGTGGTGGTGCGATTGCCCTGGCCGCCATGAAGGCAGGCCACAACGCGACCGAAGCAGTCCTCATGGCCTGCTCGACGGACCTCTACAGCGGTCCTCCGGTGCAGACCTACGACACGGTTACAAAGCGTTTCCTAAAACGCCGGACCTGAACTACTGGCGCATGGACGCGCCTAAACAGGAATGCCGATTTGGCGAGTCCTATCAAGGGCGCTCATGAGTTCTTTGATGCGGTACGGCTTCGGGAGAAAGGTCGCCCACTGGTGAGCGTCAGGGAGCTGCGGGTTCGGCACCCCGGACGCGAACATGTAGGGAATTCGGTGCGACAGCAGGTAATCGGCGACGGACATTGATGCTCCGTCCTGCGTCTGGATGTCTAAGATCGCCGCGTGAAATGCTTTCGCCTCTATGCGGTCGAATGCATCGGCAGCGGAGGCGACCACATCGACCTCGTAACCCTGCATCGCCAGGATTTCCTTCAACATCCCTGAGAGGTCAGGATCATCTTCCATGACCAACAACGAGCCGAGCCGACCCTGGCTGTATGCATCCGTAGCCATCGCGCGTTCTCCCACGCCTACGTTCCCCAAACGGTTCGTACCGTACACGACGGCCAGTTAAAAGACAGGAAACGACTCTACCTGAAAGTGAACAGTTCAGCTATCACGCCAATTCTTCATCCTTGAACCACCACATTACAGCCAAGACGACAAACCAAACGATCAGCGGGACGCCAATCGTGAATTCCACGAGTAGGCCTCTCATGTGCTCGTGCTGCGCGGCCTCAGTCAGTGCAGAATCCAGAATTGGCACCGCATCGGCCACCACGCTGTACGCGGTCGTGTCATCGTTTATGACCTCGCGGGTACGTTCGACCAGCTCCCGTGCTGCTCGAAGCTTCGCGTGCTGATATGCGGCGGGCACTCCAGCACAGACCAGCGAGAGGACAGTGACCAGCGCCGCCAAGCGAATGAGGAGGGTATTGAGCGATGCCATAGATGCTCGTTGTAATGTCTATGCCAACCGCTAAGTTTATTCGACCACGGAGCACTGGGAGGGCTTGACAAGGGTGCTATCATAGTAAGACCTAAGTATTACTCTAGCAGGACTATAGAGTTCTATTCATTGGTATTCACCATCAAGTAGAGCTACAGTTCTCCTATGCACTCCTGGGGTGTTCCTCTGTCCTCCTTGGGTGCCACTGCGGCGGACTAGACCTCCGTCCCATCCTTGATGACCCATAGCACCACGCCCGCACCAATCCAAGCGAGCGCCGGGATGCCCAAAGCGAGCTGGAGAAACAGGTTGCGGGAATTGCGGTTGCTGATGAGGTCATTCGTCGCGGCGTCAAACGTCCGCACCGCCTCATCAACCAACACCTGCGGCGAGGCGTCGTTCTCGATGATCTGCTCGTTCCAGGAACGCAACTCCTCAGCGCTCCTTACGCCGGTCTGAAAGTACGCGGCAGGGAGTCCTGCGAGCACTAAGGCCAGGACGGTGATCGCGGTAGCGGTTCTTATCGTGTATCGGCGGGCGTACATAACGTCTCCTCGAAGTGACAGAGGTGGTCGAAAGGTTTGCGGCAAATTTCCGAAGGAGTATCCAACTACTTGGAACGGCGCGATCACCCCCCGTAGGGGGTCGCCCCCTGTAGCGTAAGGCACGATGCGCCCCCTTCGCGTCACCTGCGGCGTCACCACCTCGGCTAACCTACTGATTCCAAAGGTGAACCACCGGATTAGGTATCCAGTGCCTAGGCATTCCCATGCGATACCTGGGCAACCTGCGGACATCCGCGCTCAAACGTTCGCGCCTCTGTCTGTCCCTATCTGTCTTTTTGCCCTGACCGCCACGCGTCCACCTCGGCACCACCTCGGCACACCTGCCTACCACCTCGGCGCACCCTGCCCCAGCCTATGCCCACCTGCCGCCCACCACGGCCAGCCAATGCGCCGCCACGGCCCACGCAAGGCCCGCCACGGGCATCCCTACCGCCCCGCCTATAGAAGCTCCCCACGCGCGCGCTAGGCGCTCCCTGCGACCATCCAAAAATCGTTGCCATCGGGGTATTGACCGCCATGCAGGGATTGATCTAATCTATACCCGTCGCCAGCAACACGGCGGCAGCGGAAAAGGCGGCGACAGACGTGCGACCGATGGATCGACAGCACCTAGAGCTTATCCCGCCAGCACTGAGGACTAGCCCCAAAGGCCCCTAAGCGCACCGCAGGTAACGTCCGGCTCAACCATCCCACTACCGGGAGTGATTGACAAACCGGGAACAAACGGGCATAATGCCCACCATCGAACAACGGCCGCAGGGTGCGGTCGGGACAGTAGGAAAGGGGCAGGCAGGAGCGCCGCCCACGGCAGAACGCGGGGAGCTGGGAACACTAGCCGCGCCGGGAAGTGTAAGGGCCGATGAAGGCCGCCACGGATACCGGGTCACCGCCAGAAAGAGCGGGGCCATCTGTACGGGATTCCTAGGCGAGCTGGAGGCGCTCCCGGAAGCTGGCGACGGTCAGATTCCATGCCTTACAAGCATGAGTCTGACCGCCAAAGCGTCCCTACCGTTGTGATGGGGCGTTTTGGTGGTCCGATTCACTGGAGAGCAACCCATGACGATGATCCCGTTTGATATGACCGCCCGCGACTACTACGTGGCCGGTTGCATCCGCCGCGGCATCCGCGAGCACCGCGCCCGACTCAACGAGCGGGAGCGCCAGGCGAACAAGAACCGCACCCAAGTTGCGCCTTGTCCATCCCCCGTTGTCATCTGATCCCCTTTTGTCAATTCGGTTTTCCACACCCCGCCGACGTGTGACGGCGGGTCTTTTTTGGAGCTACCATGAGCGACAACAACCCGATGGAGGACTTGCAGATGCGCAAGCTCGCCGCCGAGATTCGCAAGATCAACCGCGAAAGCGAAAAGCTGATGACGGAGACCCGCTGGTATCCGCTCGCGGTCGCTACGGCGCTGGTCACGGCCATCATCACGATCACCAAGCTGTTCCTGTAACAGCACACCGCCAAATCCACCCGAAGCCGCCGCAAGGCGGCTTTTTTGTTGCCCGGAGAAAGCCATGAACAAAATTCCTTCCGCCCTGATCGCCGCCGCTCTGCATGTGGCCCCCAAGAATGACGTTCGCTTCTACTTGAATGGCGTGCTGATTGAGTCGCACGCCGATGGTGCGATCATCGTTGCTACAGACGGCCACCGCATGCTGGTGGTGCGCACCAGTCTGCCGTGGGATCTCGGCAAGATCATCGTGCCGCGCGATGCGTGCGAGCTGATCGCCAAGATGAAGGGCGACGTCGATTTCAGCGCTGTGGGCGACGCGAAGAGGTTCAAGGCGGATCGCGGCTGCCAGGCCATCGAGTTTGCCGCCATTGACGGCACCTACCCGGACTGGCGAGCTGTCGTATCCAAGCCGAACGAGTTGAAGCCATCTGGCTTTGATCCGTCTGTCCTCGAAGGCGTGGTGAAGGCCGCCGGGGTGCTCCGCAAGGCGTTCGGCGGCAAGGCCACTTCGCTGATCCCGGTGACTGGCGGCGATGTGACGGCAATGTTCGCCGTAGGCGGCATCACCGATGCCTACATCAGGAGCGCCGCTTTCGTCGTCATGCCGATGCGCGATTCGGCTTACCCGGAAGCACTGTGCAGCGACGCGCTCCGCGCTTAACCCGAACCCATCAGCCGCCGCAAGGCGGCTTTTTTGTTGCCCGGAGAAAGCCATGAACCTCGACAACTACGCCCCCGCGAGCGCGAAGCGCATAGCCGTGGCGCTGGTGGATGCCGCCCTCGCCGCTGGTTACTCGCTCGGCGTCTACGACGGCGAAGAAACCACGGTTCGGCACAGCCGCGACCGGCAAGAAGTGTTGGAGGCCCTCGCCTCTACCGACCACGATCACCTGCGGTTCTACCGCCCGGACGCGACAAAGGCGGGGTTTGTGCTCCTGATTTGGGAGAACGGGGACGACGCCGCGAGCGACTGGAGCGACAACGACGAGACCAACGCGCTGGTGATGCCGGTGCTGCGCGGGCTGGGGGTGCTGTGATGGAACTGCGCACCTACGGAACCCGCAACGTGTTCCTGGCACAGCCGGGGCGCTATCACGAACAACTGGCGGCGACCGCGATGACGCCGCAGCAAGCCGAGGAGTTCGCCACCGTGGTCAACCGCGCAATCAGGGATACCGACTTCGACCCCATCGACCTCGCGCAGCTGGCGAGTGGGTGGACGTGGCCCGAGCCGAGCAGCACTGCGCCGCTGGGCATTGAGGACTCGCAATTCCTTGTCGAGGTGGCGCGCATGCTGCACCGCCTCTGGCAGGAGGTCGGCGAGCAGTGGAGCGGCGTGTGGGCCTACGACATCGCCGACCCGCTGGGAGGATGGCTGTCGAGGAACGGCATCGACCACGAGACCGCCGATGGTGTGGCGCGCGCCGAGCAGCAGGCCCGCGCATGGATCGCCGAGGGCATGGGAGCAGCGCGATGAGCTACCGCGAGGAGGACATCATGTTCGAGACCGAAAAGGCGTGGGTGCTGCGCAAGGGACCGAACCATTTTGAGGTCTACAAAATCGGCCTCACCCACTCGACACGCCACGGCATTTTTCACAACATCCCCGGCGCGCTGGATCGCGCCATTGAGCACGCAAAGGGCCTGTCGCAATGAGCAACGACAACGAGCTGGCTGTACCTGCCGGTGACAAGCTGGTCACCCTGGGCGACCGATCGGTCTCCTACGGTCCCCGCCAAGCGTTCGATGGAAGCGTCGAGCCTTGCGCACCGATGGCCGCGCAGTTTTGGGGCGTCTATCGCTGGGCCGGTAAGGACCGCTGGTGGTGGATTGCCGACGTGGCCGACGAGGACACCGCCCGCGCAGTGGCCGCCGCCTACCTGCTGAACGTCAAGCCCGATTGGGCGCACTGACCGACAACCACCGCTGATCCCGAGGCCCGCCTAGTGCGGGCCTTCGCATTTCTGGAGCACACCATGCAAATCTACGTTGCCTGCCTTGCCTCATATAACGCTGGCGTCCTGCACGGCGAGTGGATCGACTTGGAGGGACGCGACGCCGACGACGTGCGCGATGAGATTGCCCGCATCCTGCGCGAGTCGCCGCACCCGAACGTGACCGTTGATTGCCCGGATTGCGGCGGTACTGGAACCACATACGTCCCCCGAGTATTCGGCGGGGCGGAATGCACGGCGTGTGGCGGAAGCGGCAAGGTCGCCAGCGCCGAGGAGTGGGCCGTCCACGACTACGACGACGTGTTCGGGGATACCTGGGGCGAGCACCCCGACCTGGACAAGCTGTGCGCATTGCAAGAGCGGCTGGACGAGTTGCACAACGACACCGAACGCGCCGCCTACACGGCCTTCTGCGACCACGAGGGCCTCGACGATGTGACCGTGGAGCAGTTCCGCGAAGCCTACGTGGGCCAGTTCGATAGCTGGGCCGACTTTGCCGAGAACTATGTGGACGAATCGGGGCTTCTTCACGGCGTGCCCGACGCCCTCTCCCGCTACTTCGACTACGAGAGCTATGGCCGCGACATTCGGCTCAACGGTGACGCGTTTGAGGTGAGCGGCTTCTACTTCTGGAGCCGCTAACGCCGCTTCCGCAAGACCCTGCGCCAATACAGGTATGTGCGATGCGCCGGCACCGAGCTAGTCCACACCCATACGACTAGGTGAAGGGCCGTAATGGCGACTTCTACGCGGGGGTCAATCATCAAATGGTCCTTGGGGTCGGGAGTGGCGATCACGCCCTTCAGCCCTAATCATAAGGCCAATCTCGATATTTGGCACTCATTGTTCCATTTGTAGCACTTGCATAACAGGAGACTTACATATGCGTAACGCAGATTTCACCGCAAACTCGACCCTGGTGATCGTCAACGTGGCCCTCCGCGTCCACCAGTTCGGCCCGTTCTTGGTATTCGAGCGGGAGGTTTTGGTCCTGCATGAACGGACCTACGAGGTGCCCGAATGATTCGGACCATCAATTTCGACCATAACGAGAAGCGCGGCGCTCTCCGCGCGATGCTCGGCCTACTCAACGAGCGCGTCCAGTTCTCGGTCGTCCCCGAGGACTGTGGCTGGCGGGTGTCGTATCCGGTCCCACCCGCGGCCCCAACGGAGACCCCTCGGCCATGACTTCACTGCACCAGTCGGGATCAATCTCTCCCGTGGTACTTGATTCCTACGGACGCGCCATCATTGTGGCCTGTAGTCTGCCCGACGGCAGCGTCATGCTGTCGGGCTGCGCATCCGCAGACGACCAGGGGGGCGTTCTCAGTCTATGAGTACGGTGAGACGGACAATAGCCAGCGCGGTAGTCCGCGTAGGGCAAGGACTGTTTTTTGCATCCGTGGTCGGGGCCATTGTGACCCTGGCGGCGATGCTGGCACTACCGTTCTTAAAACACTGAAACGTAAGACCTTTTTGTGGAGCGCAGCCGGGGGTGGCGGCGCATTACAACGCCGTGAGCAGGGGACAGGACGGCCCCTTCGCAGGGCAGAAGTAGCTGGACCTGTTCGTGAAAGCCTTTGGATATGAGATCGGAATCGACCCCTCCCCCACGCCTTGGCAGCGTGGTTTCTGGATGGACAAAATTGGCAAGAATGCCATCAACATTGGCTTGGGCCTTGTAATCCTTACATTGCGGCTCCAAGATAGACCCTGATGGTTTCCCAAGGGGGAACCATCCCCTTACGGAAAATGAGCGCACCATGAATCTCTCGCAGAAAGAACTGACGGCCATTCTCACAACCGCACTGTCAGCCTTCCGGGAAGAGATCGACGAGGACATCACCGCCACCCGCATCCTCACCCTACTCGCCGTTGTGGACGAGCCGGGCATTCAGCAGGTGGACCTTGAGCGCGTCCTCGGCGGACTCTCTCCCTCCGCAGTGAGCCGCAATGTGCTCGACCTGTCGTCTATCAAGCGTAACCGCGAGCCGGGGCCTGACTTCCTGGAGCAGCGCCCTGATCCCGCCTACCGCAAGCGCAACCTGATCTTCCCGACGACCAAGGCGCTGCACTGGCTGGCTTCGCTCGCAGAACGTGTCAACCGCAAGGTGACGGCGCGCGTCGCAGCCGCCTAACCCCCAATACCCCGTTGTGCCCCGAGGCCCGCCTAGTGCGGGCCTTTTCATTTTTGGAGATACACATGGCCCTTCGCCTCAAAGGGACCGCGCCCAAGCCGGGTGCGCCCGACAAGCGCTACTACATGCTCGACGTGCAGGAGGGATACCGCCGCGTGCGCCTGTCCACCGGCACCCGTGACCGCGTGGCCGCCGAGCGCAAGGAGCAGGCGGTCCTCGACGCCCTGCGCGATGACCCCGAGATTGCAGAGGACGCGCTGCGGGAGCTGATTAGGGGCAAGTCCCGGTCGGTGCAGATGGCCGTGGCAAAGGCCAAGGTCCGCCAGCGCACCCTCAAGGACGCGATGGACGAAGCGCTGGACGACCGCAACTTTTGGGGCAAGCTCCGATCCATCGACACCGTGCGTACCAACTGCAAGGTGGTCCAGAGCTACCTGGGCGAGGAAACGCCCATCAACGACATCACGCAGGCCGGGGTCAACGACATGGCCCAGCGCATGCTCGCCGACAAGGCGGCTCCCGCCACGGTGAACCGCAAGATGCAGTGCCTCCTCGCCCTGTTGAAACGCGAGAGGAAGGCCGGCCGATTCTTGGGAGAGCTGCCCGAGTACAGCTTGGCAGACGAGCGGGACAACGCACGCACGTTCGTCCTGAACGTCGAGGACGAGGAAATGATCCTGGCGCGGCTGCTGGAGTGGGACACGCTGCCGACCGGCCCTGCCGGAGGGCACCCACGGGTGCGCGACGGGGCGGACTACCGCGACCTGTTCGTGTGCCTCGCTGACCTGGGCTGCCGCATGAGTCAGGCCATCGGCATCCGGTGGTCCGAAATAGTCGAGCAGGGCGGAAGGCTCCACGTCCGCTTCTGGCGGCACGCTACGCTCAAGAAGGGGCGTCCCCGCACCCTACCCTGCACCGCCCGCGTCGCCGAGGTTCTACAGCGGCGCAAGGACGCCCTGGCGGCCACCTCGGACGGCCCCTTCACCATGCTCAATCGCACGCGCGCCGACCGGCTGTGGCAATGGGCCATCAAGGGGACACATCTCGCTTCCGAGAAGGAGTGCGTGCCACATGCGCTCCGCCATACCTGCGCCACCCGGCTGCTGCTGGCGACCGGCAACATCAAGCTCGTGCAGGAGTGGCTCGGCCACCGCGACATCCAGACCACCTCAGCGGTCTACGCAAAGGTACTGGCCGAGCAATCGCTCCAGGGCATGTCTGCGCTGGAGCAGTTCCGCCTCCCCGCCGCCTCGAACGGAACAGGTGACGTTCCGAGACAGGGATCAATTGCCAAATCGGGAATCCAATAGCACAACTGACCGTCGCCAGCTTATTTTTCAATCACTTAGGCAATCTGTGCTCGGCCAGATGGTGCGAAAGGCGGGACTCGAACCCGCACGAGGTCACCCTCACTGGAACCTAAATCCAGGGCGTCTACCAATTCCGCCACTTTCGCGTGGCCGGCGCAGGTGTTCATTGTCGCAGGCGATGGCGGGAAGCGGAAGGCCTGCACAAAACTGAACATGGCAATGGTGCGCAGCCCGCGCGTTGAACCACCCCGGCGAGCGCAAGCTCATCCGGGGTGGCGGGGTTCACTGCTGCGGCCTGGCCTTGGCCGACGCCGTATCGGCACCCTGCCCGGCTGCAGGATCCACCTTGCGGATCTCCACGCCCCCGTCGCCGGTGCGCCGCAGGGCCGCCGGCTCCGGCGTGGCCTTGCGCACATCCACCGAACCATCCGCATTGCGCTGCACGTCCACCGCATCGGGCAGGGCCTCCCGCTCTGCCGGCTGAGCCGGCTGCATCTGCATGACCTCACCGACCGGGCGCGCAGGAGCACTTTCAGTGCCAGCATCGCGTTCGACGGTCTGCGCGGGATTGTCGGCGGGCGCGCAGGCCGCCAGTGCCAGCAACGCGAAGGAAACCCACAGCGTGCGGTGCAATCGATTGATATGAGCCATCAACATCTTCCTTCGTGCATGCGCCGTCGGCGCGGAAGATCCATTGGGTGCGATGCAGGATGCGATGCGGTGAGATGCAGCGCACAGCATTGATAACACTGATGACGCGTATGACCCTGATTTCAGCATTGCTTCAGTCGATCCACGCCATGCGCGGATGAAATGCCCCCCCCCAGCGAACAGGCAAGACAAAAGCCACTTGGCGAACCAAGTGGGAAGCTGCCGCGCATTCGCGCCGCAGCCCCACGCTTTGCGCGGCAAAGCGCGGGCCCCACTTCATCAGCCGCCACATCCCCGCGGCTTCGCCGCGCCCCCTTGACTCAAGGGGGCTCCACTCCAGCCAGCACCGCTGGCATCTGCAGATGCCCCTCAGCGAACAGGCAAGAAAAAAGCCACTTGGCGAACCAAGTGGCTTTCGTCTGGTGGGCTGTCAAGGATTCGAACCTTGGACCTATTGATTAAGAGTCAACTGCTCTACCAACTGAGCTAACAGCCCGAAATCGGGGCGCGAATTATGACCCGATCCGCTCGGTGGGTGCAAGCACTTTTTTCAACGTGGTTGAAACCAGCACTGCGAGCCCCGCTCCTGCTGCAGATCCACGCCGAACGGGTTCTGCAACGCGTGATCCATCGGAACGATGGGAGTCACACCCATAAGAAAAAAGCCACCTGGCGTACCAGGTGGCTTCTGTCTTGGTGGGCCGTCAAGGATTCGAACCTTGGACCTATTGATTAAGAGTCAACTGCTCTACCAACTGAGCTAACGGCCCGTGAAACTCAGACACACATTGTAGCGTGCTTTCTGTTTATTGCAATACCGTTTCGGCTGCGCCGATGCGGTTGAATCAGTGGGGTGGCTGAGGGGATTCGAACCCCCGACCACCGGAATCACAATCCGGTACTCTAACCAACTGAGCTACAGCCACCACTGAAACTTTCGCTCCATCGCCGATGAGGCTGGCGCTGGAACTTGATGCTTCGCTACCGGGCGGAACCAGAAGTCCGTCCCCCGAAGCGAGTCCGGCATTTTCCGGTAGTCGCGAAGGAATTGCAAGCACTTCTTCACATTGATGTGCAGGGGCCGGAACAGGACATCAGAGCTGCTCCGCCGAGACCACGCGCGCGATGTCTGCATGCTCATCCAAGAATGACAGCGTCACCTCACCTTTGGGCGTGACCTGCAACTGCAGGCGCAGCTGGCCCGCCCCGTCGATCAGCTGAAGCATCGCATTGCGCGACTGCGGCCTGCCAGGAAGCACACGACGGGTAATCGCTTGCACAGTCTGCGCGTGCAAGCGCTCATCTTCAGCCGAGAACATCGGCCGCAGCTGTCCTTCGGCAACATCGTTTCGATCACGTCGAACGGCGCGTTGCGCTGGGCTGTCGCCCCATCAGCAGGCCAGTCAACACCAGCAAGGCGAGACCACCGCAATACAGAGTGAGCCGCTATTGGTGCCTGCGCAGCCGATGCACTTCGGCCATCACCCGCTCTACCTCTCCCGCGCCTTTCGAAACTGCACCTCACGCCGATCGCCGGAAGGTGCGTGCCACCTGTACCGATGGTCAGGCGCAGGCAACAGCTCGACATCGTCGGGCCCACTCCCGAAAGCGTGAATAATAAGTGAACTAATCATGAATGAATCTCAAACAGAAATGGGGGAGATCCATTCATACAACGTTAGCTGCAGGACATGGAACGCGAGGCGCGCGTTTGCAACCATGCCGGTTCCTGCAATGAAGGTGAGAGCAATAGATGAGCAAGCGGCTAATCGGATTCGTCGCGCTAGCAGCCGTGCTGGCAGTGGCAGCCGTTGCAATGTCCAGCTACCGGCAGCAGGCGGCTGTCGATGTGACGGCAGAGGAATCCTGGAAGAGCGGCAGCCTCGATGAGGGGCCCGACCAGGGAAGGCCGCTTCCTGGGTCAGGTGCGGCGGCCGCGCAGAGGCTTGAGCGGGACAACAAGATCCCGCCAGGCTCGTACAAGGCGGTGGGACCCAAAGCCTACGAGATCGTAAGAGGCAATGAGTTCCGGCCTCCCGGTGACGCGCTCGCCCACGTCAAGCAACTGATGCTGCGCTCCGAATCCGGAGATGCCACAGCAACCTACGAAATCTATCGAACCATCGAGCAGTGCCAGACCTTCATCTCGGATCGCGCTGACAAGCTGGCGGATTCAGCCACCACGGTCGGGTCCGGCAACTGGTTCCTGGAGCGATCGGAACGAATCCTCGGAGAGTGCGAGTCGCTGGCCCTGGATCGGGACATCTATCACGCCGACTGGCTTTCGAAGGCCGCCGCCATGGGCTCGCAGGAAGCGATGCGCGCTTACTCGCGATCGCCGGAGAAAGTCATCGGTTCGCTTGATGACGCAATCCGTGATCCCGCGGCGCTCGAGGCGTGGAAGGACACCGCCACCGGATATCTGCGCGAGCTGGAATCACAAGGGAACGTCAATGTCATCAGCGACATGGCGATGGCCTACACCTATGGCGGCATCGTTCCTGCCGATCCCGTTGCCGCCCTGGCGTACACCCGCGTCCTCAACCGGCTGGACCCACGTTTTGCCACCACCAATGACATTGCCAACCATGAGAAAAACCTGAGCAGCCAGGAGAAAGAGAAAGCCCGCATTTCATCGAATGAAATCTTCAAGAACTGTTGCATCCCACGATAAGGACCTATTGTGAAAGCTAGACTGATTGGGATTATCCCTTCGCTTGGTAGAAACTCCACTCCCGCCATTGCAGGCGTGCTGCTGTTCATGGCGAGCGGGAGCGTTCAAGCGAAAAAGCTTCCTGGCGTCATCAACTGCACCGCCGGATGCACGCTGACAACCCCGTATCCCGATCCGGTGACCAACCAGCAGCTTTCCCAAGAGGTCCAGAAGCTCAATGACGGCCGGACCACCGTCTGGACAGCCCAGACGCGAGTTCAGACCGGCGATGTCCTGACCGTCTGCAACGGTATTTCCTGCGTCAACTACACGTGGCGAGGCGCAGGCTTCGACTCCGGCGAAGTGATTTCGACCGTGCTCCCGCCCAACTCCCGCGGTGGTGGTGGCGGTGGTGGTGGTGGTGGCGGCAGTGCCCCGATCGGCGGCGGTTGCCATGGCAACTGCGGTGGCGGCAGGGTCGATGTAGGCGAACTTGAGCAGATATGATTCAGCCTTGGGGGCACTTCAACGAAGTGCTTTCGCCAGGACACAGAAAGGTCAGCGCACCGCGCTGGCCTTTTTTGTGACCCACGGCGTCGCGCGCCACACATTTCCGCTGTTCCTGGAAAAGGCTCCGCCAGCACCAAAGTAATTCATATGCCATTGTTTCCAATGGCGCGCCCGACAGGAATCGAACCTGTAACCGCCGGCTTAGAAGGCTGGCCGACTGTGCATTGTAGTCAATGAGTTAGATTGAGTTCAATTCAGGAGGCGTGGCGCCAAGCCCCTACTACTGCAAGGGGCAGTAGCCTTGTATTCGGGAACCTTCTACCAACTGCGCAGATCCCGGAGCCCCGCCCTCACCCACGCCTTACGGGCGTCCCTTGGTCGGGGCTTCGTCTCGGTCGGCGGCTTGCGCGGCTGGAGTGCTGCCTTGATCCGCTCGACCTCCTTCGCTCCTGCCTCAGCCAGCCGCCGGGCCTGTTGCTGCTGCTCACGGGTTGGTGGAAGGCCAGGCAGCGGTGGCTCCGGCTGGATCGGGGTGCTGTCGGTCAGCCGGGCCACCGCCTGACGCAGCGGCAGGTCCGGGTACAGCCTGGCCGCACACCAGCGCTCGGCGTAGCGCTTCGCCTGCCGGACGTTGGCGGCGCGCACTTCCTTCACCTGCCACATCTTCTGGCCTTCCATCCATAGCTGGACCCCGGGACCGCCGTCGGGCGTGACGCTTGCCGTCTCGCGGCCGTTGTACCAGAGCGCCCAGCGCTCACCCGTCTGGACCCAGCCTGAGGGAATCTGGGCGGTGCGGAAGCCTTGGTAGTCGTGTAGGGGAAGCATGGCCGGAAGGATACGGCTGGCCGTCGCAGATCCTGCGAAACGGCAGCGACCTGCCTGAATCGTTCGGACTGAGTGCCGGCGCGGCGCCGCTCACGCGCTCCCGGGTTGAGCAGCCATCGGCCCCGGGTCCGGCAGGCCCAACATGCCCTCTGCGCCGACCATGCGCCATCGGGCAACCGCGCGCCGCAGGATCGGGGGTTCCCTACGCCGCCAGCCGGTGCTCGTAGAACGGGTGCCGCTTGTCGTCAAAGATCCGGTACAGGGCGTCCAGGTTGGCTGGGTCCGGGTTAAGCCAGGCGTCCACATGCTCGGGCTTGATGTTGATGATGGTCCGGTCGTGGCCGGCGGCGGCCACCTCGGGCTCCGGGTCATCGGTGATGGCCGCGAACGACAGCAGATCCGGCTCCTTGCCGGCCGGATCCATCCAGTGCGACCACAGGCAGGCCACCAGCATCGGCTCACCGGTGCGCGGGGTGAACTGCACCACCTGATTCTTGCCGTCCGGCCCCTCCACGTTCTCGTAGAACGTGTCCACCACCATTAGGCCGTGGCTGTGGCCGAAGGCCGGCGCCCAGAACTTCTCCAGGCTGTCACGGCGGGCGTTGTAGGTGCCCGGGAAGCGCTGGTCGTAGTTGGCAGGCTTCCCGGCTAGGCGGCACTGGTAGCGCATCGGCTTGACGACCAGCTTCCGGCCCTCCGATACGATCACCGGGGCATAGACGCCGGGGAAAATGCGGCTGTCGCGGTCCTTCGGCTCAACACGCTGCAGGTCCGCCAGCCGCACCTTGGCCCGCTCGATCTTGTTGCCGGCAATCCGCACGTCCTCCCGGGCCTTCTTCGTCTCCTTCACCTGCAGTGAGCGCTCAGCGTCGGCAAGCCGTTTGCGGTTGGCGAACAGTTCCTGCTCCAGGATGGCGGCCTCGGCCCTGTTCCATTGCTCGACCTCGGCCCACACCGCCAGCTCTGCCTGGCTCGCCCCAGCTCGGAAGGCGTCGTCCATGGCCTTCGGCGTCTTAGGCCGCTTCTTGCCGGGGTCGTGAGCGTAGAGTGCCGCGAACTCCTGCAGAGACAGTGTGGCGCCGGTCATCCTGACCAGCTTCTGGTAGGCGGCGGTGATCTGCGCTGAGTAGCACATTGAACTGCACCTCTCCATGAGCTAACAATTTGCCAAATCCTGAACAGGCAGCGGTCATGACCCCGTTTGAACTCTACCACCATGTAGGTCAGCTGCTCGAAGGTATGCCTGCGTACATCGACCGTCAGCCAGAGGGGGAGGAACACCAGGTGTGGCAAGCGAAAGCCTTGGCCGCGTTGGAATGCGACGACGCGATCGCCTCGATCCGTGATGCCGCAGATTTCCGTCACTACGTCGACCAGGCTCGACGCGGATTCCGGAGCACCTCGGCTCTCCGGCTAAGACAAGCTCTCGCCAATCTTCTCGCACGGCTGGAACTGCGCCTTCCTGCTGAACAACGCGGCGCGTTCATTTCAGTCGGCAACGACTTCTCAGCTTTCTTGACTCTCGCCTCGGTTATTGGCGAAGCAAGAAACGATCTCCTAGTGGTAGACCCATATCTTAGTCACGAAGCGATCACCCGATTCATAGTCGCCGCACCTCAAGGAGTGAGCATTCGCCTCCTACGAGACGGCGAAGGAAGGCAACAGGCACTGACAGCCGGGCTGGTAGCTGCAATGGCAGCGTGGAACGCGCAGTACGGCGACCGCCACATGGAGATCCGGTCCGCTCCGGCGCGAAGCCTCCATGATCGAGCGATCTTCATTGACCACACCTCTGCATTCACCGTTTCCCAGTCACTAAAGGACATCGCTGCCCGGTCGCCGGCAATTGTTCAGCGAGTTGAACCAGCTCTTGCAGTCGAGAAGATCGCTGCGTATGGAGACATATGGGTCAACTCGCACCCGATCCCGTAGTCCCACCTAAAGGAGCGACGCCTGCCTGTCATTCCAACTCTTGATGATCAGCTCCCCGAACTTCTTCCCTCTCCCCTGCCCGCCGCCAATGGTGTAGTCGAGCTGCAGCGGCACCAGGTCGAAGCCGGTGAAGACCTCGCGGATCTCAGGATGGTCGTTGATCGAGACCACGAACCGGCCGGCCGAGGTGCGCATCAGCTCGGCCATCGCCTCGTACTCAGCAAACGGAAACTCAACGCCATAACCCTCAGTCTCCCAGTACGGCGGGTCCAGGTAGAACAG
This sequence comes from Stenotrophomonas sepilia, assembly GCF_003244875.1. Lineage (GTDB taxonomy): Bacteria > Pseudomonadota > Gammaproteobacteria > Xanthomonadales > Xanthomonadaceae > Stenotrophomonas > Stenotrophomonas sepilia. The sequence goes on from NZ_LXXZ01000013.1 coordinate 81,721, forward strand.
TGTTCCCGGGCGATCGTAGCGCCGCACGCACTCCTGCCATGGCAGGCACTCGATTACGGTGTTCGCCAGACGAAGATGGACCGCGCTCAGTTCCTCTTCAATGCGCAGAAGGTTCAATCGCGGCCCACCAGCCGTCACCACACCGAACGATTGCCCCTGCACCTTGCCACCGAATGCAAGCTTCTGCAGATAGTAGAACCGCGCTGCGCGCTGGATGTCGGTCAGCGTCTCCGGACGCTCCATCTGTGCCCACTCGAACATCTGTCGCGAGACCAGGGACCAGCGGAACATGCGCACGAACTCATCCAGGTGGTGGCGGACGCAGCGGTACAGGGACACCAGCTCGCCGTTGATGTCGTTGAGCACCTCCATCTGTGCTGGGTACGGCCGCATAAGCAATGACGCGGCACCGCCGGCGAATGCCTCGACGTAGCAGTCGTGGGTCGGGAAGTGCGGATAGAGGTGCTTCAGGAGGCGGCGCTTGCCGCCCGGCCAGGAAATGATTGGCTTTGGCATGGTTTCTCAGGATTTGCGATAGGGGAAGCCGACAATCCCGCCGCTCTCGCGAGGGCGATGGGGCCACGGCCAATGCCAGGTGCTGAGATCACCTGTGTTGCGGCACTGCCCGGATGCTTGCCGGCGTCCGGGCAGTGCCCTGTTTTGTCAGACGGTCAGTTCGTAGAGGGGAAGGTTCGGCGCGGCCTCGACCAACCGGCCACCACGCACCCATACGTTGTAGGGAGGCGTCAGTGGCAACTGCCCGAACGCGCGCATCTGCACGCCGTCGTAGGTGGTCAGGCTGCTGGTGCCATCGCTGTTGTGCGCCGTGACGGTTGCGATAAGCCTCGGGCTACCAGCAACCAGGTCACCAAACTGGTCCCAAAGTTCAGTCCGCATCGGTGTAGTGCCTCTCCAGGGTTGCCGTTTGCTCGATCACCACGGCCCGATCGTCCGCCGAGACCTCGATGCGCAGCGACTCGCACTGGCCGTGCCACGTCCCGTCAGCACCGACGACCTCAACTAGGTCTAAGGGCAACATCAGTCCGATCTCGCCAGCATTCAGGGGCTGGGCGAACAGCGGCACCGTCAGGTCGACTGCCGCCTGTTCTCCGCGATCGCACAGGATGTTCCTGCCTCGCTCCGCTCCTGCCGCCGGCACGGTGATCAGCGGGCTGCTGACCTGCTGGGCATAGAGGCGGCCTTCCTCGCCCGACCGGCGCACCTTGCATGTGACGCCCTTGCCGGCCAGCTCACCCGTCACCACGACAGCGTCGTACAGGGGCGCGCTGCGCATCTGCAGGCTCTCCGTCAGCACGATGTCCTCCTGCAGCACATGGTCTGGCGGGGTTGTGCGCCAATCCCAAGGGCTCGCTGGATAGGCCGCACGCACGCGCATGGCGAGAGCGGAGGGGTCGGATTGGACAACGCCGCCACTCGCCTCTGCGAGCGCGCTGATGGCATCCAGGGGCGTACTGGCGTCGTAGAACCAAGCCCCAGCCGGCACGGTCCAATCGACAGTGTCGTAGTGGCTGGTGAAGCCGGTGTCGGCCAGTTCCTCGGCTACCAGCTGGGCCATGCTGCGTTCCTCGGTGGTCGCCTTGACCCGAGCTGGGGCGTAAGGCGCAGCAAGCAGCGCGGTCCGGGAGCGGCCGCTCAGGCGAACGCCACCCCCGCTGAATTCTCGTTGCTTCTGGAAGCTCTCGATGATGCCTGTCCAGACGTAGCCGTTGAGATTGATCTCAAACTGCCTAGGGCCCGCTGCGGTGGGCTTCAGCAGCGCGAGCTGCTGCGGATCGGCTAACTCAATATCGAATGTCCAGCCCCATGTGCCGCGACTGGAACTGAGCGAGATCCGCGTCACCTCAATGGGAGTGCGATCTGGAAGGCGGACAAGAGAGACTGTGTTGATCACGACGTAGGTCCTACGGTGAGGGCGCACCACATAGCAAGCAGTGACGCCCAGATTGAGGGGCGCGCGGCCAGGTTCCCGCACCAAGTCGCACCCCAGGTTCAGCGGAATCCGGTCGCCTGGTGCGAACGGAGTCTCAGGGTCCGGGCCAGGCGAGACAACCGGGCGCACTCCCCATTGCACTCGCCCGGCGCTACCCCAAGGCAGCCGGCGGTGCAGGCGCGCGAGGCCCGGATGTGACCAGGCCCCGCGGAATGAAGGTGCGATTCTTGAAGAGCTGGTATCCCAAGGAAGCAACACGCCGCCACATACCGAGAACAACTGCCGCCAGCCCAGTGCCAATCCGATGCCCAACCGCCCGAGAGAGGAATTCCATGCCGCTTCGAGGGACCGGCGAGACCGCCCCATTGCGCCCCACGTGAACGGCATCACTCGGCGCGCGTCTCTCATCAGACCGCACCACGAACTGAACGTGGCGGCGGCGACCGTCGGCGACACCCCCCATCCCGAAACCACAGAAGAGTGGCTCGCAAGAGTTCCTCCCCAGCTCGATGAAGCTCCCACAGCTGCGCGTGGAGAAGATCCCCAAGAAGATGTTCGCTGGAGGCACATCGACGTGGCTGCCTGCCAGGGCATCGTAACTGCGCGGCTCAGGCCACGAATTACCGGCTGTTCGGGTTCTACAAACCAGTCGACGCCAAGGTTAAGCGAAACGTGGGCGCCGCCTCCTGATGGCAGCGGCCCAAGATTCAGCGACACATGACTCCCGTCTATCATGGCCCGGTCATCAGCGCTGGGCGCACTCGATCCTGAATGGCCGCGTTCACCAAGCCGCGCTCATCCAGACCAATGACCAGGTACTCAATGTCTGCCAAGTGATCCACCCGCCAACTGCCATCGCTCGCCGAACGCACATCGGCAACGACCCGCATCGACCTGCGCTCCAGGATTCGGACTCGCACGCTCCTTGGCTGGTTGAGAATCTTGGTTCGACCATCTGGGCTTAAGGGATCCGCCGGGTCAACAGGCAGATCGCCACCGAGATAGTACTTCCCCCGATAGACGAAGCGGGGGCTGAGCTGAACACCCATTCGCAGCGCTCTCATCACCATGGGTCGCTCATATCGAAAAGAAGTTGACCAAGGTCGATTGGATTCACAGCCGGGTTGGCGCCAACCGCCGCGTACGCCAACTTTGCTCGAAGCACCGTACCCGGTAGACCAGCCAGATCCTCAACAATCTGACCATCGGAGAACGGTCTCTCGTGCAACGGCACGAAGACGCCCGGCAGTGAACCGCGAATGATCCCTGCCCCTTCTACTACGAGTGCCCGTTCGAACATCAGTCCACCGGACACAGGATCAGGAAACGCAACTCCCGCACCCCCGAGCGAACTGCGAGCGCTGCTGGCTGCCGAGGTGGCGAGCGCCAAGGCAGCGGGCACCGCCGAGCCCTCCTGGGTATACGAGCGCACCAGTGTCCCTACGGCCCTGGACGGCATGACACTCGAGTCGTTCCATCGACCTGCAGGCGCGGTAAACCCTGGGATGGCCGAAGACGTGTAAGCGTCGAAGCCGTTATCCATAATCATGAAGCGACTGGCGTCCCCGTCGCGATGGGAATTGATATCGCCCGCAAAGCAGGGAGTGATCGCGACCCCATCGTATCCAGCGCTTGCAACAGGAATGGGCGAAGCGAAGAAATAGAACGCCGTATCCGTGGCGATGATTTCCCAAGGCCGAATCGCGCTCGATGCGCTGTCTGACTTTACCCAGACCCTTCCGCCACTCGATTGCGCGGCGGTGGGAGCGAGGCCTGTCCCCACATCGATACTGGTCATCGTCTCGTAGGCCCGGACCCTCGCCACGCGAGGGTCAGCACCTGAATCATCAATCCGCAGATACACGCCGGAGCCCGTCTCGGCGCTGCCACGGTATGCGCGCTTATTGGTGCCCGAGAACTGTACTGCCCAGCCCGCCCCTGCTTTCGCTGCAGCACCTACACCGTATCCGTTGACCAGGACCGCGTCGAGCAATGCCACCAGACTCCCAGACTGACCGGTAAGCTGAGGGGCGCCTGGATCGCTGTGACGATAAACATTGGCGACAGAAGTCATTGGGCCACCCCCGCCACGTTGCCAATGACAAGGAATCGGGTGGAATCTCTGGCCCCTTCTGGCGTTCCTTGAAGGGTCGTGCGGATCATCCACACGGGTGCGAGGCCGCCGACCGTGTTGAAGCGCACCACATTGTTAGTGGACCAGCCGCCGCCCCACCCGTCCTTCCGCATCCGGAAGTACGGCTGCCCCGTGCGCGGGTTCAGCGGCGCAAGATCTGAAGTCGTGTTCCCCGTGCCGATAACGCCAACCGTCTCACCAATCAGTTCAAACTGTGTCGCGGAAGTGAACCTTACAGCCCAGCGCTCGGTAATTGCATCGGCGTTGGTCACCACCAGCGGGTAGTCGGTGTCGTTGTAAGTGCCAGGCGCGACGCTCCCAGAGGGGATATCTGCCCAGACATTGGACCAGGCCGCCTGATCAAAGAGGTTCACTACCCTCGCCTGTAGATCCAGCGAGCCATTGGCTTCGCCCAATCGCAGCGCGGTGCTGATCATCGCCTCGCCTGCCGGGAAGTCGTGGCTCAGGCCAGTGTTGATCTCGATCTCACCAGTGATCTGCGGTTGCACCACCAGCCGCCGATCCTCAACACGCTCGCTGATGGTGATCGGCAGGGTGTAGGCGGAGAGGTTCAGCGGATCACTGAACTTGAGCGTTCCCACATCCAGATCAGCCTCAAACCATGCCGCATCCACCGGTGCACCAAGCGCGTCGCGCACCTCAATTGCAGCCACCCGCCCCCGGCCAAAGGAAACTGTCTGATTCGCCTGCGGCGAGGCCACCACATGCTTTGCGGTGTGATGAACGAGCACCGTCTGTCCTGGCTTAAAAGCCGGTGCGCGCCCATCGCTCGGCAGGCGCACGGAGGATAGGCCGATCACGACCTCGGAGAGCGGGATCGAGCGATACACCACCGCCCCCATGTGGATGGACCCCGCTTGTACCAGCGTCGGTCGCCAGATCCGGTCACCCTCGACAAGATCCGGATCAAACCAGGGCTGCCCCTCATTCCCGGCTACCGGTACCAGCTCGCCGAACTGCACTTTCGCTACGCCACTCTCCCAATCCACAGACCCACGGATCTGCGCGCCGGAGATGGCCCCATTGATGTCGGCCGTTGCCGTGAGCATCTCACCATCCAGGCGGTTGGCTCGCAGCGTGAACATGCCCGGCCGCAGTGGCGAGCCCGGTGCGCGGAAAAAGCTGTTGGCGACGCCGGGGTCACCAATCCGCGTCAGCAACGACTGGATCTGCACGTTGTTGGTTCCGCCGGCCAACCACTCGGTCAGGCTCACCACTCCAGCTGTGTAGTCGACCGTCCCGGCATAAACACCCGCCCCGGTCATGGGGTCGACGCTGTGGTACAAACCGCCGCTGCGGTCCACGTAGGTGCGGCCACGGAAGCTGAACCTCACGCTGCCAGGCACGATGCTGTCGCTGATGGTCGGCGTCAGCTGCAGGGAAACCGGCGGAAGCTGCAGAGATTCTTCAGCCGCTTCCGAGCCGGCGCCCGCCAGCGTCCATCCGACCGAGATCAACGTGCCAGCAGAGAACTGTGCAAGCACGTCCACGCGGCCATAACCCACCACCTTCAAACGCCCCGAGCGAAGTTCGTACTGCGGGTAGGACACCTGGCGAATCATGAACTTGCCGGCCTGGAGCGTAACCGCGCCGGTGCTGTAATTGATGGCCCCTAGCGCGGTGGTAGCAGCCGTGTCGCCTACCGAGACAGCCACCAGGTTGCCGTTACCGTCATCCTTCGCGATGACGCGCATTGGCTGCGGCGCGGAAGCCAGGTCATAGGCATCCCGCATCACGGTAACAACCCAGTCAAGCATTACCGAGCCTGGCTTGACAGGACCCTGCGGCAGGCTGAACGAAACCAAGCCGTTTCCATCAGGAACCGGCTGCGGCGCGGCATGAAGCGGCTCACCCCAGTCGTAACTCACCGCCACCACGCTGTTGGCGTCTGGCAGCGTCTCCAGCTGCAGGAGGCACTCGCCAGTTGCGTAGGTGATCGAACCGCGAAGCTCCGACCCGACGAGCAGGCCACCGACGCCGTTGTCGACCAAGCTTACACTGGCGCCCCCTACCCGGACCGTGAGGCGTACAGTGCCCGGGATCGCACCTGCGTGCTCCAGCAGGAACCGCAGTGCAGGCGGCTTGATGTTGGTGTCACCGGCACGGGCCTCGGCAATGATCGGCGTGCCCCAGGCAGTGATGATGCTGCTGTCCAGGTCGGGCAAAGCGCCGGCCGTCAGCACCAACGACCCGGACATGTAATTGATGGTTCCACTGCCCTGCCCAGGCTTGCCGACGAGCTGGCCGCGGCCATTGTCGGTCAGGCGATACCACCGTCCGAGCGCACGGTAATCCACCACGACAGTGCCCGGCGCCGGCAGCGGCTCCAACTGGGCCAACCAGACCATACCCTGGTTGTTCTGGGTGACCGCAATCTCATCGGTGAAGCCCTGCATTGGGATGGTGCCGGCAGGAGTTGCGGTGATACTAACGCTGGTGCTCCCAACGCCGGTGGCGTGAACAATTGATACGGCGCCAGCCTGATAGTCGACGGTGCCCGACCAGGGTGTCAGCGCCGCAGAGGCCAGGCCGCCGGTGCCGTCATCCGTCAGCTCGATACTGCCCACCAGCACCTTCACGCTGCCGACGGCCATGCCCGTCCCGAGGAAGCGAGTGACCGCAACTCCCGCCGCGAAAGTGCTACTGAAGCTCAGCGCCAGGCTATTGGCCGGCCCCGAAGGAACGTGACTCAGCGTTCCCATGCCAGCGAGAACATCGCTCACGGCGGTCTCTGCGGTCGAGGTAGGAACAATCGGGACGTAAGGCGAATCGATCTGCACAGACAGGTCGCCGGGCTTCCCCGCCGCCGTAAGCCGCTTCACGCTGTGGTAGCTGGTGGCATCGACTACATTGGTCTCGTAGATGCGGGTGCCGGGCTTCGTTGCGGTGTACCGGATTACCTCCTGGCCGTAGAAGTTGAGCAGCAACGCGTTGACCAGCTCGATCACCAGCACATCGCGCTCGAACGCGCCCTGGTCATCGGTAAACGTCCGGGTCGTACGGGAAAGCACGGTCTTCACCCTGACGTACTGCTCCCCCGGGTCGCGGCCCGATGCCGCCAGCGTCAGCAGGCTCAGATTGTCGTTGATGTCCGGGCTCGGTGCGTCCTTGGTGGTGTAGACCTGAATGGTCATCTGGCCGCTGAAGTGGTCACCCAGCAGGATGAACCGCGATTCGGTACCACGTGTGATGTAGCTCTCCACGCGATTCTTGGCGTCCAGGCGCACGTCGCTGTAGGAACCGGTGGCGAACATGGTCACCGTCACTCGCGGATCGGACGGTGGGTCGATTAGCACCGCGATCGCATCTTTCAGAACATCAGGTCCCGGGGTGTCCACGTGCACGAACATCTTGCGGAGCGTGGAGCGGCCGGTGGTCCGCTCTTCATCACCGATGTCGGGGAAGAGGTTGTTCATCGCTCCATCGACAATCTCGGCCTGGACCATGCGTCCACCGCCATCAGGGTTGTCGGTGAGGCGCTGCGATTGGCGCATCTTGATATCGGTTGCAAGAATCGTCATTGGTCAGACCGTCATAAGGCGAAGGGTGATGGAGAAGTAGTCGGCATCAATGGCAGGAGTGGCGAAGCGCAGCGGCTGGGCATCCAGCGCAGACCCATCCGTGCGCATCCACCGCACCTGGAACGTGCGCTCGCCGCCGTTGTGGGCCGGCAGGATCAGGTGCATCGGCGCTACCTCGAGCTGCTCGGTCAGGGACTGCAGCTGGCGCAGCACGTCTAGCTGGATGGGGGCGACGTATGCCTGTCCATCGCGGGTGGTCTGTAGTGTGATCGGGCGGCCTGCCTGTCGCGCAGACTCCTGGACGATCTGCGCCCCGCTCAAGCTGTGGCGAACCTGCTGCCCGACACGCCAAGCAGTGAATTCGTCCGTCCATTGCAGATCTGCCGGAAGCTCGACCCCGGCGAGGACGACCCGGCTCATCGCGGCCCCCGGATCGATACCGCGCGGCTTCGCTCAATCTTCCGCAGCACGATGGGGGCGACCAGCCCTGCGATGCGCTCGGCCTGTTGGATTTCTGCAGCAGTTGCACCAGCCACCACTTCTTTGCTGGGAGCCTTCCAGTCAATCGTGAGAACCTGCTCTTTCGTATCGCCAGCCTGGATCCGTGAAGCGTCGGCCCTGGCTTGCGCCTCAGCCTCGGCCAAGGCTGCCTTGCGGCGCTCTTCGGCTGCCTGTTTTGCCGCACGCTCCTTCTCCAATCGTTTGGCCTCGATTTGGTTTTCGAGCTGAACGATGGCGTCAAGCTCACCAGCGCCAACCAGGTCGAAGCGCTCGGCAAGCTCCTGCCGCTTTCCGGAGATCTCGTCCATGCCGTCCAGCAGCTTCTTCTGTTCCTCCGTGTACTTCGCTAGGTCCTGACGCTGTCGGTAGAGAGAATTCCAGATGTTCGCGAACTGCTGCAGGCTGTTCGGCCCGCTCATTTGATCCAGCAGTTCTCGGGTCTTGTCGGAGATTTCTCCCATGTTGAGGGAGAATCCGCGGGCGGCTGAGGATGCGTTACCGAGGTTGTCGCCGGCCGCAGCGGCGCCGGCAGCCACTCGCTCCACGCCACTACCCGCCTCATCAGACGCTTGCTTGACCTCTTTCAGGGCACCCGTGACCTTCTGCGCGCCCTGCTCCACGCGCCCCATAGCCGACTCGCCCTTCGTGCCGAGTTCGCCCAATGCGTCACCCGTCTCGTAGATGGCGCCCTGCACATCCAGTTGCGACTGCACCTGGTTCCGGCGCCATGCATCACTGTCGGCCACAGCAGCCTTGGCGGTATCGGCATACGCTCTGAACGCACGGCGCACGTCCTCGACAGACGCTTTGCCACTGGCAGCGCCCTTGCGGATGGTCTCGAACGCCTCCCAAGCCGAGTCACGCGCGGCGTTCAACGACTGCTGCGACTGGATGCCAAGACGTTGGAATTCATCGGTGAGTGGGTTCAGCCCCGCCTCGATCTCTCGAAGCCGGGCACGCAGTGCGGCGGCGGCACGGGCCGCCGAATCGAAGCCGACCCGCCCCTGCTCGCCAGCCGCTTGCAGTAGATTGCCGAGAGTGCGCGCCTCGTCCAGCGTGGCGACGTTGCCCAGCGCTGCCTTGAAGGCAGTCTCGATCTGGGCGCTGGTCGCCACTGCGTTCTCTGTGATTGCCCCGAAAGCGGCGATCGCATCACGGCCAGCTTGGGTGAAGCTGACCCCAAGCTGGCCCGAGGCCACGCCCAGCTTGGTCATCGCGGCAAGCAGGGTGGTTTGCAGCACCGCCGCTACGTTCACTGCCGCCTGCGGCAGCGAGTTGAATGCCGCTTGCGTCGCACCTTGGAACCGGGCGAGCTCTTCACCCGACAGCTGCTGCAGCGTCGCGAGGAGGCCATCACGCACGTTTCGCTCGGCCGCGGCACCTTGAGTGGCAATGAAGCCCAGCGCTTCGCCTACCGAGCCGAGGCTGGCTGTATCGGCGAAGTTGAGTCCTGAGAACATCTTGCGGATCGACTCCGCTGCCAGCTTTGCGTTGCCATCAATTCCGTTGAGCTGCGCCACAACCTGCTGGGCCGCACCGCCAATTCCATTTGCGAGCGCATCAGCAGCGGTCTTCACACCAGTCCGCAGGGAGGCGAAGCCCGTGGAGACATCCAGCAGCCGCTGCGTGACCTGACCGAGCTGCTGCAGTTGCTCTGCCGTTGCGACGCCGGCCTTCTGCTGCATCAGCAGGAATCCTTCCTGCGCAGTGAGGTACTGCTCCAGGCCCGACAGCCGCTTCTCGTAGGCCTGCCGCTCGGCCTCACCGAGCTTGGCAACTTCCTCGGCCGACTTGATGACCACGTCACGGTATGCAACGAAGGACACCGCCTGCTGACGAAGTTGCAGCGCGGAGTCGCGCACCTGGCTGATATAGACCCGCTGCGCTTCACCAGCGCGCTTCAGCGCCGGGTCGTGCTGCTTCCAGATATCCTGCGCCACGGTCTTGAGGACATCCAGACCACCTATCGCCGCTTCCAATCCCAGCACGGCCACCGTGATGGGTACTACCTTCGGCATGCCCCGCAGCAACGCGCCGAACCGACCGATACCCCGACTGCCGCTTGCGACCGCTGCATTGTTGGCAATCTGCGCGTTCGTGGTCGCGATCAACGCCGCGCGCCATGCGTTCAGCTGGAGCAATGCCCCCACGATCTTGAACTGCGCATACGCAGCAGCCATCAGGCCAATCACACGAGCATGGTCCACAACCCACTGCGTCGCGCCCTTCACCGCCTCTGCCGTGGTGATGATGGCCTGGGCGGTCCGCTTGGCCCAGCGGGACAGGCTGCCATCGGCCGCCAGTCGATCCAGCGTGGTCAACAGGGTGGTGAGCTGTTCCTTGAAGTAGGTCAGCACGCCTTGGTCGGCGACTTCCTGTTTCCAGTCCTTGAAGCGATCGGTGGCCGTCTTCCACAGGCCGGCGATGGTGCCCACCTTCGCGGCGGCGGCAGCGCCGCCATAGGATTCGGCCAGCAGGTCGAGGATGATGGCCTGCGCCTTTGCCACCTGCCCGGTAGCTTCCAAGCTCTTGATCAGCGACTTCTGGCTGTCATCCAGCGTGAAGCCCTGCTTGCTCAGGCTCTCCATTGCCTTCGACGGCGTCTGCAGCGCCTTGCCAACGACCTCGGCAGACTGCTCCAGCGACATGCCCAGCCGCTGGGCCTGGTCGATGGTGATCTGCATCGCCGCCGGGAACTGCTCGCCCACGATGTTGGTGTACGACAGCAGGCGGACCTGGGCGGCGCTGATCTGCCCATCATCGAACAGCCCACTCTGCAGCTGCTGGCGCATGGCGGCCAAGCTCTGCGCTGTGAACTCGCTGGTGCGACCCGTGGCGTGCAAGGCCGCTTCCAGCTGAGCCAGTTCCTGCTCAGCGTCGCTGCCCTCCTTCACGATGGCCTTGATGCCGTCAACCACTCGGTTCAGGCCGACGAACGCGATCGCACCAGCGGCGACTGCCTTGAGTCTGCCGAACCAGCTGACAGTGCTCTCCGTGGCGTCCGCCAGGTCGCCGCTGCCGGCGGCGGCATCAGCGGCGCGCTCCTGGTACTCGGCCAAGGACTTTGCCGCTGCTTTGCTGGTAGTGGCCTGCCTGCGGAAGGCAGCCTCTGCCTCATCGATCTGCTGCTTGCGCCGACGCCCCGCTTCAGCCTCTGCTGCGGCAGCCCGGGCCTGCTCAGTGAGCGCTGCCGCGCTGCGGGTCGCCTCGATACGCAGGCGCTGCTGATGATCGGCCAGGTTCGCGGTGTTGATGCCGAGCGAAGAAAGCTCGTCGTCGGCTTTGCCTACGGCGTCCCATTGCTCGTTGAGCGCCTTTTTCAGGCGCTCGCCCTCCTTACGTAGATCGCGCTGGGCTGCCAGCACCTCGCGGGACGGCTTCTCCATCTCCCCGATGCCGAGGCTGAGCGCCAGCGCGGCCTTCTGATTGTCATCAAACTGCCTTTCCAGCTCTGCGAGATCGGCCAGCATGCCGTCGAAGGCATCCGCTTTGGCCGCTGCCTCGTTCAGCCCAGTGAGAGAGTCGAGCAGCTTCGTCGCCTTGCCAGCGGTCTCGACCGAGACATCCCCCAGATCGCCAAACGCCGCGCGCAGTTCATCCACGCCCTCGCGGCCCTGCGTTTCGATGACGACCCGAATTGCTTCTTCCAGCCGATCAGCCATTGGAGCTTCCGTTGACGCGCCACTGGCGGCGCAGTTCAGTCAGGTAGGTGGTGTGAAAGCGCTCGATCAGCCGGCGACGGGCCTCCAAGGCGCGGCTGTTGCCATCAGCACCCGAGAGCATCTCGAACGGGCTTGGCCCTCGGAGGATGCGAACGGGGCCACGGCCGTGGCGCTTTTGCTGCGCCCTATCCCAGGTGCGCACACGGATCGCCTTTCGGCCCTTGATCGTGGCGATGAAGGCACCGTCGTACGTCTTCGATTCGCCCACGCCAATGCCCGCCGTGGCACCTCGGGATTTGCGGCCAGCCCAGCGACCGCCGAACTCGATCAGCGAGATCTGCCGCGTGCTGGCCCAGATCGAAAGGAAGTCGTCTCTGCCACGCTTACCGGTGCTGTAGCCGCGCTCGCCCGTTTCCACGCGATACTTCCCGCGCAGCGCAGAGGCGCGGATGTTGTAAGAGGCACGGACCTCCTGCGCAGTAGCCGGCCCAGCCCGGCGCTGCAGACCAATGAACGCCCGCTGCACCGACAGGTCGTACCGATTCAGCACCTCGCCAGCCAGGTCGGTCAGGCCATGCAAGCCTTTTGCCCGCCGGCCGCTGGCGTAGTACTTGAGCAGGTTGTTACTGCGATTGGACGCCACGGTGCCTTTCCTGTTTCAAACCGGGAGGGCGCCCTCCCGGCGCCCTCCCCTCGCTGCGGTCACCAGCACGCTCAGCCCGCCGACTGCGCTGCGATCTTGAAGGTGTAGAGATCGGTCTCGCCGGCCTGGAAGATGACCGGGCCGGTCAGGGTCACCTGGATCGGCTCGTCACTGAACCAGTCGACGTCACCATCGACGGTCAGGTCGACGTTGGGAATGGTCAGCAGGCCTTCGTCGCCACTGATGCGGTCCTGCATGTCGCCCAGGATCTGGAACGACTTGCTCGGGGTGGTGCCGCCGCTGATTGCGGTTTCCAGGTAGGCATCGAAGTTGTAGTCGGCCGTCACAACATCACCGGCCTGCAGCGCGCCACCCTTCTTGGGGATCAACAGACCATGACGGGGTTCGAGGTCATAGTCGGTGCCCTTCACCAGGTCCACTGCGCCCTTCTTGAACGCCGGCGCCGGCGTTGCTTCGATGAAGTTGTGCGGCAGCTTCACGGGGGTATCCACGCTGCCAACAGTGACCGACACAGCGGTGGCCGAGCCGGCTGCCACAGTGGTGTTGACTAGGGTGCCGTACAGCATGCGAGCCAGGAAGGCCGTCGGCACTTCCAGCGCGGTAATCGAGACGTTGGTGACGCCCGGATTCGAATCCTTGTGGATGATCTGCTGATAGCGAGCATCGCGGCGCTTGCTCTTGATCTCCACCGAATCGCCGGCTTCGTAGCTGAAGGTCAGCGAGGACTGCTCCAGGGGCTGGTTACCGAACTTATCGGCGGGCTCGGGAATGACGGGGACGCGAACGCCCTCGGAGCCGTGCTCCCAGAAGCGCAGGTCACCTGCGAATTTACGGACTTTGGGCTGTGCCATGGTTCTGGTTCCTTTACGGGTTGGACACGGGCTCAAAGGTCTCGGTCAGACCAGCCCGCGCGGTGATCTGAGCGACTACGGCGGTATGCCCGGCATCGTCCTCCAGGGTCGCCAGCTGGGTTTCCAGCAGTTCGAAGCTGGTCACCCCCAGCGGCAGCGACTTCTCTTTGAACGTCAGGGCGCGAATCAGGTCGTGGCGCGCGCGATGAACGAGCAGCCTGGGATTCGCTTCATCGCTGCCACGCGGAACTTCGAACTCGATGGTGATGGCCGCATCGGAGCTGGACTGGGCCACGCCGCCGCCACTGCGCGAAAGCTGGCGGACAGAGATGATCGTTGCCGGCTCGGTGCAGTCCTCGCTGATCTCGGTTTCATCGATGATCACGGCGCCCGCACCAATGTCAGTGCGGAAGCCACTGCTGCGCAAGATCAGGCGGACACGAGCAGCCAGGAACTCCACCAGCTGCCACGACAGCGGCTCTGCCAGGTCAGACACGGGTCACCAACCAGCGGCTCTGCGAGCCGTCATCGCTGATCTTCTTGCTATTGACGAAGACCTCCGTACCGAACGCGCTCGAAACCACCTCGAAGCGATCGCCTTGGTCAGGCGCTACGTCCGAACGCAGGTACGCGATCTCCACACGGCCTGACCTGAACTGACGCAGTTCACCGATGGTCTCAACGTCGCGCTCCACATAGGCACGCACACCCTCGGTGGTCGGACCATCCTTGGCCGTGTACCGACCTTGCGACGCCATGCCTGCCAGCGCAAAGGCGGCGTGCAAGGTGCCATCCAGATCGCGAAGGAAGTCGACCTCGCTCACCGCGCACCTCCCGAACACAGCATCGCGTAAGCCTGCAGTGCCCTCACCTGGGCGTCGCACTGGGCGGCGGCGCCAATAGCTCGGCCCGCACTTTCAATTCGGTCGTCGGCTCGACCATCAGGCTGGCTGCCGGCAGCGGCGGCCGCGGACAGCTCTGCGGTGGCGACCGACGCTTGCCAACGCTGGTGCAGGCGCTGGTTGCCAGCGCGAAGATCAGCGATGAGGCGATCAGATGCCTTCTGTGCATCGTTCTTTTCCTTTTCGTACTTGGATGCCAGGTTGTTCGCGGCGGCGGCGCTGCCACGCTCTGCCTTCAGGGTTTTGGCTGCGGCATCGGCCTCAGCGCGAGCGGCATCACGCTCGATTTCCATGGCGTCACGGCTGGACGCGGCCAGGTCGGCCGCACGGTGCGCGATGGACACCGAGCCGCGCTGCCAGACGATGACGCCCAGCAGCAGAAGAATGGCGACGACGAGGGTGCGGATCATGCCCTTCCCTCACACAGGGCTCGTTCCTTGGCGCGGCGGTTGGCCAGCCCCTGAACGAAACGGTAGACCGGCTTGCCATCGGCTGCGACGCCCGCCTTCACGTAACTCCAAACTGGGCGTCCGTCGTCAGATAGCTGCAAGCGCCGGCACCCAAGGTCCCAGCGGCCGGCGTTCCATGCGGTCATGGAACTGCTACCGCAGGTGGCGGTGGCGCCCAGGTTCCAAGCATGCGAGGACGCCGCATCAAAGACGCGCTGCGGTGGCTCAATCCGGAAGCACTTTATGAGCTGCCGCTGGACCTTCGCCACCGCACGCTCGGTCTCGACCCGGCACTTCTCCTTGGACCACTTCTCGCCCACGATGATCGGGGTGTCCGTGACATGGCGTGTCAGGCCATCACACACCGTCGGCAACCCGCCAGCGAGTTTGTCGGCGTACACAATGGTCACTGTGCTCCCACCGCTCTCGAACAGCGCCAACAGAGCCAGCAGCACTGCAGAACCGAGCGCCAGGGGGCCGCCCGGAGACTTGCCGTCGGGCTTGCCGGCTGTGCTGTTCGGGTTAGCGGCCACGCAGCCACCTCCATGCGCGCGCAACGCCAACGCCAGCACGGCCGATTCTGTGGGCCCCCCAGCGCCGCAAACGCACTCCGTCGACCCAGCGTGCGGACAGCCAGCCCATCCATTCGCCCCAGTTCTTCACCACGGTGGTGAAGAACTGCGAGAGGCCCACCAGCAGCGTCACCACCATCACAGCCAAGCTGAGGTGCTTAGCTGGATCGAACGTAGCCACGGCCACGGTTGCGGTCGGTGCTGTCTTAAGCATCGCTGCCAACAGGTCCTGGCTGATCGGGTCTTTCATCGTTCCCCCAAAGCGGGTCAAGGAAGGCTGGCACCGCTCACGCCACCCGGGCATCTGTGAGCGGTGCCGACCTATTCGGTTACGCCTTGGTGGCGTTGCCCGGCGAGAGCCGCACCTCGGCCGTCGCCTGGCCGGCCGAGCCTGCAGCCCAGGCAAACGCCGCGCCGGTGATGTCGCCGGCCACGGCGGTCGCGGAACTACCGTCGACTGCCTTGGCGCTTGCACTCCACACCAGCTTTTCACCCTGCTCGAAGACCGCAGTCGGCACCTTCGGCAGCGTGAACACGCCGCCCAGGGCTACGCTGCCCGTCGCGCCGACGGCGATGTTGACCAGGGCAACCCCCAGCTGATGACCGACGACAACCGCCTGACCCGATGCAACCTGCTGTTCGGTGGTGTTGGTCCAGGGGATCACGTCCCCATCGGATACGAAGTTCTGTGCCATGTCTCAGTGCTCCAGTTGGGGATCAGCCGCAGCGCTGCACGCCGCGATAGTCGAGGGCGGCAATGCCGAAATCGAGGCGGGCCTTCCAGCGCACACCGTCGACGGTGAAGCCTTCCTCGTAGTCCAGGAAGGGTTCGGTGATCCCATCAAGGAATGCGACCTCGATGGCCGGACAGTCGTTCGGATCGGCGAACAGGTACCACTTGTCGTCCTTGATGCGCGCGGTGTCGACGATGTCGCGGAAGAGACCCTGCACAGCGTTCGGGCGCTGCAGCTTCCCTTCAGCGTCCGGGTCGTACTCGGCCTTGTTGGTGACACGCGCGGCACTGCCGTATTTGGTCGGACCGAGCCAGAGTGCCGGCGACAGATCCAGCACATCATTCCCGCCCACGTCCTTCTGCTGGGCCAGCTGGACGCGCATCGCGTCGACCGAGGTGACGCTCGGCACTGCTGCCGCCAGGATGTTGCCGTGGTCGGCGTGGAACAGCGTCTTGTTGGAATCCAGCTTCGGATTGCTGGCGAGGAACGCATACGCGTCGGCCTCAATGGTCCGCTTTGCGGCACGACCGAAGGCGGTCGCCAAGCCGAGGAACGCACCCAGGTCGTCGTTGATGATCGCCTGACGCGTCAGGTTGATGGTGTTGCCCTTGGTGCCAGCGGTGATGGTTGCCTTCTCGCCGTCCGGGATCTTCTTGTTCTTGAACTCGCCAGCCTCGGTCAGCTTGTCCAGGTTGCCAATGCTGCCCACGCGGTAGCGCGAATGCTCGCGGAAATCACTGACGGTGCCGGTGACGCACCAGCGGGACCAGGTGTCCGGCGCAACGGCGTAGGCCGCCTGCAGCGCCTTGTGCATCGTGCTTTCGAGCAGCACCGGGAAGTCACTGCCGCTCTGCGTGAACGCGCGGCCGACCAGCTCCAGCTTCGCCATGCCATCGGTGCGTACGCCGCAGCGCTCCAGGCTACGACGGGCCAGATCCATCAGGGTCAGGCCGCGCACTGGATTGTCACCGGTGAGCGCGAAGATCCGCTTGGTTGCGGGATCGATCACCTGGGCTCGGTGCAGCAGCGCATGCGTCACAGCGGAGCGCTGCAGATCCTGCTCGTCCTCAGTGACGCTGATGCGGTTGATGTTGCCGCCAGCAGCCGCGTCGCGCTGCTCCAGCGTGGTCAAGATCAGGCCGCGCACGTGGTCAACCGAGTGACCAGCGCGAATCCAGCCAGCTGCATGCTCGGTCTGGCCGTGGCGAGCTGCCAGCTCCACGATGTCGGCTGCGCGCGTGTCACCTTCCGGAGCCTGAGCTGCGGCCGGCGCTGCCGGAGCCGGGGTGTTGTTGATGGGTTCCTGCTGGACCGCCGATTCGGCGGCGCGGGCGGCGGGCTGAGGCATGGTGTGCTCCTGCGACGATGCGCTACGGGTGAATACACAGGGGGTCCCCTGTGCGGGTTGATTGCTGCGGGTACCTGCTGCCGGGTCGGCCGGCACAGTGACGAAGCTGATCTCGCTCGGCGTCCACTCCACCGCGCGGTAGATCGGCAGATCGCCGGGGTTGACGGCGCGCTCGATCTCATAGCGCTGCACGGTGTAACCAACCGAGATATTGCGAATGATTCCGGCACCGATATCGGCGATTACGCCGGCCAGCTCCTCGCGACCGGAGAGACGGATAAGGGCGTGGCCTTCACCATTGGAGAGCCAGGCGCGATCAACCACACCCATCTGTGAGCCGATGCCCCAGGTGTTATGGCTGTCCAGGACCGGTGCAGCGCCAGACGACAGACGCTCCATGTTGCAGGCAGCCTCATCAACGACCAGCTCCTCCCAGTAGTACGTGTCATTCCACCAGTCGTAGCGGCGCACACGGGTACCGGCGGTCCACTGGAGTTCGATCGTGCGTGCCTCGCTATCGAAGCTGGTCGGCTGCAGCTTGGCCTCACGCAACTGCGGGGGCATGAGGCGCGTCGTACCGTCCTGCGTCGGAGCCTGGATTGGCTGGGGCATGGTCATTCCTCGTTGGTTGTTGAGGCGTCGACCAGGCCGGTCCGGGCGCCACTGGATTGAAGGAAAGTCATCAGACCGAGGGCGCCGGTCTCTTTCATCCGCTTGAAGTCCTTGCCCATCTCGACGTACACCGCATCTGGGTCGTAGCCACGCCGACGCAGCGCTTCACTGGGTGAGTTGAGACCGGCGCCCATCGCTGCGATTTCCGATTCGATGTCCTGCTTGGGGTTGACGTAGTCCCAGCGCGGCGTGCTCCAGTCGGCAGTGCTTCCCGTGGAACGGACCCCACCGCCAAGCGCAGCTGCTTCGTCAAACCAGCGCCAGATCGGCTTACACATCTGCGGGACTAGCACCAGCCACTGCATCTGCTCGCAATCACGACGGAACTCCATCTGCCGGATGCGGGCACTGGAGAAGTTCACCTCACGCATATCACCGGTGGCCGACTCGTACGGCACACCGATGCCAGCAGTGATGATGTGCGCGTTAAACTTGCAATACTCGACGTAGCCCCCTGCCGGCTTTGGCTCGACAGTCTGGAAGGCTGTGGCACCAGTGATGTGGGTGACCCCACCGCTGGGCAGTGGCCCAAGGTCGGTGACCTGGTCGCGATCTGAGCCGAGCTGCGAAGGGCCGTCATCGTCCGCGTTGGACATCGAGTCGATGTCGCCACTGACGATAACGCCAAGCCGCGCTTCCAGGTTCTTCCGCGCCAGCTCGGCGTCTTCGTACAGCATCAGGTCGCGCACTCGCGCGATCACCGGGGCGAAGCGCGTAATGCCGCGTCCCTGCCCGGGGCGGACGGGGTTGTAGAGGTGGATGATGTCGGATGCCGGCACCAACGAACTGCTCAAGCGTACAGAGCCGCGCACAGCCTCACCGGGATGCGCTCCGAACAACCAGTAGCCGCGAATCCGGCCGATCGCGTCGTACTCAATGCCGTTGATGATCTGACCACCGCCCGACGCAGACCCGTTCTTGTTCCCATCCAGCCAGTCGATCTCCAGCACCTGAAGCTGCAGCGGGACCGCAAGACCGTCCGACTGACGCCTGGTGCGGCGGCGAATCATGACCTCACCGTCCTGCTCCATCGCGCGATACGCGGTAGCCATAAGGCCGTAGATGTCCGACTTTCCGTCCGCATCCGCCACATCGGCCCAGCGGCCCCACAGGATGTCCAGCGCGAAGCGTTTGGGCCTTCGGCCTTGGGAGTAATGCCGGTCCCGATCGTTGCACTCACCAGCACCTGGAGGGACCGCGCGCAGTACGGAACGTTCTGCACCAGCGCCCGAGCGCGGTTGCGCAGTTCGCGGGCGTCGGCCAGGTGATCGGCGTTCGCGCTGGCCCCTGCCCTACGAACACGCCAACCGTCAGTGCGTGAGGCGCCCTCGTAGGCACGCACCGCATCCAGCGTTGCCCTGGCGCGATGACGCTTCAGGGCTGCCTGCGGAGAAATGGCGCCGATGACCCTGTCCAGTAGCGAGGCCGCCATGTCAGAAGCCCCTCAGCGTCGTGAACCGATAGCGGCGTGTGGCCGACTTCCGTCGCCCCGCCGTCGTGGCGGCAACCTCAGCTTCCATGCGGTCCAATGCTGTCAACATTGCTTCGACAGACTGATACGTGATCTGACGATCACCATGCCGGACGGACAACTGGCCGCTGGCGATGGCGGCCTTCAGCCTCTGCACATCGTCTTTGGTCCAGCTCATCAGTGAGGCATCCGCGAGATCATGGATGCCAGTTTCCTGATCAGGTGCGGGTGAGTCTCGGGGAACTCACCCGCACCCCCTACCCATTGGAGCAAGGCTCATCAAGCAAGCGGTACAGCGTCCGTCTGTCGATCCTGAACCTCCTACACAGCGACCGTACTGACTCCTGTTCCTGCATCCCTTTCCGGATCGCTTCCACAGGGTAGGCACTGCTTTGCATGCTGGCGGGAATGTACAGATCCTGGGCTGGGTACTCCTCGACAAGGTAGGCCACCACGGCCTCCACAACGCTGCGTATGTCGTCGCTGTCACATCGCAGGCGCAGCGCGGCGCCGACCGCGAGCTCCTCCGTCAGCTCACTGATTCGCACCTTGTTTCGGACTGTGTTCCTGCTCACCACTGCCTCCCCATGCTGCGAGGCTGCGCGGGCCGCTGCCGGCGAGGCACACTCGATGTTTCACGGGAATCAGTGGAAGCGTCGGCCTCCGACGCAGCAGCTGGCGTTTCGCGTGAAACGCTCACGCTTGGCGGCGCAGCCAGCCGTTGTTCCAAAAGGTCCCAATCGGAACGCGTGAAGCGGTTGATACGGACCTCTGGGTGATGGGTCGCCGCGTAGGCATATACCCATGTGTCCAATGGCTCGTTTCGGGTCACCTTCTTCTCAAAGCGGTTCTTGACTGGGTTGTAGACCTCCGACACCAAGCCCGGGAAGAACTCCTCCGGTAGCTGGTCACTGAGGTGGACCATGCGATTCTCGGGCTTGCGCTCGGCGTCGGCCGACAGACGGCTGTAGAGGTAGTGCTTGGCTGCAACGGTCCCCACGTGGTTGATGGTGATGCCGCGCTTGTCGGTCTTGCCCTTCCAGGTGACGTCAGCCAGCTTTCCCTTGGACAGCACAGGAGCGTTGTTGGGTACAGCACCAAAGATGCACATTGGCCGGGTGATGCGCCGCTGACGGACGTAGTTTTTGACGGCCTCGGTGCGGTGGCCACCAGCGTCGATGGCGACAGCTAGCGGCCGGAGCAGCGCGCCATCTTCGCGCTCGATTGCGCGATTGAGCAAATCGGTCAGGGCTACCCACACCGCTTCTTCGGCTGGATCGCCCTGCAGTTCCACATAGTCCAGCGTCCAGGCGGTCATACCCCGCCCCCAGCCGACGACGTGAACAGCAAGGCGATTGTCCTGTGTGTCTACACCTACGGTGATAGCCAGCACACCTTGCGGAGCCGAGCGAAGCGCATAGGGCTCGGCACGATCCTTGATGACGTTGTGCTTGACCGCCCTCATTGCCGGGTCTTCCCACGTCTCGGCCAGACGGTCGTTCACGAAGGTCTTGAGGGAAGCTGGATCGCCCTGCGCCTCCAGCCACTCTTTTACCAGGTCCAGCCAGCGTGGACCCAGGCCAAACTGGTAGTACAGGCAGTTGATGGTGTAGCCGCGGATGGGCGAGTCCGGATTGGCGGCGACCCAGCGCCCCTTCGCAATCATCTCTGTCTTGAAGTGCTCCTCGATCGCGACGCCGCACTCACAGCACGCATACCATGCGTGACTCTTGTCGGGCGCCCACACCAGGCCGCTCCACTGCAGCGCCTGGAAGTGGCCGCAGTGGGGACACGGCACGTGATACCGACGCTGATCGCTCTTGTCGTACAGCTTCGCAATCCGGCTGAGTCCGGCGATGCCAGGGGTGCTGATGTACTGCCGCTTGTAGGTGGTCGGGAACGACGATGTACGGCCGTCCAGCATCTTCACCGGATCGTCGCCAGTGGAGAGCTGCTGCGGCGCCTCATCGATCTCATCCACCTGCAGGTACTTCACCGTCGAGGACTTCAGGCGCTGCGGGCTGCCCATGTGCTCCACGAACAGCTGGCCGCCGGCGAAGTCCTTAAACGTGCGCTGGTTGGCGCTGTCGCGGCTGGCGGTGCTGGTCAGCGCCTTCTTGACCGCTGCACAGACCTCGATCATGGGGTTGAGCTTCTGGGCAATCCATTTGTTCATGGACACCTCGCCCGGTAGCGCATACATCATCGGGCCGGGAGCGTAGTCCATCCAATAGGCCATGGCATTGGTCGCAAGCTGGCTCTTGCCGAACTGGATCGGAAACATGCAGACCTGGTCGTGGACGGGGCTTCGGGCAGACATGTTGTCCATCGGCTCACGCAGGGGCGGGTTGCGATCCGTCACCCAGCGCCCGGGCTTGCTACCGCTCTTGGTGGACAGACGCATGTGCTCATCGCACCACTGCGACACGCTCATCGGCCGTCGCGGCTGAAGCGAGCGTGCCAGAACCGACGCCAGGCAGTGCTGTGCCTGCATCATTCCGCACCCTCTGCCACCTTGGCCGCCAACGTGCGAAAGCCCTGGCTGAGCTCTTCCAGAGCGTGGCTCACCTCATCCCACACGAGACGGCGGCACCCAGCCTCATCCAGCGTTGCAGCGAGCTGCGGCGCTAGCGTATCGGCCAACCGCTCCATCGCCCCCCGAAACGTCGTGGCGTGCTCTGCTAGGAAGGCTTCTACGTCCGCACGAGGCAGCAGCAACCCCAGCTCCTTCTGCAGCGCGATGTGGGCCATGTGCGCATCGGTCTCGGCCTTGTCGGCCAGCGCTTTGGCCTTGCGCGCGGAATCCGGGGTCTGCGGCCGGCCGGCCCGTGAGGGCCTGGAATCGTCCTCGTCGCTATCCTCTTCATCGTCATCGATGTCGGGGGCGAGAGCATTGGCACCCTCCCCACTCCCCACCAGCGAGCTGCCACGCTCATCGGCGTGGCGCTGGGCTACGCCGGCATAGACCGGATCTGTGGTACGAGCGTAGAGCTCCAGGGAGGCGGTCTTCAGGAATCCCTTTCCGCCAGCACCCACCACCACCCTCCCCTTCTTCCTCAGCTCGACCACGTAGGATGGCTTGCAGCCGATCAGGGAGGCCAGCTCTTTGCCAGTGATCGTCACGTCATCCTCAGCCATTGCTACCCCCTACTCCATTTCCTTCGAAGATCGTTAAAGCGGAAAAAACGCGCGCGCGCGAGCATGTGCGGGCTGTGCGGTGGCGTGTGCGGGATGCGATATCCACTGAATGGCTGTGGCACAAGCCGTGTGCGGCGTGTGCGGGATGTGCGCCCACCCATATACGCACGCGAGGCGCATCGTGGTGCGACGGCATGACGCCCATTCGCGCCCGCGCACGCCCATGTAGGCCGAGTCCCGCACGTCCCGCACATGCCTACTGCTGCAAGAGAATCACGGCAATTCAATGCCCGCACATCGGCCCGCACATCCCGCACGCACCGCACATTGATGGGTATAGTGATCACGCACGCCCCTTGTAGTCGGAGAACATGCGACGGAAGGACACGACCTGGTCTCCCAGCCATGCTGCCTCTGTCTTCCCGTCAGGCACGGTGCAGTTGCCGAGCATCAGGAAGCCGTGAGGTCCGTTCACGCTCTGCTCGATCTGGTAGCGCTTGCGCGCCCGGTCGGGATGGGTGATCTGGCGCTTGCGCACCAGCGCGTTGATGAACTTTGGTGACGGCGCCGGGCGCGGCAGGCCCTCTCGCGCACACCAGGCCTTATAGACCTCGTACCACTCCTTCGAGAGCGCCGGCATGGGCTTGAGCCCGGGGATGTCGTCGCCGTAAAGCTCATCCAAGAACCGCTGCGGGCTATCCTGGCTCAGGCCAATCAGCTCCTCTTTCGCCTGGGTCATCGGCGGGTTGGTGCCATTGGTGAAGCCGGTCAGATCTACCTGCAGCAAATAGTGGTGCAGCGCCGCCGTGGCGCCATTGCGGATATCGGCCAGCACCTCGGTGTAGAACTCATGACTGAGCTTGTCCGGCGTCCAGATCACTGCGTGGCGCCTGTCATCCTCCTCCAGCACGACAGGCATCGCCTCGTTGGAGAGGAACACCAGGTTGGCGTGGTTGTCTTCCTCGTAGGCCTGAATGTTCTTCGGGTTGATACGGATGCGGTCTCCCGTGATCAGCGCCTTGAGCTTGTTCTTCAGGTGGTACACCTCGGTGCGTGCAACCACTTCGTCGGCCAGCAGGAACAGCTTGCGGCTCGCCCAGTCGTTGAACTTGTCTTCCAGCGCCGCCTGGTCAAGCACCCGGCCGTACTCACCGTAGAGCTTCATGTACTCATCGAAGAACATGTTCTTGCCGGTGCCCTGCGGACCATGGATGACGATGGTCGATTTCATCTTGGCGCCAGGGTGCTGCAGCGGGTAGGCCAGCCATTTGACCACCCAGTCATACAGCGCCTTCTGGTTAGCTTCGTTGCCGCACATGTGCCACAGCAGCTGCAGCAGACGGTCGCAGTTGCCCTCCTGCGGCACCGTCGGCCAACCGGCAAAGAGGTTGCACGTCACCCCGGGCTTCTCGCATGACGGGTCGAAATCCACTTCCCGCACCCGCACGATTGACCGATCCGAATGCTCCATCCACGCCCGGTGCAGTTCCTTGCGCACGCATGCATCGCGCATGTCGCCCAGGGCAACCAGCATGTGCTCTTTGTGGTCGAACACCGTGCCACCCTGCCCGTAGACCAGAGCGAAGCGCTCAAGCAGCTCGTTCAGCGAATGGATCGGGGCAAGACGATCATTCCCCTCGCCCCCGTCGCTGGTGATGGAAGGCGCGCGTTTTTCGGCAGGCACCCGCCACGACAGCTCCGTGAGGCGAGCCTCGACTTGGGCGCGAACGACATGCAGGCCTTCCTGGGCGTGCAGATCGTTGAAGTCGCTGACCTTGCGGCCGTTGTCGATGAAGCGCTCCCGTCTGGCCGGCTCATCGGAAAAGAAGGGGTGCAGCACCGCTCCGCCCACGTCCAGCGCGGCGGCCTCGGCACCGAGCAGGCCTGCATTCGACGCGCCGTGCGGCTGCGCACACGAGGGGCAGAATTGCGGATGGTCGGCGAGCACCAGGCGGCTCTTGCAGTGTCGACACTTCTGCAGCACGTCGTCGTCGGCGCACAGCAGCATCTTGATGCCGCGATAGCGCTTTGCCAGTGCCGAGGCGACGGCCAGCATGTTGCCGGCGTCGAACGCCACTGCCACCGGGTATCCCGTCGCCATGTGTAGCGTGGCCGCAGTGGCATAGCCCTCGGCCACCAGCAAGATCCACTGGGGACTTCCGCCGATCAGATGGAAGTGGCCCTTCTTGACCATGCCTGCCGGCCAGTACTCCTTGGCCGGCTTGCGTCCTGCGGCGGCCAGCTTCGCGCTGCGCAGCACCTGCAAGCCATGCACCTGGCCGTTGACGTCCAGCAGCGGGACGAGTGCCGCGCCGGAGGTGCCATAGCGCAGACCGAATCCCTGCACGCCCTTGCTGACCAGGTAGTCGGCCTCGCCGGCTGCATTCGCCTTGGCCCAGGCCGACGATGCCCGCTCGGCCGCCCGCTTCGCCTGGGTCTGGCGAGCAGACTCGGCCCTGCGACGATCCTCGGCCAACCGGTTGCGCAGCGCTTCGCGCTGTTCATCAGAGAAGGTCTTGTCGCGCTTGCGCAGATCAACTTTGGTCGCGCCGTTTTCGTTGCCGTGCCAGACGCCATAGGTGCCGACGACCAGCACTTCGCCGGACGAGGTATTCAGTTCGTGCAGCGCGTACCAGCCACGGCGCTCGCGTGAGCCCTCGACGCGGCAGCGAACCATTCGCCCTGTGGTGTCCAACTCGGTTACCAGCAGGCCGGCTGACTGCAACTGCTGCAGCACATCCCCATAGTTCTCAGACATTCAGTAGTTTCCCGAGCCGCTATCTACCCAGGAAATGCGCGTCCGAATACCCGCGCTCGTCAGGTCCAGGGAGGACCCATCGCTGGTATCGCGAATGACTCGCAATGCCAAGGCGGATTCAGTAGCACGGTCTGCACGCGGCCTTTCACAAGCCACCCGGGGGGATGGGGCCGAATCAATGCTTGCTTGGTACATCTGGATTCCCCAAAGGCAGACAGTGCTGCCGGTTGTCGTGCTGCTCTTGTCGCTGGCGGATGCGCTCTCGCTCTGCCAATGCTTCCTCGCCTATCAGCCCCGGCACTGCATCGGTCAACGCAAGTGCCGCAAGCTCCATGGCTCGCCGCGCGGATGCGCTGGCTATGCCACGCCTTCGATACTGAGATCGACGGGCGTGGTCCGTACCCACGTCAGTCCTCCGTCCCCTGCTGCCCAGCCGCACGGCACGCATTGCGCTCCAAGCGGTAGCAGAGCTTGCGCACCTCGCGCGAAAGGTCTTGGATTCGATCTGCCTCGGGAACGCTGAGGCGTTGATCCGCTATCGCATCGATGCCCGCACCAGCCAACGCCCCCGTGAGCTTGTGCAGTTCCAGCAGCTTCGCCTGGATCGCGGCCAGCTCGTCAGGCCAACCACCCTGCGGCGGCGGCGGTACGTAATCGACCATCAGGTCGTACTGGGCAGCAAGGGAGCAGACCCAGTCAGTTGCAATCTCCTGCGTACCGACGAATAGCTGCAGGTAGTCCGTCAGGATCTCGGCCATCTCCATCGAAACGGACTCGCCATCGACGCCCCTGAGCTTCTTCCTCAGTGTTTCCGCCGAGATCGACTTGCCACGGCGCTTGCTAATGTGCGCGGCCGCGTCCTGCAGCCCCCCAGGAGCACGGGTCACTGCGTTGTGCAGCGCGTCCCGCCAGTAGAGGTCAGAGCGACGGCACGTCATGCGGCCCCCTGAAATGCGCCATCGATCATCGTGGAAAAGCTGACTGCGGCGGGGACAACATTGACCGCATGGCAGAGATCATCAGTTTCCCGCAGCGCATGCGCTTCACCGCTGTCCGTACCTATGACGCCGCAGCAGGCGTCGGCGGAGTGGTAGCGGTGCTGTTTGCGCCCGCAAACCTGGCTCATGTCTGCCGAGGCGGTCATGCAGTTTCAGCCGGCCAAATGTCGGGACGGATTGCGGCGAGCGCCAACGGCTCGCAACCCAGCGCGACACCGATCTCGACCGATGCCAGCTGAATCTTTCGCGCCAAGACCGGGCTGGGCTTCTTGTTCCTCCATCCGGTCGCGCACTGCCACAGGTATCCCTCAGAACTGCCGGTCAAGGCAGCGAGGCGCCGCTTACGTTCGGGGTCCGAAATGAAGGTGAGTAGGTCCATAGCGCCAGTATTTAGCCCGGAGCTAAACCCCATTGTCAAGCTCTCAGCGCAACTTCCCTGTTTAGCTACTAGCTACGCTTGGCGTATGGATGCCATCACCGCCAGACACCTCAACCTCCAGGCCCTGGTCGCCACGCTAAAACCCCAGTTGGGGACGCAGAAGGCGATCGCCATCCACCTGGACATGGCGCCTTCCTATCTGAACCAGCTATTGAACGGCAAGAAGATGGGGGATGACGTTGCGCGCAAGATCGAACGCGCGGCCGGGCTATCCCATGGCTGGCTGGACCAGCCGAGGTCCGACGACGACGCTGGTGCTGGGGCCGCTGCTGGTTCTCAGGATCTGCGAATCGACCCTGAGATCATCGCCTCCGCGATTAGGCTTGTGAGGCTGACCTTTGCCAACCTCGGAATTGATGACTTCAGCAATGAAGAAGACGGTACACCACTGGCCTATGCCTACGAGTACCTCTATCAGCGAGGTGAGGCAACGGTAACGCCCGACAACCTGATCGACTTCAGCAAGGCGCTTGCGCAAAGGCTCAGGGAGAAGGATGGAGAAGCAGAAGAAGGAGCCCCCAGCCGCGGGGACACTCGAAGCATTGGCCCAGGTGATCGCTCAGCGCGTCGCAAGGCGTGATGGGCAAAGGCCCAAGCTGCGTCTGGTCGAGAACCCTAGGCCATCGACCATCGATGGCGTGACGCGAGACAGCATCCTCCGGCGTATCCGCTGGCTCCGCGATCACTACAACCTGGGTTGCTTGATCGATCAGGCAACGTTCAACACGCCAGGCATCGACTGCCTTGAAAACGACGCGCTGGTGCGTCTGCACCGAGAAATGGAAGCCGCGAGGGAATGCTGCATGGACGGAGTTCCGCTGGATGAGGCTGGCTTCATCCGGGATATTTCCATCCAGGACGCGTGACCCTGAACCAGAGCAAGTGGGCGCGCAAAGCGCCCACACTTACGGCGTGGTGGCACCCGAATACTTTTCCCGCGTTGCTCGCTCTCGCTCAGCCCGAGCGTCACCGCACCGCTTCCTTGCCTCGGCCATCTGGCTGTCCGCAGAAATCCTGTCAGCTGTCTGGGCCTGCTGCAAGCTAGCAATCTGAGACCGTATCCCAGACGAATAAGTGGCGCCGGCAAGGTTGTTCCTTGCCGTAGCCAGTTCACGGTTCAGCGCGGCGATCTGACGCGACACATCCTGCCCCCGAGCGTTGACCGGGCCGTAGATCCTGCTCTGCTCCGAGGACAAACAGTTGCGTTCGGCGATGCCTGCATCAGCAAGCTCTGTCGTTTGGTACACCGCCGCGCGATTTGCAGCCTCGCCCGAGCTCTCGGTGGCAGCGCGGTTCGACCGCAGCTTCATTGGGGCCGCATCTGCGGAACATGGCGCCTGCGAGTAGACCGTCTCGCCACTCTTCCCTTTGCACTTGAACACCTCGGCCGAAGCCCATGGCGCGCATGCAAGCGCAACCCCTAGCACCATCAACCTGCTCCACATGTCAGCCTCCATGGCCCCGGTATGCCTAGGAATTATCAGGCGAGACCGGCTTATTTTCAGCCCCGCGCCATAATTTAGCTGTCAGCTATTGCAATCCTAATTTAGCTGTGGGATAAATTCCTCCGTCGGCCATCAGCCGGCGGGCGACCGGCGGGTCGCCACCCTGCCGGCCCCTCTCCTCGCCGGCAATAGCCGCCCCCTCGGCACCTGACCCGCCGGCGCCCTCCTTCGAACAGGAGCGCGCCATGTCCCATCGCTACGCCGATCCAAGCCCCTGCCTGCTGCCGCTGTTGGCCGTGAAGGCCCTGCGGGCCGTGGCAGCCCGCGATCACAGCACCGCCCGGACCCTTTGGGTTCGCAGCAAGGGCGAACACAACCGCAACCAGCTGCGCCGCTCCCGGCGCATGGGCGTCGCCAGCCTCCGCCTGGAGGCCTGCTCGCGCGACCTGTCGGCTGAGGTGCGGGCATGAGCGCCGCCGAAACCGCGCTGGCAACCCTGGAACGCATTGCAGGGACAAACGCCGAGTTCGGCGCCGTTGCAGCTGCCACGCCGGACTTCATGATTCGCGTTGGCGAATCCATGTTGAAGAAGCAATCCGCCGATCTGCGCAAGGCACATGCCCTGCTATCGGAATTGGTCGTGCAGGGCGACCGCCTGACCACTGCATTCCGGGCACTGGGCCTCGACAACAGCCTGATCAATCGCTCGCGGCTCGCCCGAGCGTGCGAAGAGTCGTTGGTCGCCTTCGATGCCGCGCTCGCCCGTGCCAAAGGAGGCGCTGCATGACCCGCCGCCTCCGCCTTGCCTGGGCAGCCGTCGCGCTGGTGGCGGCAGTTGTCGTGCCACTGCGTATCGCCGAGATCCACCAGGCACACAGCGACCGTGATGCAGCCAAAGCACGCTGGCCGATCAGCACCTCGGTGAGGGGCTGACCATGCGCCAGATCGCTCGCCCTCTCCCTGACTCAGTGCCTCTGTGCGGGCTAGGCCATCGACCGCAGATCGTCGTGACCGAAGGCGCCCCGACCGGCCACCGCCTGGGTGCTCCCTGCCCGCCGCTGCTGCACATCGAATGCCATCGGTGTGGCCTCGCCACCCGCCCGGTGCCGATGGAAAAAGCCGCGCTGGCAGAGCTGCGCTGGACGGACGCAAGCCTGGCACACCTGCGCATCCCGATCTCCCTGCTCGCCCGCCATCGCGGCGAGGTCCTGGCCGAGATCGCCGCCGACTCCCCTTTCACGCCCATCGCTGCCTGACTAGGAGAACAGCTCATGTCCGCTCCACTCAAGCCGAAGGAAAAAGCCGCGTTGCTCGCAGCGCATGGCGCTTCGGATTACTCCCTCCACCGCACTGCCCACGGATTCGCGCCCCGCAACCGCCCCGAGAAGCTGTTCACGCGCCGCGTCATGAACTGGCTGGATGAGCGCGTGCTGATCAGGTACGACGACCCGCAGCTGCCGCGCAAGGCGACCTTGACCGCCACCGGCATCGCCGCCGCCGAGGCGGAGATCGCCAAGGCCCGCGACCTGGCAATGACGGCATGAGCGTGCAACCCACTCTGCCAGTGGAGCAGCAATTCGCCACCGGCCATCAGGGCGAGTCACTCGTATTGATGGTCTGCCAGGGCTGGCTATGGGCCGGCCTCTACACCGCCGCGCCGCGCGAGTCGCTCCTGAAGGTCGCCGCCAGCGCCAGCCGGAGCGTGGGGGTATCGCACCACTCGCTCACCCTCGGCGGCGTCTCGTTTTCCCTCAACCGACTTGCCGCCCAGGCCGCGCACCGCTGGCTCGACCGCCAAGGCGTGCGTGTTCGTTCGATCTCCCCCAACAACCGCGCTACGCGCCGCACGCGAGGAATCGCCGCATGAACCGCTCTGTTGTCATCTACGGGCCGCAACGCTGCGGCAAGACCTCCAACGCACAGGAACTGCGCACGCACTTTGGCCTGCGTGAGGTACTGGACGACTGGGACGGCCACACCGCGTATCCACTGGAGGACACGCTCGTCCTGACCAACAATCCGGATGCCGTTGCTCACCACTCATCGCGTGTCCTGCACCACGGCTGGGCAATGCGCGAAATGCTCGCGGAGGCCCGCGCATGAGCGCCCGCCCGCAACAGATCGGCCGGGCCGCCGAAGTGCGCAAGGTCCTGTCCATGTTCCCGCAAGGCGCTACGGTCGAACAGATCAAGACCGCTGGTCGCATCAACAGCACGCACCAGGCTATCGGCTACACGTTGAAGGGGTTGGCGCGCAGCGGCCAGGCCATCTGTCACCGCTCGGGCGTGCGCGGGATCTGGCGCCTCTCCAGCCACACGCAACATGCGATCGCGCCGCTGCGCGCGGCACCCGCGCGTGAACGACCGGCCTGCGTGGTAGGTCCGCTCACCGGCGTCAGTGACGCGGCGACCACGATTCGTCACAGGGAACTCGACCGGCAGCAGTTAGCCGACGACCTGGACGCCTTCCTCGCAGCGGGCGGACACATCGAGGTGCTTGGGCACACCCCACTTCGCCCGCAGATGAGCCGGCACACCGCCAACCACGGCAGCTATGCAGAGCGCATGGCAGCCCATGAGATGGACTGAGGCACGCATGAGCAGCAAATCCCACGCCGCGACCGCCACCGAACCCGGCAGGCCCGGCAGTACCTATTCCGATGGCCCCGTCTGGCACGCCTTCGGCCTCAGCCGCGCCGCCTATCACGTGGTGCCGCGACGCACCCTGCAGTCGATGCCGGTCGAGTGGCAGGCGCGCTTTGTCGCGCTGATCGAGGAAGCACGCGAAGTGCTTCCTGATGAGGCTTTCCCTGAGTACCAGGTGATTCGCATCGACGCCGGCCGGTTCGCCTCCGACCCGAACCGGCGCTATCGCCATGCCGCGCCCTTCCCCCTTCGCTCCGCTGGCGCCGAGCAGGCGTCCCAGATAGCGCCGCTCGCAGGCGCGTTCGTCAACACCGACACCCAATTCAAACAGGCCCGCCGATGACCGCGAACCTCACGCTTCTTCCCACGAACTGTCCCGTTCTGCGCGACGCGTTTGAAACGATCAGCGCGATCGCTGTCGAGGCTGTGTGGCTGCCCAACCAGGCGAAGGCCATCACCCTCGCGCAGGCCCAGACCGCGCTGCGAGACCTGCACCACCGCCTGCCGCGCTTGCAGGATCTGCGCGTGTTCGAAGCCGCCGTAACCGCCTATGTGGCGACTCTGCGCAGCAGCATGCAGGACGGCGACACGCCGCTCTGCGATACCACCCGTGCCCGGCTGGCGCAGGCGACCGAATTACTGGAGCTGGTCAGGAATCAGTCCCGGACCGCTGTCGATCCAGCGGACCCGTGGCGTGGCCTGTACCACCCCGGTCGGCTCCCAGCGCGCAACGCCGTCGGCGAGATCCCGTGCCATCCGGATGTGCCAATGTGGGCTGACGGTCGCGAGGTGTCGTTGCGGCCGTTGTTCCTCGCGCAGGGATTCGACCTGCAGGTGACGTTTGGCGACTTCACCGAAGAAGCCGTGGAGAGCGGCGACCATCGTTATTGGGACGAGATGCGCGCGTGGCAGCCCATTGGCCCCGGCGCAGATTGGCGCCTGGTGTGGCTGGGTGATACCGAAGATGGCCCAGCCGCATGGTTCGTGCGACCGCTTGCTGCCGAGGCGATCATCGCCTGGGAGGCAGCACATGGCTGACGGTTCCCGCTCCTTCAACTTCCCGTCGCCACAGGTCTCCCGCCTGCGCCCCGGCGAGATCGTCGTGGATCTGTTCGCCGGCGGTGGCGGCGCATCGGAAGGGCTTAAGCAGGCCATCGGCATCGATCCCGCCCTTGCCTACAACCACGACGAGCTGGCCATCGGCATGCACGCCGCCAACCACCCCCTGACCCAGCACCACCGCGAGGATATCTGGCACGCAGACCCACGCGTCGACGTGGCCGGCCGGCCCATCGGCTGGTTCCATGCCTCGCCGGACTGCACGCACTTCAGCCAGGCCAAGGGCGGCCAGCCGCGCAGCCGCAAGACCCGCGCATTGTCGTGGGTGGTGCTGAAGTGGGTTGGCCAGCTGCTGCGTGCTGATCGGCTGCACGGGACCAACACCGCGCCGCGCATCATCTCCATGGAGAACGTGTGGCAAATCCTGACCTGGGGTCCGCTGGTGGCAAAGCGCTGCTCCAGGACCGGCCGGGTGGTCACCCTAGACTTGGTCCAGGCCGTGCATCCTGAGTCGGGAAAGCCGCTGTTCCGGCGTGGCAAGCCGGTCATGGTCAACCGAGTCGCCGACAAGGGCGAGCGGGTGCCCGTCGAGCGCCAGGCTCTTGTCCCCCATAAGCGCTACAGCGGCCGCACTTGGCGGCAGTTCGTCGCAGCACTGCGGGCGCTGGGCTACGCGGTGGAGTGGCGCAAGCTGGTGGCCAGCGATTACGGCGCCGGCACCAGCCGCGAACGCCTGTTCCTGCTCGGCCGCCGCGATGGCCAGCCCATCGTGTGGCCCGAGCCGACCCATGGCACAGCCCCGGGACAGAAGCCGCGCGTGACTGCTGCTGACTGCCTGGACTTCTCGATTCCCTGCCCGTCCATCTTTACTCGGGACCGGCCGCTGGCCGACGCCACCATGCGCCGCATCGCCAAGGGCGTCATGCGGCACGTCATCAACTCGGCCGATCCCTTCATCGTCCCTGCAACGCACCAGGGCGGCGATCGCGTGCATAGCGTGCGCGACCCCATGCGCACCATCACCGCCGCCAATCGCGGCGAGCTGATGCTGGTGGCGCCCGAGCTGGCGCCGTTCCTCACCGAGCATGCCAACGCAAGCCGTCAGCGGACGATGGCAGCGGGCGAGCCACTTCCTACCGTCTGCGCCGGGGTGAAGGGTGGGCACTTCTCGGTGGTATCCCCGACACTTGTCCAGACCGGCCATGGCGAGCGCGCGGGCCAGGCCCCTCGTGCGCTGGATCTGCAGCAGCCGCTGGGCACGATTGTCGCGGGCGGTGTAAAGCACGCTGTGGCCGCGCCGCATCTGGTGAAGTTCCGCGGCGACAGCATCGGCACGGCGGCCACTGAGCCCGTGCCGACGATCACTTCTGGTGCTGGTGCAGCTAGGCCGGCCGGCGCAGCGCACGCTCTCGGTGTGGCCGCCGCCTCGCTGGTCACGCTGCGACGGAACATGGTCGGCGCCGATGCGCGCACGCCGCTCACCACAGTAGCCGCTCAGGCGGAACACCACGCGGTATCCAGTGCCTTCATGGTCCAGGCCGCACACGGCGAAGGTCGAACTGGCGGCGTCCAACGCTGGGGAACTGGCAGCAAGGATGCTCGCTCGCCGGTCGGCACGGTCACTGCCAGTGGCAACGGCGGGCATGCCGTTGCGGAGGCGGAGCTGGCGCGACTTTCACCTGAGCAAGAGGCAGGCGCCCTGCGGGTGGCAGCGTTCCTGGTGAAGTACTACGGCAGCGGCATCGCCGTGGATCTGCACGACCCAGTGGACACGGTGACTACCAAGGATCGCCTGGCGCTGGTCACCGTGGTCATCAAGGGCACGCCCTACGTCATCGTGGATATCGGCCTGCGCATGCTCAAGCCGCATGAGCTGTTCCGCGCGCAGGGCTTCCCGGTGACCTACGTCATCGACCGCACCGCCGACGGCACCGTACTGAAGACCACGGCCCAGGTGCGCATGTGCGGCAATAGCGTCAGCCCACCGCCGTTCTACGCCTTGATCGACGCCAACCTGGACCCGGTGGCTTTGCCGCAGGCGGACGCCGCATGAGCATCCGACGCCAGCACGCCAACAACGGCATGGCCGCCGGCGGCCGTCCGATCCGCATCCCCCGCTCGATCGACAGCGTGCGCTCGCACCTGAAGCGCCACCTCCTGGAGGAAGGGAAGCGCATGCAGGACCTGGCTGACGTCTGGGGCTGCTCGAAGCACAACGTCTACGACCTGTTCTACCGAGACCGGCCCATCTCACCGAACCACATCGAGCTGGCCGCCAGGATGCTCGGTCTGGACGAATTCGACACCAACGAGCTGCGCCTGCTCGGGGCACGTGAGGCCGGCTGGCAGATCGACACCAACTTCCTACTGGAGAAGAACGCATGACCACCGACAAGAAGACCCTGGCGGACGTGAAGCCCGGTGGGAGGGTGAGGCTGGGGGATCAGGCCGATGGAGTGAACCCGACTGCGCAGGCCGTGGACCTGGAACGCTTCCGTGGCACGGTCAAATCCCAGTATTCCATGACTGAGTGGATGCACCGATGCGGATTTGTATCGGCAGAGAAGCCGGAAGAGAGCAAGAAGAACCACGACTACCTGATGGCCCTGATCGACAGCCAGGCGGTGGGCAATGGCTGACCGCATCCCCTACCGCCGCACTGGCGACGATATGGATCTGCCCGAAGGCAAGACCTGCGGCGACTGCGTGCACTGCCGGCGATGCACCGCAATGTTCGGCCACATCCCTGCAGACGAAAGCTGTGACTGGTCGCCGTCTCGATTCCGGGCGGTCGAAGGAGCCACGCCTTGATCGGCGAGATCCTCCAATTCCGCGACCTGCAGGAACTCTGCCAGCCCGGGAAGCGCCCGCGACTGGCAACGGTCGAGCGCTGGGCGCGCGATCGCCACATCCGCTTTCAGTACGACGCCTGCGGTGGAATCTGGACCACCACGACAGCATTGAACGAGGCCCTCGGCCTAACTGCACCTGCCAGCAATGGCGACACCTATTCCACCGACCTGCTCTAACGGAAACAGCGACGAAACATGGCACGTCCTCGCAAGGTTCCATCGAACCTCCCCAAGCACATCGACTACGGCAAGGTGCCACAAGGCGTCTACTGGGACGGGACCGGCCGTGGGCGATGGTATGTGCGCGATGCACATCCGGAGGGGCATGGGACGAAGTGCAAGACTGTGGCCGGACCGGCGGCACGCCTATCGGATCTGCATGCGATCGCGGAAGCTCGCGGGGGCGAGGCACAGAGGGGTACCGTCGCCTACGTCATCGACCAACACGCGAGGAGCTTCGCGTTCACCCAGCTCGGGACCACCACACAGCAGCATTATCGTGACTACGCAAAGGCGATCAAGGTGTTCCCTCTGAAGAACGGGAGCAAGCTGGGTGATGCCGTAGTGGACCGCCTGTCGCCAGGGTTCATCCGCCGGCTGATCGACATCATTGCTCAAGGCCGACCAGGAACCAGACCAGGTGATGCTGCCGTTCCTGGCTACCCCACCAAGGCGAATCACTGGCTCAGCTACCTACGCCGCGTCTTTGGCTGGGCACGCGAGCATGACCATGTGACGACCAACCCCGCCGCCGGCATCAAGAAGGTCAAGGAGAAGCGCGACCACCGTATGCCTGAGCGTGATGTCTTCCGCCGAGTCCAGGACTACGCACGTCGCTGCAGCGAGCGCGGCGCGCGCGAGAAAGGAGCACTGCCAGTCTACCTATGGGCGGCCATGGAACTGGCCTACCAGGCACGTTTGCGCGGCATCGAGGTGCGCACGTTGACCGATCACCATGTAGAGGGCGAGGTTCTGCAGACCAACCGCCGCAAGGGCAGCCGCGACAACCTGGTGCGCAAAGGTGAGCAGACTCAGGTGGCGATCAAAGTCCTGCAGGATCGGCGCACGGCCATTTGGGCCAAACGTGGCATCACACAACTTAATGCGCCACTGTCGCCAAAGGCCCGGCCGCTGTTCGTCAGCGAGGACGGAGAAATGCTCACCGGGCACGGATGGCACACCACCTGGGGTCGCCTGATGCGCAATGCGGTCAGGGACGGCATCATCACGGAGGACGAGCGCTTCGCTCTACACGGATTGAAGCACCGAGGCGTTACCGACACTAATGGCAACAAAAAGGAAGCCAGTGGCCACAAGACTGATGCAATGCTGCACGTCTATGACCACTCACTTCCGACGGTTGATGAGGCTGGCCGGGGCACGTAGCCCTTCGGAACGGACCTCTCCTCAAAGCTTCGCGATGCGGGTCAGGTACGCCAACCTCGGTCAAGAAAAGCGTTGAGATCGTCACGCTTCCAAGGTGCAGCGCCCTGATAGAGCTGCAACTTCTTACCGACGCGCGAGCGATTCTCATCGGTCATGTCGTAACCGCGCGTTTTGAGGTACTGATCGATGAAGTAGCTGACCTCATATGACTCGGACATCGACACGAAAATTCTGTCGATGGGGCCCCTGTAGTGCTTATTGTCGTTCGTGTTCCAGTTCATAGCATTGAACTCAAGTTGCATCTACGTCTGATTCGTCCGGCAGCAGCGCTGCCATCTCACCGCTACCGATCTGGAAGAGCGGCACCGGAAGCACCGGCAAAGACGCCCGCTTGAGCGTATCAAACACATGCTGCCGCCAGAACGGCCAAGCGTTGTGAACGCAGTTCAGGCGAACAAACTTCATGAAATCTTCTCGCGCAGGATCAGAAATCACTTGGTAGACGACAGCAAACGACGTTTCAAGCTCAAAAAGCAGACGTTGCTCAACACTTTCGTCCTCACCCCCATCTTGGGGCGCTGCATGCAAGCCACGCAAGCCCAAATGGACGATGACACGCAGGAGATCGTGGGTGTTGCCTTCGTCATCCGTGATCTCAAGCCGCTGAGGCGTAACTCCCTTGCGGGTTTGAGCGCCTAACTGACCGTCGTGCAAGCCAGGGAAGTACTCAATGCCCCGTTTGAGATGAGTTTCCCAAAGCTGCACATCCATCAAGGAGAAGTGCTGGGAAGGATCGAATGTCATCGTTGGATTGCTCACAGTGCTACGGCCAAACGCTGCTTCGACCAACCATAGCGATCGTCGTTTGCTGAACGTCGCGGGGATTCATCCCAAGCGCACGTATAGAGTGCAGCGTGGGTCGCCCCAAGAGTGCGTATAGGCGACCAGAGCAGATCAATCGCGTCAGTGCCACACGGATCATCAATACGCGCTCCCACCACGTCGACGCAGCGCTGCAAGTCACCGGCGACAACTCGCGGCAGGATTTGCCTAGCTTCAGGCGAAAGCGCTAGCAAACGCATCAACAAGTCCATCTGACGAGATTGCACGACTTCGCCGCGCTCGTATTTGGAGAACGCATTGGCGCCGCCACCCAAGAATGTGACAGCCTGAGCCTGAGACCATCCAAGCGCCTTCCGCCAATCACGGATCTGATCCGAGCTCATCAGCCCATCCGCGTGACGCTTAGCGTCCGCGAACAAGCGCTGATTCACCTTCGCTTGTTCCGGGGTAGCCATTTCTTCACCGCAGGCGTCGCAACGCGACAACTGCACATTGGGCACAAGCAATTGCTTGCCACCGTGCACGATGGTCTCGCTGTCGGTGAAGATGTGCAGTTCACCCTTTTCACAATAGGGGCAAAGTTGCATGGTCAACCTTTTCTCTGAAGATGGAAGGAGCCCAGAGCCACCTGGGAGAGCGTAGCGTTCGAGCGCTCGCTCAGTTTCACGTAGAGGGCGTCAATTCCGCGGCTATGCGGAAAGCACGGCTTGTAGACATCGAATTGAATTTCGGACCCGTCAGGACCAGATGCCACGTAGCGGCCGGCGTAGTCTGCGGGAGTAAGCGCTTCCAAGCACTCGCACACGTCATTGAAGCCATAGCCCAAGTTGGTCACATCGCGTTGGACGGTCCGATTTATGGTGACACGCCGGCATCTAGCGGCCTCGTGAATGCGGTCTAGTTCGTATAGTGGAGCGCTCACGGGATGAAATCAACCATCATGGTTAGGTCCGGTAGCTTGAGCTTAAGGCACCTCGACTCCCCGAGAGGTTCCTGAACCGAGCATAGCAAAGCCC
Organism: Stenotrophomonas sepilia; assembly: GCF_003244875.1. Classification (GTDB taxonomy): domain Bacteria; phylum Pseudomonadota; class Gammaproteobacteria; order Xanthomonadales; family Xanthomonadaceae; genus Stenotrophomonas; species Stenotrophomonas sepilia. The sequence continues at coordinate 119,753 of NZ_LXXZ01000013.1, forward strand.
GCCCGAACCGGGCACATTTTCGGGAGTCATTTCAGGATGGTGATGCGGAATTCAAGCTAAGCCATTGATTTCAATGGCGCGCCCGACAGGAATCGAACCTGTAACCGCCGGCTTAGAAGGCCGGTGCTCTATCCAGTTGAGCTACGGGCGCCCGAACCGGAACGGTGTCCAATCCGACGTGGCGTGGGATTGGTCGGGGTAGAGGGATTCGAACCCCCGACATCCTGCTCCCAAAGCAGGCGCGCTACCAGACTGCGCTATACCCCGGTCTTGCAATCCCCTCGGGTTGGGCCCGGGGAGTTGTTCATTGTCGCCAAGCGCGTTGGGAACTGTCAACGAAGGATGCACAGAACCCGGGCCTGCCACAACGCCGAAAGCAGTCATCGGCTATGCTCACGCCCATCGGCCGGATGGCCGTCCCGACCTTCATCCGCACGGAGAACACGCATGCGCAGCGGCAACCCGGCTCTTTCCGAGTCGACTTTCCTCGACCTCGCCAGTGGCTCGGTAGTGACCAGCCCCGACCAGGTCATGACCCTCAATGGCACCGCCAACAAGACCGGCATCCTGCTGCTGTTGACCGTGCTGACCGCGGCGTTCGCCTGGAGCCAGGCGGTCGACGAGTACGGCCAGATTTCCGGCAGCGCGAGCCTGTACGCCATCGGCGGCGCGATTGGCGGCCTGGTGCTGGCACTGATCACCATCTTCAAGAAGGAATGGTCGCCGGTCACCGCGCCGATGTACGCGCTGGTCGAAGGCCTGTTCCTGGGCGCCGTGTCGGCCCTGTTCAACATGAAGTATCCGGGCATCGTGTTCCAGGCGGTGCTGCTGACCTTCGGCACCCTGGCCGCCCTGCTGTTCGCATACCGCAGCGGCCTGATCAAGGCCACCGAGAACTTCAAGATGGGCGTGGTCGCCGCCACCGGCGGCATCGCCCTGCTCTACCTGGCCTCGTTCGTACTGGGCTTCTTCAACATCAACGTGCCGGTGATCCACGACTCCAGCTGGCTGGGCATTGCCTTCAGCCTGTTCGTGGTGGTCGTGGCCGCGCTGAACCTGGTGCTGGACTTCGATTTCATCGAGTCCGGCGTCGCCCAGCGCGCGCCGAAGTACATGGAGTGGTATGGCGCATTCGGCCTGATGGTGACCCTGGTCTGGCTGTATGTGGAGTTCCTGCGCCTGCTGTCGAAGATCCAGCAGCGCTGAACCGGACAGAGCCATAAACGACAAAGGGCGCCTTCGGGGCGCCCTTTTCTCTTTGTAACGCGTGGCTGCTGCATTTCCCGGCTAGCCAGCCACGCCAGCCACGCCAGCCTGTGCAGCGTAGTGCGCCGCAAGGTGCTCGACCAGCGCGCGCACCTTGGGCGCGAGCGCACGTGCATGCGGGTACAACGCGAAGTAGCGCCGCTGGCCGGCATGCCAGGCCGGCAGCACGCGGATCAGACGACCGGCGCGCAGGTCCTCCTGCACGGTCAACGCGGTGAACAGGCTGATGCCCATTCCGGCCAGCGCGGCGGCGTACAGCGCAGGCGTGGCATCCACACGCAGGCGCTGCCCGGCTTCAACGCTCACGCAGGCGCCGCGCGGCCCCTGTAACTGCCAGGGCGGCATTGATGGGGTGGGACTGAAACCCAGCAGCGTGTGCTGCTCCAGATCCGCAGCCTGCCGCGGCAGGCCATGCCGGGCCAGGTAGGCCGGTGCGGCGACCAGGATGCGCGGGCAGCTGGCCAGCTCGCGCGCGACCAGCTGGCTGTCCGGCAATGAAGCTGCAATGCGCAGCGCCAGGTCAAAGCCACCACCGACCACATCCACCACCTGATCATCCGCCGACAGGTCCAGCGTGACCTGCGGGTAACGCTGCAGGAACGAGGGCAGCCAATGCGGCAGTTCCTGGCTGGCCACTACCTGCGGCACGCTGATCCGCACCCTGCCACTGGGTTGCGCCTGCCCGGCGCGGGCACGATCGTCCGCCTCCTGCAGGCGGTCCAGCAGCGTTGCCGCCTCGCGGTAGTAATCGCGCCCGGCCTCGGTCAACGACAGCCGACGGCTGTTGCGATCGAGCAGGCGTACCTGCAGGTGTTCTTCCAGCTGCCGCAGCTGCCGCGACATCGCCGAGTGGGTGGTCCCCAGGCGCTCGGCGGCCGCGGTGAAACTGCCCGCGTCAACGATGGCGCGCAGCGCGCGCAGGGCGGCGAAGTGATCCATCGGCGGGCAGCTCCACGTGGCGGGGCCCACGGCATGCGGGCCCCGCCAGCTTATCAAGCGCCGTCACCGGCCTTGCGTACCGGCAGCGCCAGGATCGCGTCGGTGCTCATGACGTCGCCGAAGGCGTCTTCGATCTGCGCCAGCGAGGCCTCATGCAGCGCGCGATGATCGATGCGACGGCCGCCGGCCAGATCCAGATCACGGCTGGCGCTGGCATCGGACGAGACGATCACCCGGTAGCCACGTGGGGCGGCCGCTGCGTCGCGCGCGGCACCGGCCACACAGGCATGGGTCTGCAGGCCAGTGACGATCAGGGTATCGATACCGGCATTCTTCAGCATCGGGTCGAGCACGGCTGCGGACGCGCCGGCGAACACGCTGACATTGTCCTTCTGCACCACGGTCTCGCCCTGGCGCGGCTGCAGGTCGCGATGGAAGGCGGCATTGACGCTGCCCTGCGCGAACAGGGGTGCGCCGGCCGGCAGCACGTGCTGGACATGGATCACGCGGATGCCGTGGGCATCGGCGAATTCGACTACCCGCCTGGCCTGACGCAGTGCGGCCACGCCATCGGGAATGACCATGCGGCCACCCGCAAAGCCCGGTACGGCCCTGGCATCGAAGTACTCGTTCTGGAAGTCGATCACCAGCACGGCAGTCTTCGCCGCATCCAGCGAGGTCGCGACCGGCGCACCCGCCATATGGCGGATGGTGGCATGGGCCGGCTCGGCAGCAGCAACCGGGATGGTGGCGGTCATGCCGAGCAAGCTGGCCAGGCCGAAGGCGGTGAGATTCATGGAGCGACTCCTGTGCAGTGGAAAGTGGGCACAGGATGCGGAGCGGATGGCGCACGAACCAGCCGTGAAACAGCACATGATCTGTGCGATATCAGCACAGACCGCTTCTGTGGAGTCGAGCCATGCTCGACTCTACAGAGGCGGAAAAACGCAACGGGGCGCCCGAAGGCGCCCCGCTGTGCGTCCGACCGAGGTCGGCCGGCCGCTTACAGGCGGCTGGCAATGGCCTTGGCAAAGCTCATGGTGGTGCCGGTGCCCCCCAGGTCGCCGGTCAGCGAATCCTTGGCTTCCATGGTCGCCACGATGGCCTTGCGCAGGCGCTCGGCGTTTTCCGGCTGGCCGATGTGGTCCAGCATCTGCGCGGCCGCCAGCAGCAGCGCGCACGGATTGGCCTTGCCCTGGCCGGCGATGTCCGGCGCGGTGCCGTGCACGGCTTCGAAGATCGCCGCATCCTTGCCGATGTTGGCGCCCGGAGCCAGGCCCAGGCCGCCGACCAGGCCGGCGCACAGGTCGGAGATGATGTCGCCGAACAGGTTCGTGGTGACGATCACATCGAACTGTTCCGGGCGCATCACCAGCTGCATGCAGCAGTTGTCGACGATCATTTCCTGGAACTCGATGTCCGGGTACTGCGCGGCCACTTCACGGGCGACATTCAGGAACAGGCCCGAGGTCGACTTGATGATGTTGGCCTTGTGCACGGCGGTGACCTTCTTGCGGCCGGTGCTCTTGGCCAGCTCGAAGGCGTAGCGCACGATGCGCTCGGAGCCCTTGCGGGTGATGCGGGTGCCGGAGAAGGCGGTCTCGCCGTCGGCCGACACTTCCTGGCCTTCGGCCAGGTAGGCACCTTCGGTGTTCTCACGGACGGTGATCAGGTCGACGTTGTCGAAACGCGACTTGGTGTTCGGGAAGGTGTGGGCCGGGCGCACGTTGGCGTACAGGTCGAAGTGGCGGCGCAGGCTGACGTTGATCGAGGTGAAGCCACCACCGACCGGGGTGGTCAGCGGGCTCTTCAGCGCGACCTTGTTGCGCGCGATCGATTCCAGGGTCACCGCCGGCATCAGGTCGCCGTGCTTTTCCAGGGCCACCAGGCCGGCGTCGGCGTCTTCGTACTCCAGGCCAGTCTTGAGCTGGTCGAGCACGAACAGGGTGGCGTCCATGATTTCCGGGCCAATGCCGTCGCCGCGGATGACCGTAATTTTCTGCGTCATTGATCGATGTTCCGAACAGGGGGAAAAACGCCGTCCGGACGTGCCCGGAAACGCCGGCGCAAAGGAAGTTTCACCGGCAATTATGCCTGAGCCGGGGCCGAGGTCCCAAATAGACCATGGTCCCAGTCCCCGGCTCAGGCAGAATTGCCCGCGCATCGCCCCTCTACCCCCGCCCTGTCGGCGCGCCCCTTCAACAAGAAGGGGCTCCTGGGCTGTTGGATCGCGGGACAGGCCCCCTCGAGGGCCCGGTAGTGCCGGCCGCTGGCCGGCAACCCCGGCCATGTCGGGTTCAGGGGATGCCGGCCGCTGGCCGGCACGACCCTCAGTGCTCGTGCGCGGCTGGCGCGGCGGCGCCGCCTTCGAGCTGGTCGAGGAAGTCGACCGCGCGGCGCAGGTGCGGGATCACGATGGAGCCGCCTACCACCAGGCCGACCGAGAAGGTCTCGAAGAACTCCTCACGGGTCACCCCGGCGTCCTTGCACTGGGCCACGTGGTAGCTGATGCAGTCGTCGCAGCGCAGCACCATCGAGGCCACCAGGCCCAGCAGCTCCTTGGTCTTCACGTCCAGCGCGCCGGCCTGGTAGGTCTGCGTATCCAGCGCGAAGAAGCGGCGCACCACCTGGTTCGGTTCGCCCAGGATGCGCTCGTTCATGCGCTTGCGGAACTCGGTGAACTCGGCGATGCGGTCCTTGCTGCCGTCGTCGGCCGCGCTCATGCCTGGCCCTGCCCGGCCAGCAGCGGCTCGAGCTTGCCTTCACGGTGCAGGGCCATCATGTCGTCGTAGCCGCCGACATGGACGTCGCCGACGAAGATCTGCGGCACGCTGGTGCGGCGGGTCAGCGCCATCATCTTCTCGCGCTCGGCCGGGTCCAGGTCGATGCGGACCTCGGTCCACTGCTGGCCCTTGCTCTTCAGGAAGTTCTTGGCGGCCACGCAGTACGGGCAGACGGCAGTGGAATAGATGGTGATGGCGGGGGCACCGCCGGCGGTCTGGGCTGTCACGGGAAACTCCACGATGGATCGACGGTCTACATATGGTACCGGTGCGCTGGAATTTCCACGCCACGGCCGCAACACTGTGGATTAACGAATGGTTGCCCCCCGCCCTGCCACGCTTGGCGCGCCCCGCCCGAGGACCTTCTGCTTGCGAGCCCTGCTGCTGACTACCGCCGTCACCCTGGCCCTGGCCATGCCGCTGGCCCAGGCCCAGGAGAAGCTGCCCGACATCGGCTCTTCGGCCGGCGAGCTGCTGACCCCGGCCCGCCAGGCCGAGTACGGCGCGATGATGCTGCGCGAGCTGCGCAACTACGGCTACCTGCTGGAAGATCCGCTGGTCAACGACTGGCTGCAGACCATGGGTACCCGGCTCGGCTCCAACAGTGACCAGCCGCGGCAGCCGTACACCTTCTTCGTGATGAACGACCGCCAGATCAACGCGTTCGCCACGCTGGGCGGCTACATCGGGGTCAATGCCGGACTGGTGCTGACCGCCGAGCGCGAGGACGAGGTCGCTGCGGTGCTGTCCCACGAAATCGCCCACGTCACCCAGCAGCACGTGCTGCGCGGTGTCGAGCGCGCCCAGCGCGACCAGATCCCGATCCTGCTGGGCATGCTGGCGGCGGTAGTGGCCGCCCAGGCCAGCAACAGCACGTCGTCCGGCAACGCGACGATGGCGGCGATCAGCTCCGGCATGGGCCTGATGCAGCAGCGGCAGATCAACTACACCCGCTCCAACGAGTCCGAGGCCGACCGCCTCGGCATCCGCACCCTGTCGCGCAGCGGCTACGACGTGGATGCCATGGCCGGCTTCTTCGAGCGGATGTCGGCAGCCATGCGCGGCAACGAAGGCGGCTACAGCGTGCCCGAGTTCCTGCGCACCCACCCGGTCAACATCACCCGCATCAGCGAGGCCAAGTCCCGCGCCCAGCAGATGAAGAAGGATACGGTGCTGCTCACCACCAGCACGCCCACCGGCGAGCGCAAGGAGCGGGTGGACCCGGCCGATCCCAGCCTGGGCGAGCCGCTGCTGCGCGGCAACAATCCGCTGCTGCCCGGCAGTGTGCTGCGCCTGCCGATCGGCCAGCTCAACCGTGGCGCCAGCGGTGACTTCGAGTGGGCGCGTGAGCGCCTGCGCGTGCTCAGCGCGGACTCCACCCCCGAGCTGGAGCGCGAGTACGCCGACCTGGCCAAGCGGCAGAAGGACGGCCTCAACGATGCGCAGCGCTACGGCCAGGCGCTGGCGGTGATGCGCGGTGGCCGTGCCGGTGCCGGCCAGGCCCGGCAGACCCTGGCCGGCCTGCTGCAGACCCACCCCGGCAACCTGTGGCTGGCGCTGGGCCTGGGCGAGGCGGAGTCACGCGCAGGCCAGGCGGCCCAGGCCAACAGCCGCTTCGAGCAATTGTTGCGCGAACACCCCAACAGCCGCCCGGTGGCACTGACCTATGCCGAGATCCTGAACGAACAAGGCAGCCGCGAAGCCGGCCAGCGTGCGCAGGCGATGCTGCGCCCCCTGCTGTCGCAAAGTGGTAACGATCCGGTCTTCCAGCAGCGTTTCGCCCGCGCCAGTGAGTTGGCTGGCGACAGCGTGCGCGCCAGCGAGGCCTATGCCGAGGCCGCCTTCCTCAGCGGGCGGCCAGAACAGGCGCTGATGCAGCTGCAGGCGCTCAAGCGCAACCCGGCGCTGGATTACATCGGCCGCGCGCGGGTTGACGCGCGCATCGAATCGATCACCCCGACGGTGCTGGAACTGCGCCGGCAGGGCGTGCAGGACCCGGATCTGGACCGTCGCTGAGCACCGCATGACCGGCCGATGGCAATCCAGGCCGGTTCCGGCCGGGTAGTCACAAACATGTCATCAAACCGTAGTCTACTGGCACCACTCCAGTAACCGAGCCCTACGGTGTCCTCGTGCAGAAACGCATCCTGATCGTCGATGACGAGCCCGCGATCCGTGAAATGGTCGCCTTCGCCCTTCGCAAGGGCGATTACGAACCGGTCCACGCCGGCGATGCCCGGGAGGCCCAGACCGCGATCGCCGATCGCGTTCCCGACCTGATCCTGCTGGACTGGATGCTGCCCGGCACCAGCGGCTTGGACCTGGCCCGTCGCTGGCGCAAGGAAACGCTGACCCGCGAAGTGCCGATCATCATGCTGACCGCCCGCGGCGAGGAGAACGATCGCGTCGGTGGCCTCGAGGCCGGTGTCGATGACTATGTGGTCAAGCCGTTCTCGGCACGCGAACTGCTGGCCCGCATCCGCGCGGTCATGCGCCGCGCCCGCGAAGATGACGAGGACGGCAGCGTAGCCGTCGGCCCGATCCGTATCGACGGCGCCGCCCATCGCGTGTTCGCCAACGACCAGCCGGTGCCGATCGGCCCGACCGAATACCGCCTGCTGCATTTCTTCATGACCCACCCGGAGCGCGTCTACACCCGCGCGCAGCTGCTGGACCATGTGTGGGGCGGCAGCGTTTACGTGGAGGAACGCACCATCGACGTGCATATCCGCCGCCTGCGCAAGACGCTGGAGCCGTTCAACGCCGAGAACATGGTGCAGACCGTGCGCGGCGCCGGCTACCGCTTCTCCACCGCCACCTGAGTCTCGTCGTGCCGGCACCGCGCACCTGCAGGTGCCGGTGCCGGCAACTCTGCTATAACCCTCGGTTCACCCCAGTGAACCGCCGCACCTCAACGACGAGATCGCAATGCCCCGCCACATCCGCTCTGCCTGGTTGAAGACCCTGGCCACCGTTGCCGCGGTGCTGCTGTTCGCCGGACTGGTGGGGTGGTTCACGGGCCATCTGTGGTTGTGCATCGCACTGGGCGCGCTGGCGACCCTGGCCTGGCATTACTGGCGCCTGCGCAGCGTTCTGCGCCGGCTGACCGCTCGCCAGCGCTGGGACACCGCCGAAGAAGGCACCGGCGTCTGGAACGAACTGGACCGCCTGCTGTACCGCAACCAGGTGGAAATGCGCGTGCGCAAGCGCCGCCTGCTGGACATGCTGCGCAGCTACCGCGCCGCCGCCGCCGCGCTGCCCGATGCTGTCGTCGTGCTGGATCGCAACAGCCAGCGCGTGCAGTGGTTCAACGAAGCGGCTACCGCCCTGCTCGGCCTGCACCATCCCGGCGACCTTGGCGAGGCCCTGGTCGAGCGCCTGCAGCCGATGCCGCTGGCGCACTGGCTGGCCGGTGGCCGCAATGCCGAGCCCATCCTGGACGTACCCTCGCCGGTCGATCCGGCGATCCGCCTGAACCTGCGCCTGATTCCCTATTCGTCGGACTACTGGCTGCTGATCGCGCGTGACGTCAGCAAGCTGCTGCGCCTGGAGCAGGTGCGGCGGGATTTCGTCGCCAACGTTTCACACGAGCTGCGCACGCCGCTCACCGTGGTCCACGGCTATCTGGACATGATGGACCCGGAGGATTTCCCGGGAACCGGACCGATGCTGGAAGAAATGCGCAAGCAGAGCCAGCGCATGGCCCAGCTGGTGGAAGACCTGCTGACCCTGTCGCGCCTCGAATCGCAGGAACACAGCGAGGACGAGACCGTGGCCATGCAGCCGATGCTGGCCACCCTGCGCCGCGAAGCCGAAGCGCACAGCCAGGGCCGCCACCAGATCAGCATCGACGACCTGGCCGGCGTTGACCTTCAGGGCTCGACCAAGGAGCTGCACAGCGCCTTCTCCAACCTGGTCACCAATGCGGTGCGCTATACGCCGGCCGGTGGCCGCATCGCGGTGGAGTTCCGCCGCGAGGGCGACGGTGCGGTGCTGGCGGTGCGTGACTCCGGCTACGGCATCCCGGCCACCCACCTGCCGCGCCTGACCGAACGCTTCTACCGTGTCTCCAGCAGCCGCTCGCGCGAAAGCGGTGGTACCGGCCTGGGCCTGTCCATCGTCAAGCACATCCTCGGCCTGCACCACGCACGGCTGGAAATTGAAAGCGAAGTCGGCAAGGGCTCGGTGTTCTCCTGCCATTTCGATGCCGACCACGTGCGCCCGCGCGAGTCCGCCCCCCTGACCTCCATCGAAGAATGACGCCATGAGCAGCCTCGGATCCCTCCCCCTCCCCGTGAGCCCGGACAACGATCCGTTGCGTGACCCGGCGCTGTACATCAATCGCGAACTGTCACAGCTGGATTTCAACTTCCGCGTGCTGGCCCAGGCGATGGACCCGCAGGTGCCGCTGCTGGAGCGCCTGCGCTTCATGTGCATCTCCTGCACCAACCTCGACGAGTTCTTCGAGATCCGCGCCGCCGCCGTGCGCCACGCGCAGGAGTACGGCCTGCCACCCGCACCGGACGGGATGAGCCCGCAGGCCATCCTGAGCGCCATCCATGACCGCGCCGCCGAACTGGTGGACCAGCAGTACCGCTGCTGGAACGAGACGCTGCGGCCGGCGCTGATGGAGGCCGGCATCGGCGTGCTCGGCCGCCACTCCTGGACCGACCGCCAGAAGCGCTGGCTGCGCGCCTACTTCCGCAACGAGATCATGCCGGTGCTGTCGCCACTGGGCCTGGACCCGGTGCACCCGTTCCCGAAGATCCTCAACAAGTCGCTGAACATCGTGGTGGTGCTCAAGGGCACCGATGCGTTCGGCCGCGCCGGCCACCTGGCCATCGTGCGTGCGCCGCGCTCACTGCCGCGCATCATCCAGCTGCCGGAAAAGCTCGGCGGGCCCCAGAACTTCGTGTTCCTCTCGTCGGTGCTGTCGACCTTCGTCGATGAGCTGTTCCCGGGCATGGAAGTCCAGGGCGCCTACCAGTTCCGCGTCACCCGCAATTCCGAGCTGGTGGTGGACGAGGAGGAAGTGGAGAACCTGGCGCTGGCACTACGCGACGAACTGGTCGACCGCGGCTACCGGCCAGCGGTGCGGCTGGAGATCGCGCACGACATGCCGCGCGAGATCGTGCGGACCCTGCTGCAGAATTTCGGCCTGACCGAGAACGCGGTGTACCGCATCGATGGCCCGGTCAACCTCAACCGCATCATCCAGCTGTACGACCTGATCGCGCAACCGGACCTGAAATACCCGCCGATGACCCCGCGCACGCTGCGCGACAGTGACGGCATCTTCGAGACGGTGGCGCGCCAGGACCTGCTGCTGCACCACCCATTCGACGCCTTCACCGCAGTGCTGGACCTGATCCGGCAGGCGGCAATCGATCCGAACGTGCTGGCGATCAAGCAGACCCTGTACCGCACCGGCAAGGACTCACTGATCGTCGATGCGCTGATCCAGGCCGCGCGTAACGGCAAGGACGTGACCGTGGTGGTCGAACTGCGCGCCCGCTTCGACGAAGAAGCCAACCTCGGCCTGGCCGATCGCCTGCAGGAAGCCGGCGTGCAGGTGGTGTACGGCGTGGTCGGCTACAAGACCCACGCCAAGATGCTGCTGATCGTGCGCCGCGAGGGCCGCAAGCTGCGCCGCTACGTGCACCTGGGTACCGGCAACTACCACAGCGGCACCGCCCGCGCGTATACCGACATCAGCCTGATCACCGCCGATGCGGACATCGGCAATGACGTGCACCTGCTGTTCCAGCAGCTGTCCGGGCTGGCGTCGAAGATGAAGCTCAAGCGCCTGCTGCAGTCGCCCTTCACCCTGCACACCGGCATCCTCGGCCGCATCGAGCGCGAGACGCGCATCGCCGCCGCTGGCCGCCCGGCGCGGATCATCGCCAAGATGAACGCACTGAACGAACCGCAGGTGGTGCGCGCGCTGTACGCCGCGTCGCAGGCCGGCGTGCAGATCGACCTGATCATCCGCGGCGCCTGCACGCTGCGACCGGGCGTGCCGGGCATCTCGGACAACATCCGCGTGCGCTCGATCGTCGGCCGCTTCCTGGAACACAGCCGCGTCTACTGGTTCGGCAACGACGGCGCACCGGAAATGTACTGCGCCAGCGCGGACTGGCTGGAACGCAACCTGCTGCGCCGGGTCGAGACCTGCTTCCCGATCCTCGATCCGGAACTGGCCAAGCGGGTCTACCGCGAAGTCCTGCAGAACTACCTTGACGACAACCTCAACGCCTGGGAACTGGACGCGCACGGCATCTACCACAAGCGTGCCCCAGCCCACGACGAAGCCCCGCATTCGGCGCAGATGGCGTTGATGCAGGGGCTCTGACCCTGCCCCGGTAGATCCCGACCGCTGGTCGGGGTTCGATCGCCACGGGGTCAGATCCCTTTCCTGCGGGAAAGGGATCTGACCCCTTGCAGTCCTGCGGCACGCCCTCTTCCAAAATGTGAAGGCCGCGCGGTGACGAGCACACCGCCCCTTCGGCTAACATTCGTCCATGCCGCATACCACCACGACTCCGCCCGCATTGCAGGATGGCGACCTGCTGGCCGCCATCGACCTTGGCTCCAACAGTTTCCACATGGTCATCGCGCGCTATACGCTCGGCCAGCTGCGGGTGATCGACCGCCTGCGCGAGACGGTGCGCATGGCCGATGGCCTGGATGGCAAAGGTGGTCTCTCTTCCGCTGCACGCCAACGTGCACTGGAATGCCTGGCCCGCTTCGGCCAGCGCATCCGCAATGTGCCGCCGCACCGGGTGCGCGCGCTGGCCACCAACACCGTGCGCCAGCTGCGCTCGCCGCAGTCGTTCCTGGTACCGGCCGAGACCGCACTGGGGCATGCCATCGAAGTGGTCAGCGGGCGCGAAGAAGCGCGCCTGATCTACCTGGGCGTGGCCCACGCGCAACCGCCCAAGCCCGGGCAGCGCCGGCTGGTGATCGACATCGGCGGTGGCTCCACCGAGTTCATCATCGGCATGGGCATGCAGACCCTGGAGCGCGAAAGCCTGCAGGCCGGCTGCATCGCCAGCACCCGGCGCTTTTTCCCCGGCGGCAAGCTGAGCAAGAAGCGCTGGAAGGACGCGCTGGCCGAGATTGGCCGCGAGTTCCAGCCTTTCGCCAGCAAGTACCGCGCGCTGGGCTGGCAGGAAGCGTTGGGCTCTTCGGGCACGCACAAGGCGATCAGCGAGATCTGCGCGACGATGAAGCTGAGCAAGGGCGCCATCACCGCCGAGGCCCTGCCGCAGCTGCGCGATGAACTGCTGAAGGCCAAGAAGATCGACGACATCCAGCTGCCGGGGCTGTCCAGCGACCGCCGCCCGATCATCGCCGGCGGCATCCTGGTGCTGGAAGCGGCCTTCCAGGCGCTGGGCCTGCAGAAGCTGCTGGTCAGCAAGGCGGCGATGCGCGAAGGCATCCTGTATGACATCGTCGGCCGCGCCGGCGAGAACGACCTGCGTGACGAATCGGTGGCTGCTCTCAGCCAGCGCTACGGTATCGATACCGTCCAGGCCGAGCGCGTGCAGGACACCGCGCTGTCCCTGCTGGAACAGGTGCAGGAGCGCTGGAGGCTCGATGCCGACGATGCGCGCATGCTCGGCTGGGCCGCGCGCCTGCACGAGCTGGGCCTGATGATCGCGCACAGCGGCTACCACGTGCATGGCAGCTATGTGCTGGAACACTCGGATATCGCCGGCTTCTCGCGCCAGGAGCAGCAGATGCTGGCGGCTCTGGTGCGCAGCCACCGCCGCAGCGTGACCAAGACCGCCTTCGACGCCCTGCCCGAGCGACTGCTGCTGACCGCACGCCGGCTGGCGGCCCTGCTGCGGCTGGCGGTGCTGCTCAATCGCGCCCACGAAGACGATCCGCTGCCGGCACTGGAACTGACCGCCGACGACAACCGGCTGTCGCTGATCGTGCCGCAGGCCTTCATCGATGCCCGCCCGCTGCTGCGCGCGGACCTGATCGGCGAGACCGATGGCATCGCCGGGCTGGGCATCCAGTTCCGTCCGTTCGTGGCCTGAATACGCTGTCCGCTGTTGTCCACAGGACAACCGAGGTGACGCATTTCCCACTCCCACTTTGCGCAGTCTGGCGGTTTTTTGTGCTGCTCCGCACCACAACGGCGCGCTGTGGGCCATCGCTGCCATCACGTAAGCGCCTGCTTTTGTTCACGTTTTGTGAAGGCTGGCGCGGCCGCGTGACATGAATGGATACGAACTCTTTACAGAGCATTAACTAACGAGACTACTATCGGGTCACCGGCTCGGTCATCGACCCTGCTGGCTCCTTCGACGCCCCCTTTGGCGTCCTGTGCACGACCTGAGAGAGAGAGAGCTCGCCATGACTTCACGCACCACCGCACTGGGGCAGGCCATCCGCTACGCCCTGGCTACCACTGCAGCGCTGGCAGCGCTGCCCGCGTTTGCCCAGGAAGGCAGCAACGCCAACCCGACCAACCTCGACCGCATCGAGATCACCGGCTCGCGCATCCGCCAGGTGGACGTGGAAACCGCACAGCCGGTGTTCGCGATCAGCCGCAACGACATCGAAAAGCAGGGGTTCAGCTCGGTTGCCGACATCCTGCAGAACGTCACCGCGATGGGCAGCCCGACCATCAGCCGCGCCAATGCGCTGACCGCAGGCGAGAACGCGGGCGGCACCTACATCGACATGCGCAACCTGGGCACCCAGCGCACCCTGGTGCTGGTCAACGGCAAGCGCCTGGGCATCAGCACGTCCGGCTACCAGGACATCTCCACGCTGCCGGTGTCCGCCGTGGAACGCATCGAGGTGCTGAAGGACGGCGCCTCTGCGATCTATGGCTCCGACGCCATGGCCGGTGTGGTGAACATCATCACCCGTTCCAATGTCACTGGTGTGACTGCCAACGTCTACCACGGCCAGTACAGCCAGGGCGACGGTGCACGCGACCGCTTCGACGTGGTCGCCGGCTGGAGCAATGAGCGCGTGTCGTTGACCCTGTCGGCCGAGCATGCCGAAGAGAAGGGCGTGTGGGCGCGCGATCGCGGCTTCAGCAAGTACGGCATGACCGATCGCCATCCTTACGACAGCAGCAACTGGACCACGATCAGCCAGTACGGCCAGTTCACGGGTCTGCGCGGCCCGGGCTGTACCGCCACTGCGGGTTGCGGCTATTCCCTCAACCGCGGCGCGGATCCCACCAACCCGGCCAATTACCACCTCACCGATACCACGCCTTTCACCGGTGACGTGAGCAACGCCAACGACCAGATGCATGTGATGTATCCGGTCAAGCGCGACTCGGTCTATTTCGACGGCCGCTTCAAGATCACCGACAGCGTCAACTTCCGCACCGAGCTGGGCTACAACAAGCGTGAGTCCACCCGCCAGATCGCGGGCTATCCGCTGCAGTCGAGCACCGCCGGTGTCGGCTCGATGTCGATCAACAGCTACTTCAACCCGTTCGGCCGCCAGCACGGTTACGCCAACCCGACCGCCGTGGCCTGGAACCGCCGCACCTGGGAAGTGCCGCGCGTGACCACCAGCGAGCTGAAGACCTACCGCGCGGTGGCGTCGTTCGACGGTTCGTTCGAGATCGGCAGCCGCTACTTCGACTGGGAAGTGGGCTACCAGTACAACCGCAATGAGCTGGAATCGGTGGCCACCGGCAACCTGCACAAGGGTCGCGTCGCCGGCGGCGTCGGCCCGTCGTTCTACAACGCCGCCACCGGCAAGGTACAGTGCGGTACTGCAGCTGCACCGATCTCCTATGACGTGTGCAAGCCGTGGAACCCGTTGGTGCCGTATGGCACGACGGCTGCCGATGGCCTGTACGGCAACGAAGAACTGCAGGCGTGGCTGTTCCCGGAAGAGATCACCAAGGGCCGCACCACCTCCAAGAACTTCTTTGCCAACATCGCTGGCAGCATCGTGACCCTGCCGGCTGGCGATCTCGGCTTCGCCTTCGGCGTGGAAAGCCGCAAGGAAGAAGGCAAGTACACCCCGGATGCCCTGGCCCAGACCGGCGCTACCACCAACCTGGCCGCAGGCCCGACCGGCGGTGACTACACCGTCAACGAGGCCTACCTGGAAGTGAACGTTCCGGTGCTGGCCGACCTGCCGGGCGCGAAGGAACTGAGCTTCAATGGCGCAACCCGCTTCTCGGACTACAACACCTTCGGCAACACGCTCAACAGCAAGTTCGGCTTCAAGTGGAAGCCGATCGACTCGCTGATGGTGCGTGGCACCTGGGCCGAGGGCTTCCGTGCACCGACCATCAGCGACCTGTTCGGTGGTGGTTCGGAGACCTTCGCGCAGTTCAGCGATCCGTGCGACACCCGTTTCGGTTCCTCGGCCTCCAGCGCCGAAGTCCGTGCACGTTGCGCACGCGACATCGCCAATGCGAATACCTTCCGCCAGCTGCGCCAGGGCGGCACCCCGGTGAACACGTCGACGGACGCAACCCCGGTGCCGTTCACCTCCGGGTCCAACCCGCTGCTGACGCCGGAAACCTCGACCAGCAAGACCCTGGGCCTGGTCTGGAGCCCGAGCTTCATCCAGGGCTTCAACGCCTCGCTGGACTGGTGGAAGATCCGCATCGACAACACGATCATCGCCGACACGCCGACCCAGATCCTGCAGGACTGCTACGAGTCGGGCATCGAAGCGCGCTGCTCGCGCTTCCAGCGTGACCCGGTGACCGGCATCGTGACCAACCTGAAGTTCGGCAACCGCAACGCGGGCTTCATGGAAACCGAAGGCTACGACCTGGACGTGAGCTACCGTCTGGACACCCGGTTCGGCAAGTTCAACGTGAACTCGGCCACCACCTACGTGTCCAGTGCGACCTACCGCACCTCCAACGACAACTCGATCGTTCCGATCGTCACCAACGGCATCGGCAGCGCCTTCCGCGTCCGTTCCAACCTGGTGCTGGGCTACGAGCGGGGCAACTTCGGCGCGAGCTGGACCGCGCGTTACTACTCGGGCGTGAAGGAAACCTGCTCGAACATCGCGCTGTACCCGGACGAATGCTCGGATCCGGGTGTGTATGCACCGTGGTACAAGGGCGCCCGCAACTACAACGAGCGTGGTGCGGTCACCTTCCACGACGTGCAGGTGCGTTACTCGCTGCCGTGGGATGCCACCGTGTCGGTCGGTGCCAACAACGTGTTCGAAAAGACCGGCCCGATCATGTACAGCAAGCCGAACTCGGCCTTCTCGTACTACGGTGGCTACGACATCGGCCGCTTCGTCTACATGAAGTACCAGCAGCGCTTCTGATCCATCGCGCTGTGACATGAAGCACCAGGACCACGGCCCTTCGGGGCCGTGGTTTTTTGTTGGCCGCAGCGCCCCTTCGGTGGCCGGCGCCCCCGTCATCTGACGGTCGCAAAGCGGTCATGTCGGCTACATCGCCAGGCCCGAGCATGCCGGAAACCGGGAGGCCCGCCATGCGCTATGCCATCGTCACCGAGACCTATCCGCCGGAAGTCAACGGCGTCGCCCTCACCGTACAGGGCCTGGAGCAGGGTCTGCGTGCAGCCGGACACGAGATCGACCTCGTCCGCCCCCGCCAGTCCACCGAAGCGCTGGATTCGGCACCCGGCACCCTGCTGGTTCCCGGCGCTGCCCTGCCCCGCTACCCCGGCCTGCGCTTCGGCCTGCCAGCCCCGATCCGGCTGGGCCGCCATTGGCAGAATCAGCGTCCGGATGCGGTCTACATCGCCACAGAAGGTCCACTCGGCTGGTCGGCACTGCGTGCCGCACGTCGCCTCGGCATTCCGGTGGCCAGCGGCTTCCACACCCGCTTCGACGAGTACTTGCCCGACTATGGCGTGGCATGGCTGCAGGCCGCGGCCATGCGCTGGATGCGCCGCTTCCACAACCAGGCGGACGCTACCCTGGTGCCGACCCGCGAACTACAGCAGTTCCTCGGCGAACAGGGCTTCGAACGCGTGCGCCTGCTGGCCCGTGCG
The DNA here is from genome assembly GCF_003244875.1 of Stenotrophomonas sepilia. Lineage (GTDB taxonomy): Bacteria > Pseudomonadota > Gammaproteobacteria > Xanthomonadales > Xanthomonadaceae > Stenotrophomonas > Stenotrophomonas sepilia. The sequence goes on from NZ_LXXZ01000013.1 coordinate 136,728, forward strand.
GTGGACAGCCAGCAGTTCGATCCAGGCCGGCGCGACCCTGCACTGCGCGAGGAATGGGGCGTGGATGGCAACGGCCTGGTGGCGATCCATGTCGGCCGCATTGCTGCCGAAAAGAACCTCGGCCTGGCGGTGAAGGCATTCCGCCGCCTGCAGCAGATCCGGCCCAAGGCACGCTTTGTATGGGTGGGTGACGGCCCGGCCCGCGAGAAGCTGGCACATGAAAATCCCGATTTCATCTTCTGTGGCATCCAGCGCGGCGATGCGCTGGCCCGCCACTTCGCCAGCGGCGATCTGTTCCTGTTCCCCAGCCGCAGCGAGACATTCGGCAACGTGACTCTGGAAAGCATGGCCAGCGGTGTGGCCACCGTGGCCTTCGACTACGGCGCCGCGCGTGAGTACCTGCGCAACGGCGAGAACGGCGCAGCGGTGGACAGCGACGAGCAGTTCATCGAGGCCGCCGTGCAACTGGCCGCCGATGACGCGAAACGCCACGAACTGGGCGGCAATGCCTCACGTGCGATGAAGCGATTGCATCCACAGCAGGTGGTGGCCGAGTTCGATGCGTTGCTGGCCGAGCTTGCGCAGTCGCGGAGGAGCGGCCATGCGCACCACGCCGCTTGAACTGCTGGCAGGGCGCGAGGCGCGCTTGTGCCGGCGGGCGAACCACTACTGCCGGCGCCGCCGCGTGCGCCGCCTGTTCTCGGCCATCAGCCGTCTCGGCGATGGCGTGTTCTGGTATGTGCTGATGGCTGCGCTGGTGGTGCTGGATGGTTTCGATGGCCTGCGCGCCTCGGTGCACATGGCCGCCACCGGCCTGGCCGCATTGCTGCTGTACAAGGGCCTCAAGCGCTGGACGCGGCGTCCGCGGCCTTACGCGGCCGATCTTCGCATCCGCGCCTGGGTGGCACCGTTGGACGAATTCAGCTTCCCCTCCGGGCACACCCTGCACGCAGTGTCGTTCACCATCGTCGCACTAGCCTATTACCCCTGGCTGGCACCCTTGCTGGTACCGTTCACCCTCGGTGTCGCGCTGTCGCGGGTGGTGCTGGGCCTGCACTATCCTTCCGACGTGCTCGCTGCCACGGGCATCGCCGTCCTGCTGGCTTCGGCCAGCCTGACCTGGCTGCCGCTGCCGGTGTAGCCCAGGGATCAGATCGCTTTTCCGCCGGAAATGCGATCCGACCGCGCGACTCCCGCGGCGCTACCATCATCATTGATGGCCTAGAATGCAGGCATGACCACGTTGTTCATATCCGACCTGCACCTGGACCCCAGCCGTCCGGAGATCACCGACCTGTTCCTGCGCTTCCTGCGCGAGCAGGCGCCCGGCGCCGATGCGCTGTACATTCTCGGCGACCTGTTCGAGGCCTGGATCGGCGACGACACGCCCTCTCCGGCCGCCGATGCGGTGGCCGATGCGTTGAAGGTGCTGTCCGACAGCGGCGTGCCCGTGTACTTCATCCGCGGCAACCGCGATTTCCTGCTTGGCGAGGACTATGCGCGCCGTGCCGGCCTGCGCATCCTGCCCGACCCGTGCGTGATCGAGCTGTACGGCCGCCCGGTGCTGCTGCAGCATGGTGACCTGCTGTGCACCGATGACATCCCCTACCAGCAGTTCCGTGCGCAGACCCGCGACCCGGTGTTCCAGGCGCAGTTCCTGTCGCAGCCGCTGGCCGCACGCATCGCCTTCGCGCAGAAGGCGCGCGAGGCGAGCCAGGCCCGCCAGTCGGAAATGAAGCAGGGCGATCGCGCGCAGTTTGAGACCGTCACCGACGTCGCCCCGTCCGAAGTCGATGCAACCTTCGTCCGCCACGGCGTGGACACCATGATCCATGGCCATACCCACCGCCCGGCCATCCATACGCTGCAGGCCGGCGGCCGCGACCGCACCCGCATCGTGCTCGGCGACTGGTACGAACAGGGCTCGGTGCTGCGCGTGGATGCCAATGGCTGGTCGCTGGATACCCTGCCCCGCGGGTAATTCCCGCCGGCAGGAAATCCGCGGCCGCACAAGGCGGCCGCGGACAGTACAGACTCAGCGGAAGGCCGCGATGGTGGCCTTGGTGTTGACCAGCACGCGCTGGTTGTCAGCGGTACTGGCATTGCCCATCGGGATGCCGTTGTAGCTGATGTTCGGGTTGGACCAGTAGTTCAGGCGCGGGCAGCTGCGGGTGCAGTTATAGGCCATGATCGTGCGCCAGCCGGTGCCGCTGGACGGCTCATAGCGGTAGCCGTGGCCATAGGCGTAGGGCGATGTGCTCGGGTCGGTGGCGATGTCATGCCGCGCGCTCTGCAGGTGGCCGATCTCATGCGCGAATGAGTAGTAGCCGGTCGCGCAATCCCAGTACACCGCCGCGAACGCCGTCGACGCGGTCGAGCCGATCCCCGAGGCCAGGCCGCAGTAGGCACTGTTGTTGATCAGCAGCACGCCGACATCGGCCGCGGTGGTGTTGCGGCTGGTGTGGATGCTGTCCATGTAGCCGTCGCTGGTGCCACGGAAACGCGACAGGTCGGTGGTGAAGTTGCCAGACTCGCTGTAGCTGGTGGTCTCGTAACCGGCCAGTTGCAGCGTCAGGCCGACGTTGCTGTTGCCGTAGCCCTGGTTGGACTCGGCCACCGCCAGCTGGACCAGCGACTGCATGTTGCCGCCATAGGCGGCGACGGCGGCATTGGTCGCCACCACCAGCACACGGATGGTCGCCGGCGTACCGGACGATGCCTGCGCGATGCCGATGCGATCGTTGTTGCCCATCGGGATCTTCGGCAGCTGGTTGTAGTCGGCCGGATGGTCGGCCGGCATCCGCGATTCATCCACTTCCACCAGCACGTGGCGGTTGCCCAACGGGCGCAGGCGATACAGCTTTCCATCCTTGCGGATCGAGCCGGTGACGGTGTCGCCCGAGCGCACCAGGATCAGCGAATTGCCGGGGTCGTCCTGGCCGTTGGAGGTGGCCGCGGTCAGTTTGTCCGAGGGCGAACGGAACTGGCCGTACCAGATGCTGCCGCCATCGGGCAGTGCTTCGACCTTGCTGCGCACCGCCTGCACCCGCCGGCCGAGCAGTTCGAATTCCAGCTGCGGTTGTGCAGTAGCTGCTGCATCGACACGCACTTCCTGTACCGTCGCCGTGGACGGGGTGGCCAGCAGCTTGCCCAGCGCGGGCTCGCTGTTTGCCGATGCGCGGCTGATGACCGTCACCGGCTCGAACAACGGTGCCGCATGTGCGACCGCTGCCACCGACAAACCCAACACCAGGCCACCTGCCGCTTTGCCAATCGATCTGGACAACATTGCGTCGCTCCTTGAATGATGTGAACAGCGTTGATGCAGCACGACCCGGTTTGCCGGGTCTGGTCATATGGCCTGCGCGGGTCGTGTGAATTCAATAGGCGAGAGAAGTGAAAATCAGGATTTGTGATCGACCGCATCTGGGTTAAGTAAGGTCAAAAGCGTTACTACACGTCGCCAAGACACCGCTTTCGCGCTACCGTGACGCAGCCACGACGGGGAATGCACATGGCACCATCGCAGGACACGGACGAAGAGGTCGGCTTGCTGCGGATCGGGCTGTTCTTCGATGGCACCCGCAACAACGCACACAACCTGGCCCGTGGCAGGCCCCAGCTGCCGCAACCGCGCCCGGCGCAGCTGCGTGCGGATGACGATTCGACCTACCAGAGCCGGTTGACCAGCAGCTACGACAATGGCCTGACCAACATCGCCCGCCTGCAGCAGCTGTACCCGGACAGCCGCAGCGGGACATCGGCGGCCCCCTCGCTGTCGATCTACGTGGAAGGTGTCGGTACCCGCGATGACGCCGACGACGACCTGATCGGACTGGCGTTCGGCATTGGCGCCAGCGGTGTGCGCGCCAAAGTGCGACGCGCGCTGCAGGTGCTGCTGCCGGCAGCACTGGGTGCACTCGCTACGCGCTGGCAGCGACCACTGCGTGGCGTGCAGCTGGATCTGTTCGGCTTTTCACGGGGTGCGGCCGCCGCGCGCGATGTGGCCAACCAGTTGCAGGCCTGGGATCGCACCCGCTGGCGGCAGCTGTTGCAGGCCGCTGGCCTGTCCTGCACAACGGACTTCGCCCCGGCCGCTCCGCCGCTGCGCTTCATCGGCCTGTTCGACACGGTGGTTGCGGTCAGCGGTGGCCGCACCGACGAACAACCTCATCTCGCGCTGCATGCAGGCGTTGCCAGGCAGGTGCTGCAACTGAGCGCGCGTGACGAGCATCGCCAGCACTATCCATTGACCAGCGTGGCGCCAACGTTCACCGAGATCGCCCTGCCCGGCGTACACGCCAACATCGGCGGCGGCTACAACCAGCTCGAAGAAGGGCCCAAGCTGCTCAGTCGCCCGCGCCGGCAGCTGCTGCGCCGCCCGAGCGTGGCCGAGTACCAGACGCCACCGCTGGCGATCCTGCAGGCGACCACGGCCTACGCCGAGGCACAGGCCGACGCCGAGCGCTGGCGGCAGCAGTTGGGCCTGGACGAAAAGGAAGTCTGGGTGGATGTCTGGCACCAGTGGCAGCAACAGCGTCGCGCCGGCAGCCGCAGCGTAGTGCTGTCACCGGTGCTGTACGTGACGGCGGCCGTGGTGTTGCGCCGGCGCATCGACTGGCGCTACCAGCTGATCGCGCTTCAGGTGATGCAGCAGCATGCCATCGATGCCGGCGTGCAATGGACGGCCAATGCCAACGCAGTCCCCGACTGGGAACTGCCGTCGGCCCTGCAACCGATCGCACGACGACTGGTGGCCGGACAGCCACTGACGCAAACGCAGGAGGCGCTGTTGCGACGGCGTTACCTGATGCAGTCGGCGCACTGGAACTTCGACGCGCTGGGCGACACCGCACTGACCTACGCTGCCGACGCCGGCGTCAGCGAGCTGCCGTACCGGCCGGGCCCCGGCCTGTTCTACATCAACCGGCCAACGGTGGATGGCAAGCGCGTGGTACTGCCGAACGCATGAAAAAGGGGACGGAGGGATCAAGTCGTTTTGGCACAAACGACTTGATCCCTCCGTCCCCTTTTCTTCAACCGGCCTGCTCGACCAGGTTGGCGAGTTCGTCCGCATCGAATCCGGCCAGCAGGCGCGCTTCCATGTTGAACGGCCCGTGCAGGTAGCCGCCGGCGTACTCCACCAGCAGCTCCTTGAAACGCTGTCTT
>NZ_LXXZ01000014.1 GCF_003244875.1 Stenotrophomonas sepilia
TCGAAGTGGGCGAGGATGGCGCGGATGGTTTTGGGTTCCTCGATGCTGGCGACGATCCGTACCGCGCCGCCGCAGTGGGCGCAGGTGGTGATGTGCTATTCGTCCAGTAGCAGACCGGGCTGCAGGCGCTTGGGCAGTCGGCGTACCACCAACTGATGGGAACGGGTCAGCAACTGGCGCAGCTCTTGGTCGCCAAGCGGTAGCTGGCGGGCGCTCATGCTGACCCAGTGCGCTCGCGCCAGATAGGGCGCGGGGCGAATGCCGGGGCGGTCGACGTAGCCGAGAAAGAGGTCGTGATCGACCTTGAAGGCCAGATCCTCGCCCAGAAAATCGAGGATGGCGAACATCTTGTTGCCGGCTACCGAGAACACCCGGTTGCTGCCCCACTTGAGGTCTTCGCGGGCGCCCGGCAGGCTGAGGCAGAAGCTGGCGATCTGGTCGGGCGTCATGGGCATGTCCATCGCTGGTCGAAACGGCAGTCTATCGGTTGACCGACTCGCTGCGTAGCCGCTCGATCTGGTGCCGGGCATAACCGATGAAAGCGGCCAGTGCCTGGGGCCGCTGAGCCAGGTCATCCCTGGCCTGGCCCAGATAGACGTCTCGCGCAGTTTCCAGCAGCGGCCGGTGCTCAGGGGGCAAGCGCTCGAGCAGCCAGTCGGCCGCCACGTCCTTGGCAGCGATCTCGCCGCTGCTCAGCGTCAGCCAGATGCGTGCCAGGGCCAGGACCACGTTGCACTCATCGCCCAGCCAGTCGTCCGGTCCGTTCCATTGCGCCGCGGTGTCGTGCAGGGCGCGAATCATGTCCGCTTCAGGCACCGGCTCGAACAGTTCGGCAGCCGGCGGGCCTAGCAGGCTGATAGCGTGCTGGCGTGCCTTGCTGAGCAGTATGGCCAGGTCATGATCGGCCATGGCCGGCTCGAAGCGACCCGCCTGCAGCTCGTCGCGCAGCCATTCGCCGAACTGCAGTTCGCGCATCGGCCGATAACGCCAGGGCCGCACGGCGTCGTGCACCAGCAGCGTCACCTCCAGCGGGCGCAGGTGCGCGGTGGCCGGCCAGGCCGACAGCCTCAGCAGGTCGGTCATCAGGACCTTGCGCGTGCTATCGCTCAGGGGCGTGCGGACGGTGACCAGCAGATCGATGTCGCTTGCCGGCTTGAGGCCGCCGCTGACGGCGGAACCGAACAGATGCACCGCCAGCAGGTTGTCGCCAAGATGATGATGCAGGAGGGTGAGGGCATTGCTGATCTGCAGGTTCATGTTTTCGCCATTGCGCTTCAGGGGGTATAGGAAGTTCAACCG
>NZ_LXXZ01000015.1 GCF_003244875.1 Stenotrophomonas sepilia
CGCACCCCCACCGACCCCGGCGATGAAACCGACGACCGGCTTCTTCACATGGTTCTTGATGTACTCGGCCCCGGCTTCTTCTGCGTCACCGCCGATTTCGCCGACCATGATGATGCCTTCGGTCTGCGGGTCTTCGTTGAACAGCTTCAGGCAGTCGACGAAATTCAGGCCGTTGATCGGGTCACCGCCGATGCCGATGCAGGTGGACTGGCCCAGGCCGACTTCGGTGGTCTGCTTGACCGCTTCATAGGTCAGGGTGCCCGAACGCGACACGATGCCGATCTTGCCCGGCTTGTGGATGTGGCCCGGCATGATGCCGATCTTGCACTCGCCCGGCGTGATGACGCCCGGGCAGTTCGGCCCGATCAGCACGGTGTCCGGGTAGGAACGGGTCAGCACGTTCTTCACGCGCAGCATGTCCAGCACCGGGATGCCTTCGGTGATGCAGACGATGACCTTGATGCCGGCAGCCGCAGCTTCCAGGATCGCGTCGGCCGCGAACGGCGGCGGCACGTAGATGACCGAAGCGTTGGCGCCGGTGCTCTGCACGGCGTCGGCAACGGTGTTGAAGACCGGCAGGTCGATGTGGGTGGTGCCACCCTTGCCCGGGGTCACGCCGCCAACAACCTGGGTGCCGTACTCGATCATCTGAGTGGCGTGGAAGGTGCCCTGCTGGCCGGTGAAGCCCTGCACGATCACCTTGG
>NZ_LXXZ01000016.1 GCF_003244875.1 Stenotrophomonas sepilia
CGTCACCGTCCTGTGGCAACCGCGCCAACGCAGCCAGCAGCGGCACCAGCCAGTGCCGCCCCCTCACGATGCAGGCCTGCCCTGCGTAGCGGCGCGGCAACGGCGCGGCATGCAGCGCCTGCACCGGTCCTGCCAGGGTGGCGAAGGCCGGCCCCAGCACACGCGCGAACAGCGGCGCAGTCAGGGCGCGATCCAGGCCAGGGTCGCCATGCGCCCGGTGCGACGATCGCGCCCTGACTGCGCCGCTGTTCGCGCGTGTGCTGGGGCCGGCCTTCGCCACCCTGGCAGGACCGGTGCAGGCGCTGCATGCCGCGCCGTTGCCGCGCCGCTACGCAGGGCAGGCCTGCATCGTGAGGGGGCGGCACTGGCTGGTGCCGCTGCTGGCTGCGTTGGCGCGGTTGCCACAGGACGGTGACGCGCTGCCCACCGAGGTGGCGTTCAACCGCTACCGGCAGGGCGAGCAGTGGGCGCGGCGGTTCGGGCGCTGGCCAATGGTGTCGCGGCTGTGGGCGCACGACGGGCATCTGCGCGAGCAGCTGGGCGCGGTGCGCTTCGAGTTCGCGCTGCAGGCCCGCGACGGTGGTATCGACTGGTCGGTGCGCCGGGTCTGGGCGTTCGGGCTGCTGCCGCTGCCGACGCGTTGGTTCGGCGGTGTGCGCTGCCGTGAAGCCTGGCAGGGCGAGCGCTACACTTTCCTGGTCGATGTGACGCTGCCCTGGGCCGGAGCCCTGATCCGCTATGAAGGTTGGCTCGAACCGCGGTGACGCTGCCGCCGAGGCGGGCAGCGCGGTGATCGTGTTCGATGGCGTGTGCGCACTGTTTTTGTTTTTTT
>NZ_LXXZ01000017.1 GCF_003244875.1 Stenotrophomonas sepilia
CCGCCGGCGGTGGCGGCGATCAAGCAGGCCTATCCGCAGGTCAGCGTGCACCTGCAGCAGGCCGGTGAAACCGACGCGCTGGACCGCTTGAACCAGGGTGACGCCGATATCGCCATCATCAGCACCGCAGGCGGTGAGCCAACTGATGGCATCGCAGTGCCGCTGTTCCGCTGGCGACGCCTGGTAGTGGTACCCAAGGGCCACCCGTTGGACCGCGCCGGCCGCGCACCGGACCTGGCCGCGCTGGCCCGCCAGCCGCTGATCAGCTACGAATCCTCAACCCGACCGAACTCATCCCTGCAACGTGCCTTCGCCACCAATGGGCTGGTGCCCGACCTGGCGCTGACCGCGCTCGATGCCGACCTGATCAAGACCTACGTGCGCACGGGGCTGGGCGTAGGCCTGCTGGCCGAGATGGCGGTCAGTTCCAATGACGAAGACCTGAGGTCGTGGCCGGCGCCGGATCCGATCAGCGAGTGCATCGCCTGGGCGGTGTTGCCGCGCGACCGCGTGCTGCGTGATTACGCGCTGGAGCTGGTGCATGTGCTGGCCCCACAGATTGATCCGCGCGACCTGCGCAGGGTGCTGGATGGCAACCAGGCCGCAGCGTGGCCGGTGCCCCCGACGTGGGAGTCATTGACCCAGACCATCACGGTGTGAGGTGGGTCGAGCAGGGCT
>NZ_LXXZ01000018.1 GCF_003244875.1 Stenotrophomonas sepilia
GGCCGTAGGAGAAGCTCAGCGGCCACGGCAGGTTGCCCAGCTGGTTCATCGCGTTCAGGTGCTCGGTGGACTGCTCGTCGCTCTGGCCACCGGACAGGAACACCACGCCCGGCAGGATGGCCGGCACGGTGCTCTTCAGGCACATCACGGTCGACTCGGCCACTTCCTCGACATCGGCCTGCTCCTCGCAGTCCTTGCCGGAGATGACCATCGACGCCTTCAGGATGGTGCCTTCCAGCAGCACGTTCTGCTGGTACAGGGCGTCGAACAGCGAACGCAGGGTGGCTTCGGTGACTTCGTAGCAGGTCTCGATGTCATGATCGCCGTCCATGATCACTTCCGGCTCGACCATCGGCACCAGGCCGCATTCCTGGCACAGCGCTGCATAGCGGGCCAGCGCATGGGCGTTGGATTCGATGCAGGTACCCGACGGGATGCTCTCGCCGATGTTGATGACTGCACGCCACTTGGCGAAGCGCGCGCCCAGCTTGTAGTACTCCTGCAGGCGCTCACGCAGG
>NZ_LXXZ01000019.1 GCF_003244875.1 Stenotrophomonas sepilia
TTTACGGCGTGTCCTGCCCCGTCCGGCCCCCGCTGCCCCACCCGACACCAGGCAGGCGCAACGCTTTCCTAAACACACCCACCCATTCAGAAAAACCCATTGATAGGAATGAAATTAGTAGTATCCTATCTATCTCTTATGGACCGCCCCCTCGACGAGCGCACCGTGCTGCAGATGCAGCTCAGCTCCGGCCTGCTTTATGCAGGGCGGCAGTGGCAGCGCCTGGCCGACAGCCGGCTCGGCAGCTATGGCATCTCCACCGCCTGCACCATGCCGTTGCTGATGATCGGCCGCTCCGGCGGTGGCATCCGCCAGGTGGCGCTGGCCCAGCAGCTGGGCATGGAGGGTCCTTCCCTGGTACGCCTGCTGGACAAGCTGTGTGCCAGTGGCCTGGTCCGCCGCGAGAGCGACGCCAGCGACCGCCGCGCCAACCTGTTGTGGCTGACCGACGAGGGCCATGCGCTGGTCAGCGAGCTGGAAGATCAGTTGATCGGCCTGCGCCAGGACGTGTTCGGCGAGCTTTCCATGGATGAACTGCACGCCGTGCTGAAGGCATGGCGCCTGCTGGCCGAGGCCGCCGACCGCATCACGTAAGAGCGCTGCCCCCGAACACCGCCGCTGCCGTGCACACGCCAGCGGCTTTTGCCCGTTGCTGTTGTTTCGTTGTCCCTCCCTCCCCCACCTTTTTTTTTTTTTT
>NZ_LXXZ01000020.1 GCF_003244875.1 Stenotrophomonas sepilia
GCGGGTGCGTGGGAACCACATGGAAGGCCAAGGAGAAACAACATGCGTTTGGCAGCAATCACACTGGCCGTAGCCACGGTCCTGGTCGCCGGCGGGTGCAACCGCATCGGCGGCGGCGCGGATGCGGGCAAGGCCGCGTCGCTCGATTTCGACAAGCCGGTCTCCGGCGAGATCACCTCGCGCAGCGGCATCAACTTCAACGACGGCAGCCATCACCAGCTCTACCAGATCAAGCTGGAAGACAGGGAGCTGGTCGGCCTGAAGCTTACTGGTGCCCTCAGCGGCTCGATTGCGGTGTTCAACAATGGCAGCCTGGTATCCACCAGCAACACCGGCTATGAGCGCGAGGGGGACGTCTCGCTGGCTTTCCGCGCCAACGGCAGTGGTATCTACCAGGTGGCAGTCAACGCCGATGGCCCGACCGCGTTCGGCCCTTATCGCCTTCGCGCCGAGAAGCTGAAGCCATATGACGGCAAGCCGCTGGTGGGCAGTGGCGAGATCGTCGATATGCTGGCCAGCAATTCGCAGGACTACACCTTGCAGGTGGACAAGGCGGGCCTGTACGAGATCCGGCTGGTCTCGGATGCCTTCGACCCGGTGCTGAAGCTTTCCGGGCAGGGCGTGGATGCCGAGAATGACGACGGCGGCGACAGCATCAACTCGCGCCTGACCCTGTCACTGA
>NZ_LXXZ01000021.1 GCF_003244875.1 Stenotrophomonas sepilia
ATCAACCCGCTGGCGATCCTGGACGATGGCAACCTGTACGCGCTGGACGGCAAGTTCAACAGCGACGACAACGCCAACTTCCGCCACAAGGAACTGGTCGCGATGCGCGACAAGTCCCAGGAAGATGAAACCGAAGTGACCGCTTCGGAGCTGGACATCAACTACGTCACCATGGACGGCAACATCGGCTGCATGGTGAACGGTGCCGGCCTGGCCATGGCCACCATGGACGTCATCAAGCTCAACGGCGGCGAGCCGGCGAACTTCCTGGACGTGGGCGGCGGTGCGAACAAGCAGCGCGTCATCGAAGCGTTCAAGCTGATCCTGTCCTCGGACAAGGTTGAAGGCATCTTCGTCAACATCTTCGGCGGCATCGTCCGCTGCGACATGATTGCCGAAGGCATCATCGCCGCCGTGAAGGAAGTGGGCGTCAAGGTTCCGGTCGTGGTGCGCCTGGAAGGCACCAACGTGGAAGAGGGCAAGCAGCTGCTGCGTGACAGCGGCATGGCCATCATCCCGGCTGACAACATCAACGACGGCGCCAAGAAGGTCGTTGAAGCGGTCAAGAACGCCGCCTGATCCACGACACCGAAGGAAATTCCCATGTCTGTTTTGATTAACAAGAACACCAAGGTGATCGTGCAGGGCT
>NZ_LXXZ01000022.1 GCF_003244875.1 Stenotrophomonas sepilia
CGCTGTGAGAGTTCCTTCAGCGGCAGCGGGATACAGGCGGAAGGCCGGCGGCGCGGACGCGATCAGGTCCACGGCGATGGCCACGAACAGGGCCCAGCCTTGCGGAAAGGAAGTGTGGGAAGCAGCCATGGTGAGACCTCGAAGCAGGAATGGGGAGAACCGGCGGCTGGGCGGCCAGTTAGTAGGTAGTGCCGGCCGTTGGCCGGCAACCATAGGGGAAACCTGGCAACGGTCCATGGGGCTGCCGGCCCGCGGCCGGCACTACCGGGATGCGCGCCAAGGTCCATGAGGCTGCCGGCCAGCGGCCGGCACTACCGGGATGCGCGCCAAGGTCCATGAGGCTGCCGGCCAGCGGCCGGCACGACCGGAGGCGGTCAGAAGCGGTTATCGCCATCCAGCATCCGGCCCAGGCCGCCCAGCACCGAGCCTTCGCCGCGGTTCTGGCCGCCGCCCTGCGGTGCGGCCATCCACATGCGGCCGGCCAGGCGTGAGAACGGCAGCGACTGCAGCCAGACCTTGCCGGGGCCGGTCAACGTGGCCAGGAACACCCCTTCGCCGCCGAACAGCATGCTCTTGATGCCGGCCACCCGACGCACGTCCATGTCCACCGTCGGGTGGTAGGCCACCACGCAGCCGGTATCCACGTCCAGGCGTTCGCCGGCGGCCAGCTCGCGCTCCACCACGCAGCCGCCGGCGTGGATGAACACCCAGCCGTCGCCCTCCAGTTTCTGCATGATGAAACCCTCGCCCCCGAACAGGCCGGTCATGATCTTGCGCTGGAACTGCACGCCGATCTGCACGCCGCGCGCGCCGGCCAGGAAACTGTCCTTCTGGCAGATCAGGCGGCCGCCGTGCTGGTCCAGTTTCATCGCCAGCACCGTGCCGGGGTAGGGCGCAGCGAAGGCGACCTTGCCCTTGCCATGGCCGCTCTGGGTGTAGACGGTGGCGAACAGGCTTTCGCCGGTCAGTACGCGCTTGCCGGCAGCCATCACCTTGCCCATGAAGCCGCCGCCCTGGTCGCCATTGGCGGCGCCGAACACGGTATCCATCTGCACCGTGGCGTCCTTGAACATCAACGCGCCGGCCTCGGCAATGGCGCTCTCACCGGGATCAAGCTCGATTTCCACGAACTGCATCTCATGGCCGACGATGCGGAATTCGATGTCGTCGGCCATGAGATGCAGT
>NZ_LXXZ01000023.1 GCF_003244875.1 Stenotrophomonas sepilia
GCCCCCAGCCGATCCACCCACCCGGCCCACCCCGAGCTGGCTGGACCACACCGCGGAGGGGGCGGCGCCCGATGGCCGGTCTTTCACCCGAACCATGGCATGCTCGGCGCCAAGCCCACCCGGAACCTCCGCCATGCGCCTGTTCACCCGTGTCCTGCCCCTGATGCTGCTGGCCTCCCTGTTGTCCGGCTGCGGCTACAACGCCATCCAGCAGAAGGACGAGGCGGTCAAGGCCAGCTGGTCCGAAGTGCTCAACCAGTACAAGCGCCGCGCCGACCTGGTGCCCAACCTGGTGCAGACCGTCAAAGGTTTCGCCAGCCAGGAAGAGCGCGTGCTGACCGAAGTCACCAACGCCCGCTCGCGTGTCGGCCAGATCAACGTCAACGCCGATGACGAAGCCTCGCTCAAGCAGTTCCAGCAGGCCCAGGGTGAACTCGGCAGCGCGCTGTCGCGGCTGCTGGTGGTGACCGAGAACTATCCGGTGCTGAAGTCCGACCAGAACTTCCGCGACCTGCAGGCCCAGCTGGAAGGCACCGAGAACCGCATCACCGTTGCCCGCGGCCGCTACATCCAGCAGGTGCAGGACTACAACACCTACATCCGCTCGTTCCCGCAGGTGATCACCGCCAAGATCTTCGGCTACAAGACCAAGCCGAACTTCACCGTGGACAACGAAGCGCAGATCTCCAACGCGCCGGCG
>NZ_LXXZ01000024.1 GCF_003244875.1 Stenotrophomonas sepilia
GTTGAGGGTGGTGGCACCGGTCGACAGCGGAATGCCGGCGGCGATCGCCGCCGGCATTCCGCTGTCGACCGGTGCCACCACCCTCAACAAGGTGTGCGGCTCGGGCATGAAGACCATCATGCTCGGCCATGACCTGATCAAGGCCGGTTCGGCCAGCATCGTGGTTGCCGGTGGCATGGAATCGATGTCCAACGCCCCGCACCTGCTGCCCAACTCGCGTACCGGCAACCGCTTCGGCAACTTCCAGGCGATCGACCACATGGCCCACGACGGCCTGGTCAACGCCTACGACGGCAAGGCCATGGGTGAATTCGCCGAATGCGCCGTGGACAAGTACCAGTTCAGCCGCGAGGAACAGGACGCCTATGCGATCGAATCGGTCAAGCGCGCACAGGCCGCACAGGCCAATGGGGCATTCGCCGACGAGATCGTCGCGGTGAAGGTCGCCACCCGCAAGGGTGAGGTCGAGGTCGCCACCGACGAGCAACCCGGCCGCTCCGACATCGCCAAGATCCCGACCCTGCGCCCGGCCTTCAAGAAAGACGGCAGCGTCACCGCCGCCAGCTCCTCCAGCATCTCCGACGGCGCCGCTGCGGTGGTCCTGCTGACCGAGGAAGACGCCAACGCACGTGGCATTACCCCGCTGGCGCGCATCGTCGGCCACGCCACCCATTCGCAGGAACCGGAGTGGTTCACCACCGCCCCGATCGGCGCGATCCGCACGCTGCTGGCCAAGACCGGATGGTCGCTGGACCAGATCGACCTGTTCGAAATCAATGAGGCCTTCGCCGTGGTGGCGATGGCACCGATGCGTGAACTGGGCATCCCGCACGACAAGCTCAACGTGAATGGCGGGGCCTGCGCACTGGGCCATCCCATCGGTGCCTCCGGTGCACGCCTGGTGGTGACCTTGGTCAACGCCCTGCGCACGCGCGGTGGCAAGCGCGGCATTGCCACCCTGTGCATCGGTGGCGGTGAAGCAACAGCCATCGCCATCGAATTGATTTAAAAAGATTTAACGACGATTTCGCAAAAATGAATGCGGGATCGCTTGACACCCAATCTTGGCTTGTCATCATGTTGTCGGCGCGCAGCATGCGCGTTGCCTAATTCTAACGACGAGGATTTACACAATGAGCATCAACAAGCTGCTGGTCGCGATGTCCCTGGCTCTGGCCCTGGCCGCCTGCTCGAAGCAGGAAGCTGCCCAGGACGCCGCTGCTTCGGCCAACGAAGCCGCCACCGAAGCCCAGGCTGCTGCCGACCAGGCCGCCGCTGCCGGCGCCCAGACCGCCGACGCTGCCCAGCAGGCTGCCAACACCGCCGCCACCGCTGCTGACGCTGCGACCGACGCTGCTGCCAACACCGCTGCTGCCGCGACCGACGCTGCTGCTGGCGAAGCCAAGGACGCTGCCAAGGCTGCCGAAGCTACCGCTGAGCAGGCCAAGGACGCTGCTGAAGAAGCCAAGAAGTAATAACTTCTTTCTTCAGGCTGTTCTGGAAAAGCCGCTGGTTCGCCAGCGGCTTTTTCTTTGGCCTGCTGCCTGCGCGCGCCTCGGATCGCGACCCCGTCTTCACAACGGCATGAATAGGCTGGCGTCCCCATCCATTGCAGTACCGGAGACCGCCATGAAGATTCGCCCGATCACCACCACGCTGCTGGCCGCCTCCCTGCTGCTGGCCCTGGCCGCCTGCAAGGGTCCGGAAGCCGAACAGGCCAAGCAGGACGCGCAGCAGGCCGCCGACAGCGCCGGCGCTGCCGCCCGTGACGCCGTGGACAGGGCCGCCGAAGCCACCCGCAACGCTGCCGACAAGACCGCTGCCGCTTCCGAGCAGGCCGCCGCCGATACCCAACAGGCACTGGACAAGGCCGCAGACGCCACCGCAAACGCCGCAGACAAGGCCAAGGTTGCGGCCACCGACGCCGCTGCACATGCCAGCGACGCCACTGCGGACGCCGCACAGAAGGTTGCTGACAAGGCCCGTGATGTCGCCAATGACGCCAAGGCCAACGCCGCCAGGGAAGAAGCCAAGCACTAAGGCGTACCGGCAGCCGGGCATCGGCTCGGCGCCACAGGAAAAGCCGCGGCACTGCCGCGGCTTTTCTGCTTTTCGCTCTCTGCTCTTTCTGTTGATTCCGTGCTGGACGCGTACGGAAAGTGTCCAAGGACGCGCGGGTAGGTTGCGCAGGGGCGTAAGCGCCATGGATGGCGCGCCCGAGCCTACAAGAACGTATTCACGGCGTCCCCTGCGCGACCTACCCGCGCGGCCCACCCATCAGTATCAGCGCCCACCACGAGGGGCTTCGCCGTTGGCCGCCCTACGGCAGCGCGCGCGCCAGCATTGCCGACAGATCCACACCCGCCGGCAGCGTCCCGAACACCAGCCCATGCTGCCCTTCCAGCCGGCTGCGCACGAACGCTTCAGCCATTGGACTGCCCGCCCGCAACATCAACGCTGCCTGCAGCAGCAGCGCAGTGCGCTCGCAGAAAAGCCTCGCCTGCGACTCATCCGGTGCCGGTGCCGCTGCCCAACGCTGCAATGCCGCTGCGTAGCGCGCATCACGATCGGCCACCGCTGCCAGCTCGGCGCGCAGCGCCGCCAGTGCCTCCGGTTCACGTGCCAGCGCGCGCAGTACGTCCAGGCACTGGATGTTGCCACTGCCTTCCCAGATCGAATTCAACGGCGCCTGCCGGTACAGCCGCGGCAGCATCGATTCCTCCACATAGCCTGCGCCGCCGAGGCATTCCTGCGCTTCGTTGACGAAGGCCGGTGCGCGCTTGCACAGCCAGTACTTGCCCAGTGCCGTTCCCAGTCGCGCCAGCGCGGCCTCGTTGGCATCCACGCCTGCGCGATCCACCGCGCGTGCGATGCGCATCGAAAGTACCGTGGCCGCTTCCGATTCCAGTGCCAGGTCGGCCAGCACATTGGTCATCAACGGGTGCTCGACCAGCAGCTTGCCGAAGGTGCGGCGATGGCGTGCGTGGTGCAACGCCTGCGCCAACGCCATGCGCATTTCCGCCGCTGCGCCCAGCATGCAATCCAGGCGGGTCATCATCACCATGCCGATGATGGTGGCCACGCCACGCCCCTCCTCGCCCACCCGCCATGCCTGCGCGCCGCAGAACTCGACTTCGCTGGAGGCATTGGCCCAATCGCCGAGCTTGTCCTTCAATCGCATCAGGCGGAACGCGTTGCGGTCACCGTCGGCCAGCCGGCGCGGCATCAGCAGGCAGGTCAGTCCTCCCGGCGCCTGCGCCAGCACCAGGAAGCCATCGCACATCGGTGCGGAAAAGAACCACTTGTGGCCGACAAGGCGATAGCGCTCACCATCGATCGGTTCGGCGCGCGTGCTGTTGGCGCGCTCATCCGAGCCGCCCTGCTTCTCGGTCATGCCCATGCCCAGGGTGATGCCGGCCTTGTCAGCCACCGGCACGTCGCGCGGGTCATAGACCGGCGCTGCGGCCTTGCGTGCCCACTCGGCCAGATGCGACTGCGCGTGCAGCACCGCTACTGCTGCATGGGTCATCGTCAAAGGGCAACTGGTGCCGGCCTCGGCCTGGTGGTGCAGGTAGCTCAACACCGCACGCGCGACGTGCGCGCCGGGTTGCGGTTCGTGCCAGGACAAGCCGGCGACACCGTGCGATTTCGCCGTTTCCATCAACTGGTGATAGGCCGGGTGGAACTCCACCGTATCGATGCGATGACCCTGCGCATCATGCGTGCGCAGGCGTGGGCGGTCGCGGTTGGCATCAAAGCCGAGCCGGTACAGCTCGTCGCCGGCCAGCGCGCCATAGACCGCCAGGCGTGGCGCGAAGCTGCCAGCGCCTTCGCGCTGCACAGCTTCCATCAGCGCCACGTCGTCAGTCCACAACTGGCGCCCCGCGAACGGTGGCGGCTGGTTCAACACAACATGGGTCTCGTAGGGCGCGTCGCTGCTGAAGCTCGGTCCACTCATCCGGTCCATCCTGGCGGCAAGAGGTATGCGGTCCGATTGTGCCGCATGACTTGCCAAGCCCGTGTTCAGGCCGGTTCTCACCCTGTGCACGAGCGGCAGGCCACAGTGACCGCATGGCAGCCAACGACGATCTGGTGGTGTTGCGCCCGGAAGGGCTGTACTGCGCCGCCGGCGATTTCCACATTGATCCCTGGCGACCGGTAGCGCGCGCGGTCATCACCCATGGCCACGGCGATCACGCCCGCCCGGGCATGGGCGAGTACCACTGCAGCGAAGGCAGCCTGCCGATCCTGCGCTGGCGCCTGGGCGATGTGCCGGTGCAGGCGCACGTCGAGGGCGTGCCGTTCCGCCTGGGCCGGGTACAGGTATCGCTGCATCCAGCCGGTCACGTCCTGGGATCTTCGCAGGTGCGCGTCGACGACGGGCGGCAGGTCTGGGTCGCCTCCGGCGACTACAAGCGGCAGCCTGACCCAACCTGTGCGCCGTTCGAAGTGGTGCCCTGCGATACCTTCATCACCGAAGCCACCTTCGCCCTGCCGATCTACCGCTGGCCGGACACGCCGGCCGTCGCTGCCGAAATCGTGGCGTGGCGCCGCGAATGCGAACAACGCGGCGAGGCTGCGATCCTGCTGTGCTATGCACTCGGCAAGGCACAACGGGTGCTGGCCGAGCTGCGGCCGCTGGACGATCGGCCGGCCTGGCTGCATGGCGCCATCGCCAATGGCGTGGCGGTGTACCGGCAGGCCGGCGTACCGATGCTGGAGACGCTCACCGTGGCCGAACAGGGCCGCCAGCCCGATGCCGCCGGCCAGTTGATCCTCGCCCCGCCCTCGGCTGCGGGCACGCCCTGGATGCGCCGCTTCGGCCGTCACCAGCTGGGCTTCGCCTCGGGCTGGATGCAACTGCGCGGCAACCGCCGCCGCCGCAACGTTGATCGTGGCTTCGTCATTTCCGACCACGCCGATTGGCCCGCACTGCTGCAGACGATCGAACAGACCGGCGCGCAGCGGGTGATCGCCACCCATGGCAATACCGATGCGTTGATTCCGTTCCTGCGCGAGCGCGGCGTGGCTGCCGAAGCCTTCCGTACCGATTTCGGGAGCGAGGAATGAAGGCCTTCGCAGCACTCTACCAACGCCTGGACCGCAGCACTGCCACGCTGGACAAGCGAGCGGCACTGGTCGATTACTTCGGCCAGGCAGGCGCGCACGATGCGGCGTGGGCGCTGTACCTGCTCAGTGGTGGCAAGGTGGGCGGCGCGCGCAGGAAGATCGCCGCCAGTGGCGAACTGCGCGCCTGGATTGCCGAGGAATCAGGGTTGCCACCGTGGCTGGTGGAGGACAGCTATGCGCAGGTGGGTGACCTGGCCGAAACGCTGACCCTGCTGCTGGACGACCCACCGAACCCCTCGCCTGACCGGCCCCTGGCCGAATGGATCGAACAGCACCTGCTGGCGGTGGCCAACCAACCCGAGGCGATGCGCCGTGCGGCAGTCGTGGCCGGCTGGCAGCAGCTGTGCAGCAGCGAACGCCTGGTGTTCAACAAGCTGCTGACCGGCGCCCTGCGCGTTGGCGTCTCGCAACGACTGGTGCAGCAGGCGCTGGCCGAATGGTCCGGCCTGGACATCGCACGCATCGCCCAGCGCATGCTGGGCGAGTGGGTGCCCTCGCCCGGGCTGCTGGCCCAGCTGCTGTCGCCGGATGAGCTGCCGCTGGACCGGCAGCAGCCCTACCCGTTCTTCCTCGCCTCGCCACTGGAGGGCAACCCTGCCGAACGACTCGGCGCGATCGATGACTGGCTGCTGGAATGGAAGTGGGATGGCATCCGCCTGCAGCTGCTGCGCCGGCGCGGCGAGGTCGCCTTGTGGTCACGCGGCGAAGAGCGGCTGGATGGCCGCTTCCCCGAGATCGAACAGGCGGCGATGGCGCTTCCCGATGGCTGCGTGCTGGACGGCGAGCTGCTGGCCTGGGACGAAGCCGCGGACCTGCCGCGTGCCTTCACCGCGCTGCAGACGCGTATCCAGCGCCGAAAGCCCGGTGCGGCCACCCTGCGCAACACGCCAGTGCGGGTGCTCGCCTATGACCTGCTTGAACTCGATGGCGTGGACCTGCGCGAACGTCCGCTGCAGCAGCGGCGCGCGCGTCTCGCCGAGGTCGTCGGTGCACTGAACGATGCAGGGATCCAGCTCTCACCCGGCGTTGACGCCGACGACTGGCTTCAGGCGGCGGCAATGCGCGACGTGGCACGCGAACGCGGCGTGGAAGGGCTGATGCTGAAGCGGCATGCCTCGCCCTACCAGGCCGGACGCCGCCGTGGTGACTGGTGGAAATGGAAGGTCGATCCGCTCACCATCGATGCGGTGCTCCTGTACGCGCAGGCCGGCCATGGGCGGCGCAGCACGCTGTACACCGACTACACTTTCGGCGTCTGGGACGGCGACACGCTGGTGCCGGTGGCCAAGGCCTATTCGGGCCTGGATGACAAGGAAATCCTCGCGCTCGATCGCTGGATCCGCGCCAACACCCGCGAGCGCTTCGGCCCGGTGCGCAGCGTTCGCGCCGAACACGTCTTCGAGCTGGGCTTCGAGGCGGTCAACCGCAGCAGCCGGCACAAGTCGGGCATCGCCGTGCGCTTTCCGCGCATCCTGCGCTGGCGCCACGACAAGCCCGCCAGCGAAGCCGATCAGTTGGCCACGCTGCAGGCGTTGGCACGATGAACCGCAGCCAGGCACTGCGCCGGCTTGAAGACTGGTTCGCGTCCAGAGGCTGGCGCTCACTGCCGTTCCAGCGCGCGATGTGGCGTCACTATCTCGCCGGCGAATCCGGACTGCTGCACACACCCACAGGCAGTGGCAAGACACTGGCGATGTTCGGAGGGCCGCTGCTGCAGGCCATGATCAACCCGCCGACCTCCCCCCGCCGCGCCAGCGCGGTACGCCCGCTGCAGGTGCTGTGGGTGACCCCCTTGCGCGCCTTGGCCAGCGACACTGCACGCGCGCTGCAGACCGTGGTCGATGGGCTGGGGCTGGGTTGGCGTGTCGGCCTGCGCAGTGGTGACGCCAGCAACCGAGAGCGGCGCCAGGCGCGCGAAGGCCGCATCGACGTACTGGTGACGACGCCGGAATCACTGGCGCTGCTGCTGAGCTATCCAGATACGCTGCCGCGCATGCAGCGGCTGCGCTGCGTGGTGGTGGACGAATGGCACGAACTGCTGGGAAACAAGCGCGGCGTCCTGCTGCAGTTGAACCTGGCGGTGTTGCGCGATGCCACGCCGGCATTGCAGCTGTGGGGACTGTCAGCCACCCTGGGCAATCTGCACGAGGCGCGCGACGTGCTGCTGCCCGGGCGACCGGAAGCACCGATCGTGCAGGGCGTACGGCCGCGCCCACTGAGCGTGCGCAGCCTGCTGCCAGACCCCGGCGAGCGCTTCCCATGGGCGGGGCATCTGGGCCTGGCACAGCTGCCACGCGTGCTGGAGGCGCTGATGCAGGCACGCAGCAGCCTGCTGTTCACCAACACCCGTGCACAGGCGGAACTGTGGCATCAGGCGCTGGCGGCGGTCTGGCCGGAAGAACCGGACACGCTTGCACTGCACCACGGCTCGCTGGATCCGGCACTGCGCCAGCAGGTGGAGGACGGCCTGCGCGCGGGTGCGCTGCGCTGCGTGGTTGCCACCTCCAGCCTCGACCTGGGCGTCGACTTCCCCGAGGTTGAGCAGGTCCTGCAGCTGGGCAGCCCGAAGGGCGTGGCGCGCCTGCGCCAGCGCGCCGGACGCGCACGCCACCGCCCGGGTGCCAGCGGCGCCATCCTGTGCGTGCCCAGCCATGCGCTGGAACTGGCCGAGTACGCTGCGGTGCGCCGTGCCTTGGCTGAAGGTGTGGTCGAAGCGCGCAGGCCGCCGACGCTGTCGCTGGATGTGCTGGCCCAGCACGCGGTCAGCCGCGCACTGGCGGGCGGCTTCGACAGCACTGCGCTGCTGGCACAGGTCCGGCGTACCCATGCCTTCGCGTCGCTCGGCGACGACCAGTGGCAGGCCGTGCTCACGTTCATTGTGCAGGGCGGGCAGGCGTTGGCCCAGTACCCCGATTTCCACAAGGTCGTGCGAGATGCCGATGGGTGGTACCGCATGCACGACCGCCGCCAGGCGCTGCGTCATCGGCTGTCGATCGGCACCATCAGCAGCGATGGCAGCGTGCGCGTGCAGTTCCTGCGCGGCGGCGGCCTGGGCGCCGTGGAGGAGCAGTTCGCCAGCCGCCTGCGCCGTGGCGACCGCTTCCAGTTCGCCGGGCGCCTGCTGGAGCTGGTGCAGCTGCGCGACATGACCGCCTTCGTGCGGTTGGCACGAGGGCGCGGAGACGGTGTCGTGCCACGCTGGCAGGGAGGCCAGTTGCCGCTGTCGATGCCACTCGGACGCGAGCTGGAGTGGGTA
Organism: Stenotrophomonas sepilia; assembly: GCF_003244875.1. Taxonomy (GTDB): domain Bacteria; phylum Pseudomonadota; class Gammaproteobacteria; order Xanthomonadales; family Xanthomonadaceae; genus Stenotrophomonas; species Stenotrophomonas sepilia. Next base: position 8,387 of record NZ_LXXZ01000024.1, read on the forward strand.
CTGTCCGGTGCTGACGACAGCGCCGAATCACGCTGGCTGTCGCCCTTGCTGGCACTGCAGCAACAGTTGTCGGCGCTTCCCGGCCCGGACCACCTGCTGGTGGAAGAGGTGCGGCGTCGCGAAGGCCAGTTCCTGTTCGTCTATCCCTTTGCCGGCCGCCACGTGCATGAGGCGCTGGCCGCCCTGCTCGCGCTGCGCTGTACCCGCCGGCAGCGCAACAGCATCGGCTATGCGGTGAACGATCACGGCCTGGTGCTGGCACCGGCACAGGCCATCGATCTGGACGCGGCGCAATGGCGGGCGCTGTTCGCCACCGGTCAGCTGCTGGATGACCTGCGTGCTGCGGTGAACCTGGGCGAGCTGGCGCGTCGCCAGTTCCGCGGCATCGCACGCGTCGCCGGCCTGCTGATCCCCAGCCTGCCCGGTGGCATGCCACGGGCACTGCGCCAGCTGCAGGCGTCCGCGGGACTGCTCTACGACGTACTGCGCGAGCACGACCCGGATCACCTGCTGCTGGCGCTGGCGGAACAGGAAGTGCTGAATGACAGCCTCGACATGCCGGGGCTGCAACAGGTACTGGCCAGGATTCGGATGCAGACCCTCTCGGTGCAGCGCCCGGCGTCACTGACGCCGTTGGGTTTCCCGCTGTGGGCCGAACGCCTGCGCGGGCAGTTCAGCAACGAAGACTGGCGTACCCGGGTGCAACGCGTGGCCCAGCAGCTGGAGCGTCGGCATGGCCGATGAACTGCCGCTGCTGCGCGCAGGCGAGCCGCTGGTGCTGCTTGGCGCGCGTGCACTGTACTGGCCCGCGCGGCAGGCACTGCTGCTCGCCGACCTGCACCTGGGCAAGGCCGATGTCTTCCGCCGCGCAGGCATCGCGCTGCCCGGCGGCGGTACCGGCAAGGACCTGCAACGCCTGCAGGGGCTGCTGGACGCGCGTGCCTGCCGCGAGGTGTGGATCCTGGGCGACATCCTGCACGGCCCGGCGCATCGTGCTGCGTGGTACCAGCAATGGCTGGGATGGCGCGAACGCAATGCCGCACTGGACGTGCATGTCCTGCGCGGAAATCATGACCGGCAGCTGCCGCGTGCCGAGCTGCAGGTGCAGATCCACGACGAAGTACGGTTGCCACCGTTCCTGCTTCGGCATGAGCCGGTGCCCGATGCGGAGCTGCATGTGATCGCCGGGCATCTGCATCCACAGATCGCTTTGCCTCCGTTGCGGCGGCGCTTCCCCGCATTCTGGCTGCGTGACAGGATGACACTCCTGCCGGCCTTCTCCGCGTTCACCGCCGGAATCGTTCCTGTTCCCGCTGCCGGCGAACAGATGGTCGCCTGCGTGGACAACGGCCTGGTGGCACTGCCCCTGGCTTGAATCAGGCCGGACGGATATCCAGCTGCGGCATCAGCTGGAACTCAGGCGTGTCCTCTTCCCGTCGCCGCGGCAAGGCCTGGATCGCCGCCAGCATCTCCTGCGCGCAGGCGCGGATGCGCGTGTGGTGCTCCGGCGACGCATGACTGATCAGGCTGCCGACATGAAACTCGAACACGTCCTCCAGTACGTCGGGCTGGTCCTCGTGCAGCATCTGCAACAGACCGCGCAGCTTGCAGATTTCCGATTCCAGCTCCTCGACCGCGAACAACATGGCATCCTCCTCTTCGACAACAGGCGGCACATCCGGGCCGCAACAGGCCGCGACGGCAGCGCCTCCCGGGCCACGCGCGATGTTGATCACGGAAAGGAAAACGGGCGACGCGTAATCGCGTGCAACCTACTTCTCGCATATGCGCAGTGAGGCAACCGTTAATTCACGTGACGATGCGTTTCACGCAGTGGCTGTGATCGCGTTGATGCGAGGCACCTGCGCCGCAGTGGCCAGCGCGTCGACGAAAGCAGGATCCAGCGCGAGCGAACCGAACCAGCCATGCTGGGTACCGCTGAGCACACGCAGCATGTGACCACGTCCACCCGGCAGGCGCCCCATCGGGCCGAGCAGCACGTCGCGCGCTTTGGCCCAGGCATCGCGATCGGACTGGAACAGCGGCGTCAGCCAACGGCTCCAGCGCTGGTAGACCGCAACGTGTGCCCTGCGCTGCGCCTGGTAGGCCTGCAATGCCGCGGCACCGCCACCATGCGCGCGCAAGGCATCGCGCAGCGCCAGCGCATCGAGCAGCGCCATGTTCACGCCCTGGCCCAGCTGTGGGCTCATCGCATGCGCGGCATCGCCGGCCAGCACCATGCGGCCGTGATGCCAGCGCGTCATCACCGCGTCGCGGTAGACGGCCCGTGCCAGCTGGCCGGCGTCACGCAGATGCGCGAAGCGTGCACTGGCCTGCGGCCACAGCGCATGCAGTTCGTCCAGCCAGGGCATCATGCCGTCGGCCTGCCAACGTTCGAAATCGGCGCGTGGCAGGCTCCAGAAAAAGCTCAGGCGCGGCGTGTCATCACCGGGCCGCGTACCGACCGGCAACAGCCCGATCATCTTGCGAGCGGCCACGTAGCGCTGCCGCAGCTCCTGCAGGTGTGGCCAGTCTTCGGCCGGCAACAGGCACCACAGCGCACCCCACGGATACACGCGATCCAGTCCGTTACCGTCTTTGATCGTGCCGCGCAGCGTCGAGGCCGCACCATCGGCGGCCACCACCAGGTCGAACGCACCGTGCAGGCGCCCTTCGCTGTCACGCAGGCGGCCGTGCTCGGCATCCACTGCAGCGATGCTGACGCCGGCATGCAGCTGGCCCGCACCAGCACGCGCATCATCCAGCAACGAGAACAGGGCGCCGCGCTGCATGCCAAGGCCGTGCAGGCGCGCGTCCAGGCCGGCGTAGCGCATGTCCATCACTGCGCGTTCGCACGGCGTATCGCCGTACAGGCGATGCACCGGCGCGGCATGCGCGCGCACGGCGTCAAGCAGGCCCATCTGCCACAGCACCTGCAGGCCGCTGGGCTGCAGCAGGAAACCGGCGCCAACCGGTCCCGGCGTGGGCACACGTTCGAAGATCTCCACCTCGTGGCCATCACGGGAGAGCAGGATGGACAATGCCTGTCCAGCGGTGCCGTAGCCGATCACGGCGATGCGCAGTCGTTCCTTCATGGGCGCATTGTGCCCGAGCGCAAATCCGGATGCCCAGCGGGGCCCCGCCCACGGCAGCGCAATTCTTGTCGCAGCGCAAAAAAAACCCCGCCGGAGCGGGGTTTTCAACGCACTGTCGAGTGGATCACTCGGCCGGCGTGATGTTCGAAGCCTGGGCGCCCTTCGGGCCCTGGGTCACGTCATAGGTGACACGCTGGCCTTCCTGCAGGCTGCGGAAGCCCTTGGAGTTGATGGCGGAGAAGTGCGCGAACACGTCGGCGCTGCCATCCTCCGGCGAGATGAAGCCAAATCCCTTGGCGTCGTTGAACCACTTGACGGTACCGTTCGGCATGGTGATGCGAGACCTTATGCAATGAATGGGTGGTGTACGCTGAACCCGCGCACAAGCTGAGTATGCAAAGCTTGCTCGGGGAAGACAATCACCCCCGCGCCAATTCGCCCACCAGTTCCGGAAGTCCGTTGCTGGCCGCCTGCACATTGGCCAGCACTTCGGCCATCGTAATCTCCTCGCCATCACCGCAGCCGGCGGCCCAGTTGGCGATGATCGCCAGGCAGGCATAATCCAGCCCCAGCTCCCGCGCCAGTGCGGCTTCCGGCATGCCGGTCATGCCCACCAGATCGCAACCGTCGCGGCGCATGCGGGCGATTTCGGCGATCGTTTCCAGGCGCGGGCCCTGCGTTGCGCCATAGCAGCCACCGTCATGGACCGTGACACCGGTCACTTTGGCTGCCGCCAGGATCTTGCTGCGCAGCATCGGCGTGTACGGATGGCCGAAATCGACGTGGACCACGTCGGAGCCTTCTTCTTCACAGATCGTGCTGATGCGGCCCCAGGTGTAGTCGATGATCTGGTCCGGGCAGGCGAGCACGCGCGGACCGAAGTTCTCGGTGATGCCACCCACCGTGTTCAATGCCAGCACCCGCTGCGCGCCCAGCTGCTGCAGCGCAGCCAAATTGGCTCGGTAGTTGATCTTGTGCGGCGGCAGCGAATGCCCCTCGCCATGCCGCGCCAGGAACGCCACGCGATGGCCGAGCAGCGTGCCCACGCGCACCGGGCCCGATGGGCGGCCGAAGCGGGTGTCGACCTCGTGGGTCTGCACGTCGTCAAGCTTGGCCAGGTTGTAGACACCGGTACCGCCGATCACGGCCAGGGCGATCTGTTGCATTCGAAGCACTCCATGAAAAGACGAACGCCGGCACCCGAGGATGCCGGCGGCAGAAGAAGACGCGCCGCGGGCGGCTGCGCCGTTATTCCTTCATCGCGTAGATGGCCGGCACGCAGCGCAGGGTCTCGTTGACGTCCATGCCGAAGCCGAACACATAGCGGTCCGGCAGCTCGATGCCCGCGTAATCGGCGGTCACGTCAGGCAGCGCACGGTCGTGCTTCTTCACGGTCATCGCAGCGATGCGCACATCGGTCGCGCCCTGCTCCAGGCACCAGGTGCGAACGCCCTGCAGGGTGTAGCCCTCGTCGAGGATGTCGTCGACCAGCAGCACGCGGCGGCCGAACAGCGAGGTGGCCGGCTTGTGCTTCCAGACCAGGTCACCGCCGGTGGTTTCGCCGCGGTAGCGGGTGGCGTGCAGGTAATCGAACTGCACGTCCTGGCCGCGCGCGCCCAGTTCCAGCGCCAGCTGGCCGGCGAACGGCAGCGCACCATGCATGATCGACAGGAACAACGGCACCTCGCCCTTGTAATCGCGCGCGATGGCGTCGGCGATAGCAGCGATGGCCTTGTCGATGGTGGGGCGGTCGACCAGCAGGTCAGCCTGGGCCAGGGCCTGGGAAATGGTGAGGTTGGGCATCAGACGGTTCTTCCAAGGGTTTCAAGCAGACGGGATTGGGTGTCGCCATGGCGGGCATCGGCCAGCAGGCCGTCCCAGCCGAGCGCGCCGCGGCCGAGCAGGCCCAGCAGCGCAGCAGTATTGAGGGAGCGTCCCTGCACCGCATGCAGGGCTTCATCGACCAGTTCCGGATGGCAGACCAGCACCACGTCGCAACCGGCGTCCAGGTGCGCGTGCACGCGCGCCGGCACGCCGCCGGCGCTGTGCGAGGCGGCCATGCCGATGTCATCGGAGAACACCACGCCGCGGAAGCCGAGTTCGCCGCGCAGGATGTCCTGGATCCAGCGTGGGGAATAGCCGGCGGGCTCCGGTGCCACCTGCGGATAGATCACGTGCGCCATCATCACCGCATCGGCACCGGCGGCGATGCCGGCCTGGAACGGCACCAGGTCCTGCGCGCGCAGTTCGTCCAGCGCGCGTGGATCGATCGCGGTATCCACGTGGGTGTCTTCCAGCACGGTGCCGTGGCCAGGGAAATGCTTGAGCGTGGCGGCCATGCCGACCGCGTGCATGCCGCGCACATAGGCTGCGGTGAACGCGGCCACGACCTGCGGGTCTTCACTGAAGGCGCGGTTGCCGATGGCGCGGTTGCCGCGGCCAAGGTCGACCACCGGGGCGAAGCTGAGATCCAGGCCGCTGGCGCGGACTTCACTGGCCATCAGCCAGGCATGCTGCTCGGCCAGCGCCAGGGCCTGCTGCGGGTCGGTGGCGTACAAGGCACCAATGTCCTGCAGCGGCGGAAGATCGCTGTAACCCTCGCGGAAGCGCTGTACGCGGCCGCCCTCCTGGTCCACGCAGATCAGCTGCGGGCGCGGGGCAGCGGCACGGATGGCCGCGCTCAGATCGGTCACCTGCTGGCGCGAGGCGAAGTTGCGCTTGAACAGCACCACTCCGGCCACGGCGTCGTGCTGCAGCCAGTCACGTTCCTGGGCGGTCAGTTCGGTGCCGGCAACGCCGATCAGCAGCATGGTCGATCTCCACAACGCGCGCCCGCATGGCGCAGTGCCGCATTGTCGCAGAACCGGCCGACAGGCGCAGTGGTCAGAAAAAGGGGACGGAGGGGATTAAGGCGCAATCGGCCCCAAGAGGCTGGATACGTCTTAATCCCCTCCGTCCCCTTTTGAGGAGCCGGTCAGACCTTGCAGCCGTCCGGGCCGCAGGCCTCGTCGCCGTCAGCCGGGGTGGCCGGGGCGCCCTGTTCGGCCGCGATCTGCTGCAGGGCCTGGGCGAACGCCTCGGGTGGTTGGGCCCCGGAAATCGCCCACTTCCCATCGATGACGAAGGTCGGCACCGAAGAAATGCCCAGTGCATGGGCCTGCGCCAGCTTGGCTTCGACCTCGGCCAGCCCGCGGTCGGAGGCCAGCATCTGCGCGATTTCGCCACCGTCCAGGCCGCCCGCCACGCCGGCCTTCACCAGTACAGCGTTGTCAGCCAGGTTCTGGCCATGCTCGAAGTGGGCGCGGAACAGCGATTCACCCACCGCATCCTGCACGCCATGCTGGCCGGCCAGCCACAACACCCGATGCGCCGGCAGCGTGGTCACCCGCACCTGGCCCTGGTTGAAATCCATCGGCAGCCCCTCCGCGCGTGCGGTGGTCTGGGTCTGGCCGAGGATCTGCTCGGTGCGCTCGACGCCCCCGAACTTGCGCGCATAGGCCTCGCGCAGCGGCACCGGGGTGTCGTCCGCATCCGGGTCCAGCTGGAACGGCTGCCAGTGGATATCGAGGTCAGGCGCGTTCGGGCCCAGCAACTGCACGCCCTGCTGGAAACGATGCTTGCCGATCCAGCACGAGGGGCAGACCACGTCGGAGTAGATGTCGATTCTCATCCGAACGACATGGGGACCGCCTTCCTCGATAAAAGGGGACGGAGGGGATTAAGTCGCTTTCCGCACAGGCGGGGTAAAGCCGACTTAATCCCCTCCGTCCCCTTTTTGGGGGCTCACCACTGTGAATACGGGCGGCTGGCCAGGGCAACGTTGTAGTAGCGGGCGTCATCGGTCACTTCGGCGCCGACCCAGTCCGGCAGGTCGATGGCCTGGTCCGCGCTTTCCAGCTCGACTTCGGCCACCACCAGGCCGGCGTTGTCACCGAGGAACTCGTCCACTTCCCAGGTCAGGCCGGCGTGTTCGACCAGATGGCGGCGCTTGTCGATCAGGCCGCCGACACACAGCGCCAGCAGTGCGCGCGCGTCCTCCACGGGGATCGGGTAGTCGAACTCCTGCCGGGTGTGGCCGAGGGTGCGCGACTTCAGGTTCAGCGCGGCGTGGTCGCCTTCGATGCGCACGCGCACCGAGGCGTTCTGGGTGCCGCGGTCGAGCGCGCCCATGTCGTTGATGTAGCCCTGCGCCATCGGGATCACCCGATGCGCGGCGGTGCGCCAGCCATCGCTGCTGACCAGGAATTTGCGTTCGATTTCGATGCCCATGGCGCAATTATGCGCCACGGGTGATGACAGCTGCTCAGCGCTTTTCGAATACCGCGATGCTTTCCACGTGCGCGGTGTGCGGGAACATGTCCATGGCACCGGCGCTGACCAGGGTAAAGCCCTGTTCGTTGACCAGATAGCCGGCATCGCGCGCCAGCGAGCCCGGGTGGCAGCTGACGTAGACGATGCGCTTGAACTGCTTCAGCGGCAGCTGCTGCAGCACTTCGATCGCGCCCGAGCGCGGCGGATCCAGCAGCAGCTTGTCGAAGCCCTGGCGCATCCACGCCGTGCTGCGCTGGTCCTGGGTCAGGTCGGCGCTGAAGAACTGCGCGTTCGCCAGGCCGTTGCGCTCGGCGTTCTCACGCGCACGCGCGACGAGGCCGGCATCGCCTTCCACACCCACCACTTCACGCACACGGCGGGCCAACGGCAGGGTGAAGTTGCCCAGGCCGCAGAACAGGTCCAGCACGCGCTCGTCCTTACCCGGCTGCAGCAGGTCCAGGGCGTGGGCGATCATCTTCTCGTTGAGCTTGGCGTTGACCTGGATGAAATCCAACGGGCGGAACGCCAGCTCGACATCCCACGGCGCCAGCCGGAACGACAGCGGCACGCCCTGCCCGTCCAGCGGCTGCACGGTGTCCACGCCGCCGGACTGCAGGTAGATCACGAACCCATGCTGCTGGCCGAAGGCAGCCCAGGCCGCGCGGTCCGCATCGCTGAGCGGTTGCAGGTGGCGCACGGTCAGCACCACCGCCTGGTCACCGGCGATGAACTCGATCTGCGGGATGTCGCGCTTGCCATCGAGCGTTTCAATGAAGGTGGACAGCGCCTCGACCTGGGTGCCGATTTCCGGAATCACCGTCAGGCATTGGCTGAGGTCGGCGACGAAACGCGGATCCTGTTCACGGAAGCCGACCAGGGTCTTGTCCTTCTTCTCGACCCGGCGCACCGAGAAGCGGCCCTTGCGGCGGTAACCCCAGCTCTCGCCGACCAGCGGCGGCAGCACGGTGCCCGGCTTCACATGGCCGATCCGCTCCAGGTTGTCCATCAGCACGCGCTGCTTGGCGACGATCTGCTGGGCCTCGTCCAGGTGCTGCAGTACGCAGCCGGCACAGGTGCCGAAATGGGGGCACTTGGGGGTCACCCGCTGCGGCGAGGCCTGCAGCACCTCCAGCGTGCGCGCCTCGTCGAAATGGCGGCTGCGGGCTGTCTGTTCGGCCATCACCACCTCACCGGGCAGGGCGCCGCTGACGAAGGTAACCTTGCCGCCCTCGCCTTCACGGCGGGCGACACCGCGACCATCATGGCTGAGGTCGAGGATCTCGGTCTGGAACGGGGTACGGTCGGTGCGGGAGCGGGATCGGGCCACGTGGCAACAGGCTGCGGGCAAAAATGGGGGCGTATTGTCGCAGATCCTGACCGATGGGGCCCGGACCCGCTTGCGCCCGTGGCCGTCGTGCATGATGATTGGGACAGCTGACATGGAGGCAGCCCTGATGCAGATGACCCCGCGGGCCGCACGGCCCCGCTTCCTGCTTGTCGAGGACGACATCATCAGCCGCGGTTTTTTCAAGGCGGCGTTGGAAACGTTACCGGCGGATGTGGACACCGCAGATTCGCTGGCCAGTGCCCTGGCCAGTGCCGAGCCCGGCTCGCATGACCTGTGGCTGATCGACGTCAACCTGCCGGACGGCAATGGCGCGCAGCTGTTGCGTGAGTTGCGCCGTTCACATCCCGACACGCCGGCGCTGGCACATACCGCCGACGGCGATGCCTCCATTCACGCCCGCCTGCGCGAAGCTGGTTTCAGCGACACGCTGGTCAAGCCACTGGGCCGCGACCAGCTGCTGAAGGCCGTGCGCCGAGCGCTGGTCAACAGCCCGGCGGGGATCTTCGTGGCACAGGCCCCGGCCGCGGTCGAACTGGCCGTACAGGACTGGGACGAGACCGCAGCCCTGGCAGCGCTCAATGGCCAGCGCAACCACCTGATCGCACTGCGCGAACTGTTCCTGGCCGAGTTGCCGGGCGTGCGCGACGCGGTCGAGCAGGCGGTCGACCAGCACGACGAGCGCCAGTTGCGCAGCCAGTTGCACCGATTGCAGGCCAGCTGTGGCTTCGTGGGGGCGGCACGGTTGGGACGGGCGGTGCGCCAGCTGCATCATGCGCCCGATTCCGGGCAGGCCCAGGCGGGGTTCCGCGACGCGGTGGCTGCCCTGCTGCACTGAGGGTTGCTCGGCAGGGCTGCGCCCCTGCAACTGCCGAGGCTTCAAACCAAGGCAACAGCAAAGGCCAGAGCCAGAGCGGCTCTGGCCTTTGCTTGTTGGGCGGGCCGGTGTGGGTGGGCAGGACACGCCGTAAACTCCGCTCCGCGGTCCGGCCCAGCCGCTGGCGGCTGGGCGTTCGGGCGCTTGCGAAGCAGTGCTTCGCAAGCAAAGCGCCCTCACCCTTGGGGGCTCGATGCGCCATCCATGGCGCCAACGGTCCTGCCCACCCACACCGCCCCACCTCTGACAAATTCCTTCGGCTGTTGGTAGGTGTCGACCTTGGTCGACAGGTAGATCCACGCGTGGATGACGTTTCCGGCGGCGGCGATGGGGTCAGATCCCCTTTCCGTCGGAAAAGGGATCTGACCCCAGGGCCGTCAACCGACTTCGTACAGTTCCAGCGGCAGGCCGTCGGGGTCGGCGAAGAAGGTGAAGCGGCGGCCGGTGTATTCGTCCACGCGGATCGGTTCGCAGTCCACGCCGTGGCTGGCCAGGCGTTCGATGAACGGCTCCAGCGCAGCGACCCGGAACGCGAGGTGGCGCAGGCCCTGGGCCTCCGGGCGGCTGGGGCGGGGCGGTGGCGAGGGGAACGAGAACAGTTCCAGCTGTCCGCCGTCGGGCAGGGCCAGGTCCAGTTTCCAGGAATCGCGCGCAGCGCGGTGGTTCTCGGCCAGTACGCGCAGGCCGAGGATACGGACGTAGAAGTCTTTTGAACGCGCGTAATCGCTGCAGATCAGTGCCGCATGGTGGATGCCCAGCAGGGCGTCGGAACCAGTGTTCATTGCAGGGTGTCCAGCCAGCGCTGGGCGATCTTCAGTGCCAGCGGATAAGGTTCGGGGGCGTTGCGGTTGGTCAGCACGATCACGGTCAGGTGCTTTTCCGGGTGTCGCACGACGACATTGCGGAAGCCGATGCTTTCGCCACTGTGCCATTGCACCGGGCCGTTCAGGCGCCAGCCGAAGCCGTAGTGCGGCACATCCGGTTCGGATGTCGATGTGGCCGGGCTGAACATCGCGCGGCGCGAGGCCTTCGACAGCAGGCGGTCGTCGTACAGCGCCGCATCCCAGCGGGCGAGGTCGTCCAGCGAGGAGTAGATCCCGCCATCGCCGAGCACGGCACTGGTGGCGCTCTGGTCGGTGCGCTGCCAGCGGCCATCGATCCAGCTGTAGCCATAGGCGCGTGCGGCGATGGTATCCATGCCGTCCTGATGGGCCACAGTGTGGGCCATGCCTAGCGGGCGGAAGATGCGCTGTTGCAGGAAGGCTGCGAAATCCAGGCCGGAGGCACGGCCGACGATCAGTGCCAGCAGCGCATAGCCGCTGTTGCTGTAGTGGTACTGCGTGCCCGGCGCGAACTTCAGCCGGTCCTGGCGTGACAGCAGGGTCAGCACATCGGCGTCATGCACCTGCCGAGTGTCAGCCGGATCCATCAGGTCTTCGTAGTCGAGCAGGCCGCCGGTGTGCGAGAGCAGCTGGCGGATCGTGATGGCCGCGGCAGCCGGTGGCAGTTCGGGCAGCCACTGCCGGGCGGGTTGATCCAGCCCAAGCCGGCCATCCTCCACCAGCAGCAGCACCGCCGCAGCGGTGAACTGCTTGCTGACCGAGGCCAGCCGGAAGTTGCTGGCCGGGGTGACCGCAGTGCCGTCCTCCACCACCGCCAGGCCGTAGCCACGGCGGAACACCGCTTGCCCGTCGTGCAGCACCAGGACTGCAGCACCGGGTACCTGGCCGTCGTAGGCCTGCATCAGCCCGTCGATGCCCGCATCCGGTGGCGTCAGCACCGGTGCGGCGATACCCGTTGAAGGCAGCAGGCCCAGCACGACGGCGAACAGGGCGACGGCAGGGCGCATGGTGGCTCCGGAGGGGTCAAGGAGAAGGCGTGGGCGTAGTGCTGGCCGGCTGAACCATCCAGCGTTCCATCTTGCGGTCAAGCACGTCCAGCGGCATCGAGCCGTCCTTCAGCAGTTCGGCGTGGAAGCGGCGCAGGTCGAAGGCGGCGCCCTGGCGTGCCTTGGCCTTGTCGCGCAGGGCAACGATGGTGGTCAGGCCGGCGACATTCGACAGCGCCTGGCCGGGCTGGGCCATGATCCGCTCGACTTCGGCGTTGGCATCGTCGCTGCTCATGTCCACGGTCTTCTGCAGGTAGGTGACAGCCTGCTGCTTGCTCCAGCCCTGGGCGTTCACGCCGGTGTCGGCCACCACGCGGGCGGCGCGCAGCAGGCGCGAGTACAGGTAGCCGATGCGGTCGTAGGGATCGGTGTAGATGCCCAGATCCTCGCCCAGCGTTTCTGCGTACAGGCCCCAGCCTTCGACGAAGGCGAGATCGCCACCGAGGCGGCGGAAGCGTGGCAGCTTGGCCAGCTCCTGCTGCAGGCCCAGCTGCACGTGGTGGCCCGGGATCGCTTCATGCAGGTACTGCACCGGCACGTTCCAGCGCTTTCGGCTGGGCAGGTCGCGGGTGTTGATGTACAGCACGCCCGGTTGACCGGCCGCCGACGGCTGATAGGCGGCAGCGGCGGCGGTCAGTGCACGTTCCGGTTCCACCGCACGGACCTCCAGCGGTGCCTGCGGCAAGGTATCCAGCACCTGCGGCAGGCGTGCGCTGACCTGTTGCTGCACCTGGCGGTAGCGGTTGATCAGCGCGTTGGCGTCGCCGTACTGGAACTGGCGGTCGTTGCGCATGCTGCGCAGCAGCTTGGTGGGAGAGCCGCGCAGCTTGGCGTCCTTCATCACCGTGGCGATCTGCGCCTGCAGTTCCTGCACGCGCTGTTCGCCCAGCGCATGCAGTTGTGCGGCGGTCTGGTCGCTGGCGGTGGTCTGCACGATCAGGTTGGCGTACCAGGCCTGGCCATCGGGCAATGCGCCCAGGCCGCTGCTGGTGCGTGTGGCCGGCAGGTATTCGGTGGCGATGAAGCCGCGCAGGGCACGGTAGGCCGGCATGATGCGCAGCTCGATCATGCGCTTGTATTCGGCGCTGATGCGCGCCTTGTCCTCAGCCGGGATGGTGTTCGGCATGGTGCGGATCGGCGACCAGAAAATGCTTTCCTCGGCGGTGGGCTTGATCACCGCATCCAGCTGCGGCAGCACTTTTTCCATCAGGTCGCGTGGTTGCACCACGCCGGCCTTCATGCCCTGGCGCATGTTGTCGATGGCCTGGTCGAACAGCTCGGGAATGCCCAGCGAACGGCGTGACCAGGTGTCGTAGTCCTGCACGGTGTTGAATGGCTGTGCGCCCGCACCGGAGCCGAGGATCGCCATGATGCTGCCGATGTTGTAGTACTGGCTGATCGGCATCATCCAGCTCGGGTAGCGCTCGGCGGCCAGTGATGCGCGCGCGTCGCGCACGAAGATCTCGTAGCTGAGCAGGTCCTGGCCCTGCAGGCCGTCACTGCCGAGCTTCTCGACCTTGCCCAGCCATTGCGTGGTGAAGTCGTGCGACTGCTGGCGCCAGGCGGCGGACAGGATGTTGGGCAGCTGGTCGTTGTAGCGGGCCTCGCCCTGGAATGTGGCCTGCAGCGGGTTCAACCGCATCGAGGCATCCCAGTACTCGTCGTACAGGCGCTCCAGCTGCACCTGCTTGGGTACGGCCCGGGCCGGGGCGACCGGGCGCGGCGCGGCGCGGCGCGCCGAGCTGCCACGCGCCGGCGCGGTGACGCGGGCGGGCCTGGCCTTGGGCTTGGCAGCCTGGCGGGTCTGCGCGGCGGCAGGGCGGCTGGCCTTTTTCTTCGCTGCTTCGGCCGACGGTACGGCACTGAACAGGAACAACGCGGCAATGGCGGCGGCCAGGGCGCGGGTGCGATGCGGCATCAGGAGCTTCCGTGGAACACAGACCGTGGAGCTTGCACGATCCGGCCGCGTACGGCCAGCGTGAAGGCGCAGTCAGCTTGCCGTCGCTGGGGCTTCAGTCAGCCGCGGCGGCGGCGCGCAGCGCGGCGGCCCTGTCTGCGCCCAGGTAGCGGGTGATCGCACGCCGCATCAGGTACAGCAGTGGAATCAAGGCAACCGCAAAGCCCATCTTGTAGATGTAGTTGACGCTGCTGACGGCCAGGAACAGTGAGGTCGGCCAGTGCTGCGGGCCGAGCACGAAGGCGATCCAGATCACTACAAAGCTGTCCACCACCTGGGAGATCGCGGTGGATCCGGTCGCACGCAGCCACACGTGGCGCTCGCCGGTGGCCTGGCGGATGCGGTGGAACACGGCCACGTCGATCAGCTGGCCGAGCAGGAAGGCCACCAGCGAACCGGCGATGGTCCACATGCCCTGGCCGAACACCGCTGCGAATGCCGCCTGGTAGTCCGGCACGCCGTGGCCGTCCATCGAGGTGACCCACCAGCTGGCCGGCGCCAGCGAGATCGCTGCGAAGGCGAACAGGAAGCCATAGGCGATCAGCACCACGGCCAACCACGAGATGAAGCGCACGCCGCGCTTGCCGAAAAATTCGTTGATCGTGTCGGTCATGATGAACACCACCGGCCACAGCAGGGTACCGGCGGTGAAGCTGAGCGAACCGGTCTGGCCAAACAGGTTCCAGTTCAGCGGATCAATGCCGAGGGTGTCTTCCAGCGCGAAGATCCTCACCCCGATCAGTTCGGCCAGCACGGCGTTGCCGCAGAAGAACGCGGCCAGCACGATGAACAGCAGGACCGCGCGGTCCTGCAGCGGGCGCTCGATTGGCGCCGCGGTGGTCATTGGCTGCGTTCGCCTGCGCGCGTGAACGGAACGCTGGACGGTGCGACGGCACCGCCGGAAATGATGAAGCTCATGGCCTGGTCGACGGTCCAGTCGGTCGGGGTCAGCAGCTCCACCGGCACGATCTCCAGGTAACCCGAGGTCGGGTTCGGCGTGGTTGGCACGTACACCGCGGCCAGTTCACGGTCGGTGCCCTGTTCCTTGATCACGCGGGTGACCAGCCCGACCGACTTCATGTCGCGGTGCGGGAAATCGATCAGCACCACGCGCTGGGTGCTGCCCGGCTCGGTCTGCAGCATGTCCAGCAGCTTCTTGGCGCTGTCGTAGATGATGCTGGCCAGCGGAATGCGCTTGATCACCGCGCCGACCCAGCGCAGCAGGCGCTGGCCGAGCACGCGGCGGCTGGCCACGCCCACCGCCAGGATCACCAGCAGGGTGGCGAGCAGGGCGATGGTGTTCTGGATCCACTCGGCACGGACCCAGCCGAGGTAATGCGGGAAGCTTGTCGCGATCTGCTCGGAAAGCGGCACCACCAATGGGCTGGAAATGCCCGACAGCAGCACGAACACGAACTTGACCACGACCCAGGTCAGCCAGATCGGCAGCAGGGTCAGCAGGCCGGTCAGGAACAGGCGCTGCAGGGAGGGGCGGGGGACCAGGGCGGGGGCTTCGAGCGACATGCGCGCATTGTAGCGGCCACAGCCGGTCGATTACGCTGGGGGATCGACTGCGGCAACGATGCATGGAAGGGAAGCTGTGTTGAAGATTCTGCGCGGACTGGGCTGGGCCCTGGCAGGACTGCTGGTGCTGGCCATCGTGGCGTGGTGTGCCTCGCGCATGTGGCCCGTGCCGGAATCACGGCTGCAGGCCCAGCAGCGGTTGCAGGCCCGCCTGCCCGCTGATGGCCGCAACGGCTTTGCGCTGCTGTGGACACTCGCGTTCGACGATCTCGACCCGGGCCAGCGCGATCAGGCGCTGGTCCGGGACGTACAGCGCTGGGAGGCGGATCCGCGCGGCAATGGCGGCGCCCGTCCGCAGCTGGCAGAGGACCACGTCGAGCTGCAATCACGGCCTTCGGCCAGCTGCGGACCGACCGCCAGTGACTGCCTCGCCCAGGTGCGCGCGGACCCGCAGCGCTTCGTCGATGCCCACGCTGGCCACCAGCAGCTGCATGCGCGCCTGGACCAGCTGGCCGATGCGGATCACTTCGTGTCGCCGTTCCGGCCCAAAGGGGAAGGCATCCTCGTGCCGATGCCGACCTATGGCTTGGTGATCGACGCCACCAGCGCACGCGCGCTGGCCTATGTGCAGGGTGATATCGACGGTGCGCTGCGTGGCAGTTGCCGCGGGCTGCAGCTGGGCCGCCGGCTGGTGACGGGCGGCAGCTACCTGGTGGAGAGCATCATCGGTGCCAGCCTGGTGCAGGCCAATGCCCAGCTGCTGGCCGACATGCTGGTTGAACTGCCGGCCGACCAGCCGCTGCCTGCGGAATGCGAGCAGGCGATGAAGCCGATGCGGGCCGCCGAACAGAGCCTGTGCCGTGCGATGCAGGGCGAGTATGCGATGAGCAGGGCTGCGATCGAAACCTCGGCGCAGGAGTTCGGTGGTGTGCTGGTACTCGATCGCAGCAGCACCCTGGCGCGTGTGGCGGGCAACCTGGGCTGGGCCTGTGGCGCGGCGGCGATGACCGCGCTGGAGGCGGATCGCCCGCTGCCGGTGCCGGCACCGCCGCAGCATGACTTCGGCTGCCTGTCGAACATCATGGGGTGCGTGCTGGCCGATATCGCGGGCCCGGCCTATCCGGCCTATTCGTCACGGCCCCAGGATGCTGCCGCGATGGTGCGGCTGATCGGTGCGCAACGCTGGCTGCGACAGCAGGCCGAGGACCCTGTGGATGCGCTGAAGCGCTTGCCTGCCCAGTTCCGCTCGCAGGTGCGGACACCGCAGTTGTCGGCCGATGGCCGCCGCCTGCAGGTACCGCGGCGCTCAGCGCCGCGCAGCACCGACGAGAGCCCATGGTTGTCGGTACCGATGGTGGCGGGGGACGCCCCGGCCGCCGCCGCGCGCGACTGAGCAGCGGCGGCCAGTGCGCGCTGTCCCCGTCATCCTCGCGGCTGCCTTCGCTCCGCAGGTGCACACGCGCATACGGGCGCATCGGAGCCTCCCTGGCAGGGCAGCAGAGGACAGCGCCCGCGCCGGATCAGCGCGCGTGTGGCTTCAACCGCAGATAGACCTGCTTGCGCACCTGGGCGACCACCTCGCCGCTGTCGTCGACGACGTCGTTGCTGAACCAGCGCAGCACCTTCTCGCCGCCCGCTGCTTCGGCACGCAGTTCGGCCAGCAGCGCATCGTCGATGCGGAACGAGGTGCGCACCGTGCCCCGGCCAGGCTTGAGGAAATCGATCGCACCGGCCCGGTCCCACACGTAGTAGTCACGGCCGAGGATGTGCAGCAGGCCCAGCATCCAGAACGGGTCGGTCATCGCGAACAGGCTGCCGCCGAAATGCGTGCCGACGTAGTTGCGGTTCCACGGGCGCAGCCGCAGCTCGACGTCGATCTGCCGGTAATCGGGCGTGATGCGGGTGACATGGATGCCGGTGAACAGGAACGGTGGCCACAGGTTGATGCCGAAGCGGAACAGGCGGGCGTTCATGCGGGTCCGGGGGCGCGAGGCGAGGCGCCCAGTCTAACCATTCGCATGCGTATGTTGCACCCCGGGCGTGTGTCCTACGGCGGCGTGCATGTCCTGCCTCATGGGCCGTCGATCATGTACCCGTCGCGGCCGTTGGCCTTGGCCTGATAAAGGGCGGTGTCGGCGCCTTCCACGAAATGGTGGGGCTGCAGTTCGCCGTCGGGCACGCGGGTGAATACGCCGATGGTGAGCGTGACGGTATCGTCGCTGCCATCGCCCGGCGCCGGCAAGGCGCGCACGCAGGCAATCAGGTCCTCGATCACCTGGCGTGCGCCCTCGGCCGGTGTATCCGGCAGCACCAGCGCGAATTCGTCGCCACCGTAGCGTGCCGCCATGTCGCGCGGGCGGCGCGCATGGGCGCCGATCAGGCGGGCGACATCACGCAGCACGCGGTCGCCGACCTGGTGCCCGTGGCGATCGTTATGGCGCTTGAAGTGGTCGACGTCGATCAGCGCCAGGCTCAATGGCTTGCCGCTGCGCCGCGCTGCATCACATTCCTGCTGCAGCGACTGCTCGAAGCGGAGGCGGTTGCCCAGGCCGGTAAGGGCGTCGCGGTTGGCCTGGCGGTGCCAGGCCGAGATCCGCCACACCGCCCAGACCAGCAGTGCCAGCGTCACGCCCAGCATCGCGCTGGCCGGCGCCCACCACAGGTCACTCGTGCGCAGCAGCAGCCAGCTCAGCAGGGCAGGCATCGGCAACGAACACAGCGCGACCAGCCAGGGCAGGCGCAGGCCGAGCAGGATCACGCACAGCGCCACCAGCACACCGCTGATGGCGTGCTGCCAGGCATGCGGTAGAACATCGATCTGCCTGTGCTGCAGCAGCATCGAGGTGATGTTGGCCTGGTACTCGCTGCCGCTCATCCAGAACTCGCGGGTGGTCGGGGTCAGCAGGCGGGGCGCGATGCCGCTGGCCGTCATGCCAACTACGATGCGGCGGCCATGCAGCATCGCCATGTCCACGTGGCCATCGAGAACGTCCGCATAGGACACCTGCGGCAGCCGCTCGGGGGGGCCGGCGTAGCGCACGCGAACGTAATCGTCGCGACGCCATTGATAGGGCGAGCCCAGTTCCGGGTCGGGATCGGGCAGGCCGCGTACGGCACCGGCAGGCAGGTCGGCCAGTGCCAGGCCCAGTGCCGGCCAGTGCGGCTGGCCGATACCTGCGTGCAGATAGACGCCACGGGCGACGCCGTCGCCATCCACCTCGACATCGGTGTGGCCGATGGCGGCAGCACTGGCAGCGATCTGTGGGATCGGCAGCATCTCCTCGGCCATGCGGTCGCCGGCCGCCGGTGCGGCCAGCACCGGCAGCACCACCCGGCCATTGCGTCGGATGGCGGCCGCCAGTTGATCATCCTGTCGGCTGTCACGGCGATCCGGTTCGGACAGCATCAGGTCCAGCGCGACGCGTTCGGCGCCGGCATCGGTCAGGCGGTCAAGCAGGCGTGCATGCACCGAGCGGGGCCAGGGCCACTGGCCGATGCGCTGCAGGCTGCCTTCGTCGATGGCGACGATCAGCACGCTGGGATCGGGGCGGTAATCCCAGTTGCCGACCAGCGCGTCATAGGCCGCCTCGTCCTGCCGCCACAGCCATTGTCCCTGGCTGGCCACGATGGTCAGCACGCCGGCCAGCAGGGCCAGCAGGATCCGCTTCGACCATGGCAGCGGCGAGCGCCTCACAACAACAACCAGAGCAGCAGGGCGCCGCCACCCGCGCCGTAGCACAGGCGGCACGGCAGCGGGACCTGCTGGGCAGGCGAGAACGCGCTGGCGTGGCCGTCATCGTCGATGTACTGCACGCGTACATGCAGGGTGCCGCTCCACGGGCGCTTGAAGCTCACCTGCGGCTGGTCCACGGTTTCGTCGACCAGCGGTGCCTTGAAGTCGCCGCGGCGATCCACCTGCACCCGGTAGCGCTGGCCCTCGCTGCCGGCCTGCCAGCGCAGCGTGAGCTCGCCGTGTGCGGCCTCGGGTGGTTGCAGGGCCGGGTCCACCGGTTCGTTGCTCAGCTGCAGCGGCAACGCCTGGCCATAGCGGCCCTGTCGGCCTTCGCCATCGCGCGAGGCCACGCGCCAGTAGTACTGGCCGGGCGGCAGCGGTTGCGCCAGGCGCAGGTCGGTCGCATGGGTGGCCTGCTCCTGCAGGGGCTGCAGGAAGCTGGGTTCGGTGGCGATCTGCAGGACGCTGCTGCGCGCACCGGGGGCCTGGCTCCAGCGGAAACGCGGGCGGTCGCTGTTGATCGTCTGCCCATGCAGCGGCGATACGGTCAGCGGCGGTGGTGGCTGGTCACCGAGCTCGAAATCGGCGCTGGCATCCAGGCCTTCGACCCCCTGGGCGTCGACCGCGCGCAACAGGATGCGCAGTTGGCCAGGCGGCAGATCGCCGATCGCCAGCCGGGTGTCGGCGGTGGTGGCGGCGAACAGCAGGATCTCCGGCGTTGCCGCCTGCACCACTTCCACCCGGTAATGATCGGCGCCATTGACCGGTTCCCAGGCAAGCACGGTCGGCAGCGGCGCCAGGCGCAGCGCGTCATTGCGCAGCGCCGGCGCCGGCAGCAGTGCGGAGACCGCAGCGGGCGCCGCATCGGCACTGCTGCTGCGGGTCGCCTGGCCCGGCCGGACCAGGCGCTGGCCATGGGAGTTGCCGACCTGCACCTTGCCCTGCAGGACCTCGGTGGCACCGACGTGCCCGTTATCCCCGGCGCTGACCCGGAACACCGTGCCGCGCACGCTGCTGGTCGCGGTGGGCGCATCGATGATGTAACGCGAGGCGGGGCCGCGCGCCGGCGTCACCCGGTTGCTGGCTCGCCCCTGCTGCAGGCGCAGTCGGGTGTCGACCATGCCGGTGTGGCCGTAACGGCTCAGCTGGTCCAGGCGCAGGCGCGAGTACTCGCGAAGCTGCAGGCGCGAGGCATCGGCGAATTCCAGGGTGATGCTGGAATCGCCTTCGGTCTCCACGGTGTCACCGATATGCAGCTGTTCGCCGGCCTGGAGCGCGCGGGTCGCCGTGCCATCGGCGCCTGCCAGCGCGACCTTGCCGCGCACGGACAGCACCCGGGCCGGCGCCGGTTCGGTGCGCAGCCAGCTGATCGGGAAGCGCAGCAGCTGGCCCGGCGGCAACTGGTAGGGGTTGTCGATGCGGTTGTGCTGCTGCAGCTGCTGCCAGCGTACCGAGGGCTTCAGGTAGAGCCCGCCCAGGTCCCACAGGGTATCGCCGGGCCGGACCCGGTAGTTCCAGTCCTGGGCGCCGGCAATGGCGGGCATCAGGAAGAGGGCGCAGAGCAGAGCGCCCGTTAAATGCATGGCGAACGACAGAGAGCGGACGACGGTCACAGTTTGCAATCCCGGCAATGCGGGGGTGCAGCTGCAAGACCCCATGGCCCCGACCTCATCCCCCCGAACGGATCGTGGCGACCGCGTGGCCACCAGCGCGGGCATTATTGCCCGCGTTCAGTGCAGGGATTCTGAACGGAGCGGGTTCCCGTTCAGAACAGCAGCGACGCCATCCTGCGGCGGTACTGGCCGACCAGATCCTCGTCGGAGATCACATTGAAGGCGTCGATCAGCGCCTTGCGCGGCAGGCCTTCCTCGAATCCGCGGTCGATCCGCAGCATTTCCAGGAACTGGGCCAGCGCGGCCTCGTCATGACCGCCGAGCAGCAGTTGCACGCCGCGCAGGTGGCGGGCCTTGAGGTCCTTGCCGTCAGCGGCGATGCGTGCGTCCAGTACCTCGGCGGCCGGTGCATCCTTCAGCGCGGCGGCGAAGGCCAGGCGGGCGCGGGCACGCACGGCGCGGTCGTCGGTGGCCAGGTTGGCAGGCAGGCCGTCGATCAGGGTGCCTGCCTCGTCCACGCCACCGATCTGCAGCAGGGCCAGGGCCAGGTCGAGCTTCAGTTCATCCTTGTCCGGCTCGGCGGCGATCTGCGCACGCAGCACATCGACCTGCGCCTGCGGATCCAGCGGGGTGTCATCTTCGGGGACAGCATCGCCCACATCGGCCGGTACGATGCCGTGCTGGGCCAGGAACTCACGCAGCTGGCCTTCCGGAATGGCGCCGGGGAAGCCGTCCACCAGCTGGCCGCCCTTGACCAGGAACACGGTCGGCACCGAGCGGATCTGGAAGGCCGCAGCGATCTGCTGTTCCTTGTCGACATCGACCTTGGCCAGCTCGAACGCACCGTTGTACTCGGCAGCCAGCTTTTCCAGCATCGGGCCGAGGGTCTTGCACGGCCCGCACCAGGTGGCCCAGAAGTCGACCAGCACCGGCGTCTGCAGCGACTTCTGCAGGACTTCGGCCTCGAAGGTCGCAGTGGTGGCGTCGAATACGTAGGTCGTCTCGGTCATGGGGAAAGCATCGCTTGGCATCTGGAGACCGATTCTATGGTGACGATCGATGTCCGTCTCAACCCTGCCATCACATCGCGCGCGACGGCCTCGGGGGCGTGGCACGCAGTACAGCTCGTGGATCACCCGCTTTCCGGAGCTGACCGGCGTAGTGGTCGCGGTGCGCCGGAAGCACCCGGCCTCGGTCGCGCGCTTGGCGCACCGCGTCGCTGCCGCGACAATGCGCTGATCCATTCTTTTCCGGGTGACTGCGCGCAATGTCCATGGTCCGGCTTGATCGTTGGTTGGGACTGCTTGCTGCAGTCGTGTTCGTCCTGGCTGTGTCTGGCTTCGGTGCCGGCCTGGAGGGTTATGCACAGGCGCGCCACCCGGTGGCGCTGCTGGGTGCGCGGGGTGTACCGCATGCGCTGGCCTTCAATCTGCTTGGATTTGTGCTGCCCGGCGTGCTCGCCGCGGTGGTGGCTGAGCGCCTGCGCCGCAGCCTGCCCGCCACTGCCGGCTGGGCATCGAGGGTCGGCAGCCAGATGCTGCTGCTGGCTGGCCTGGGCTTTGCCGCGATGGGCTTGCTGCCGCTGGACGTGGACGATCTGCATGGGCCGGCCAGCCAGCTGCATGCCAGTGCCTGGATGATCTGGGTGCTGGGCTTCGTCGCCGGAACCCTGTTGCTGGGCACGACACAGCTGCGTCAGGCGCATGGCCGCGCCCTGGGCGCCTTGGCCCTGGGCTGCGGCATGCTGGCTGCGGTGGCCGCGTTTGCCCTGCAGGGCGTCCTGCCGGCGCCGCTGGCACAACGGCTGGCGTTCGCCTGCTGGGTGGCCTGGCTGGCCACCGCACTGCCGCTGTCGCGCCAACGCTGAGACGGCTCCCGGGGCATCGCGGCGCCCACCCCCAGCAGGCAGGATTGGAGACGTTTGCCGCACTGCGGTACGCTGTACCGCTTTGCCGCCGCATCCGCGTGTTCCATGACCAGCGCTGAAACCAACGCCTACGACCCGCAGCAGGTTGAATCCGCCGCCCAGCAGTACTGGGACGCCACCCGTGCCTTCGAGGTCGACGAGACCTCGGACAAGCCGAAGTACTACTGCCTGTCGATGCTTCCGTACCCGTCCGGTGCGCTGCACATGGGCCACGTGCGCAATTACACGATTGGCGACGTGATCAGCCGCTACAAGCGCATGACCGGCCACAACGTGCTGCAGCCGATGGGCTGGGACGCGTTCGGCCTGCCGGCGGAAAACGCCGCGATCAAGAACAAGACCGCGCCGGCGGCGTGGACCTACAAGAACATCGACCACATGCGCAGCCAGCTGAAATCGCTGGGCTATGCCATCGACTGGTCGCGCGAGTTCGCCACCTGCCGTCCGGACTATTACGTCCACGAGCAGCGCATGTTCACCCGCCTGATGCGCAAGGGCCTGGCCTATCGCCGCAACGCGGTGGTGAACTGGGACCCGGTCGACCAGACCGTGCTGGCCAACGAGCAGGTCATCGACGGCCGCGGCTGGCGCTCCGGTGCGCTGGTGGAGAAGCGTGAGATCCCGCAGTGGTTCCTGCGCATCACCGACTACGCCCAGGAACTGCTGGATGGCCTGGACGAGCTGGACGGCTGGCCGGAATCGGTCAAGACCATGCAACGCAACTGGATCGGCCGCTCGGAGGGCCTGGAAATCCAGTTCGACGTGCGCGACGTCGATGGTGGCGTGCTGGATCCGCTGCGCGTGTTCACCACCCGCCCGGACACGGTGATGGGCGTGACCTTCGTGTCGATCGCCGCCGAACACCCACTGGCGCTGCACGCAGCGAAGAACAACCCGGAACTGGCCGCGATGCTGGCCGACCTGAAGCAGGGCGGTGTGTCCGAGGCCGAGCTGGAGACCCAGGAAAAGCGCGGCATGGACACCGGCCTGCGCGCGCTGCACCCGGTCACCGGCGAGCCGGTCCCGGTGTGGGTCGCCAATTTCGTGCTGATGGGCTACGGCACCGGTGCGGTGATGGCGGTGCCGGGCCATGACCAGCGCGACAATGAAGTGGCCAACAAGTACGGCCTGCCGATCAAGCAGGTCATCGCGCTGAAGGACCCGCGTACTGAAGAAGAACGCAACTGGGACGGCAGCCGCTGGCAGGACTGGTACAGCGACAAGAACCGTGCCTTCGAACTGGTCAACTCGGCCGAATTCGACGGCTTGGACTTCCAGGGCGCGTTCGAAGCGCTGGCCGAACGTTTCGAGCGCAAGGCCCAGGGCCAGCGCCGCGTCAACTACCGCCTGCGCGACTGGGGCGTGAGCCGCCAGCGCTACTGGGGTTGCCCGATTCCGGTGATCTACTGCGCCAAGTGCGGTGCGGTGCCGGTGCCGGAGGAGCAGCTGCCGGTGGTACTGCCGGAGGACGTGGCGTTCTCCGGGACCGGTTCGCCGATCAAGACCGACCCGGAATGGCGCAAGACCACCTGCCCGGAATGCGGTGGCGCCGCCGAGCGCGAGACCGACACCTTCGACACCTTCATGGAGTCGAGCTGGTACTACGCCCGCTACACCTCGCCGGGTGCCCGTGACGCCGTCGACAAGCGCGGCAACTACTGGCTGCCGGTCGACCAGTACATCGGTGGCATCGAGCACGCGATCCTGCACCTGATGTATTTCCGCTTCTATCACAAGCTGCTGCGCGACGCGCGGATGGTGGACAGCAACGAGCCGGCGCGCAACCTGCTGTGCCAGGGCATGGTGATCGCCGAGACCTACTACCGCCCGAATCCGGACGGTTCGAAGGACTGGATCAACCCGGCCGATGTGGAAGTGCAGCGTGACGAGCGCGGCCGCATCACCGGCGCCACCCTGATCGCCGACGGCCAGCCGGTGGTGGTCGGTGGCACCGAGAAGATGTCCAAGTCGAAGAACAACGGCGTGGACCCGCAGGCGATGGTCGGCAAGTACGGCGCCGACACCGTGCGCCTGTTCTCGATGTTCGCCGCGCCGCCGGAGCAGTCGCTCGAGTGGAACGAGGCCGGCGTGGACGGCATGGCGCGCTTCCTGCGCCGCCTGTGGGCCCAGGTGCAGAAGCATGCTGCCGACGGTGCCGCCCCGGCGCTGGACGTTGCAGCACTGGATGCCAACCAGAAGGCGCTGCGCCGCAAGACCCATGAAACCATCGGCAAGGTCGGTGACGACTACGGCCGCCGCCACAGCTTCAATACCGCCATCGCAGCGGTGATGGAGCTGATGAACGCGCTGGCCAGGTTCGAGGACGACAGCGAGCAGGGCCGCGCGGTGCGCCAGGAAGCGCTGCAGGCCGTCGTGCTGCTGCTGAACCCGATCACGCCGCATGCCAGCCACGCCCTCTGGCAGGTGCTTGGCCATGGCGAGACGCTGCTGGAAGACCAGCCGTTCCCGCAGGCCGACAGCAGTGCGCTGGTACGCGATGCGCTGACCCTGGCGGTGCAGGTCAACGGCAAGCTGCGCGGCACCATCGAGGTGGCGGCCGATGCCGCGCGCGAGCAGGTCGAGGCGCTGGCGCTGGCCGAGCCCAACGCGGCCAGGTTCATGGAAGGCCTGACGGTGCGCAAGATCATCATCGTCCCGGGCAAGATCGTGAACATCGTCGCCGCCTGATGTACCTCGCACCGGCCACCCGCGCGGTGGCCGGTGCCTTTCCAGAAGCAGGGCCGGGTGCTTGATGGCCCTGCATTCACGCGGCTTCGGGCACGCTGTGTGTTGCCGTGATCGCCCGGCTCCGCCAGACTGTCTCCATGACCCGAATCCTGCTTGCCCTCGTTCTTGTCCTCGGCCTTGCCGGCTGCGGCTTCCATCTGCGCAACAAGCTGATGCTGCCGACCGACACCGCCCCGGTGAAGGTGGTCTCCACCGCCCCGTACAGTGAACTGGTCAAGCTGCTCAATCGCAGCCTGCTGGCCTCCGGTGCCAGGCTGGCCGATGAGGACAGCAAGGAACCCAGTACCCAGCTGCAGGTGTTGTCCGAGCGCTGGGGTGACCTCCCGATCGCCATCGACTCGCAAGGTCGTGCGCAGGAGTACAGCCTGCGCTATGCGGTGATCTTCATCTTCCGCCGCGAGGATGGCAGCGAACTGGTGCCGCAGCAGGTGATCGAACTGTCGCGCGACTACGTGTCGCCGCCGACCGACGCCACCGGCACCACCACCGAACGCGAAATCCTGGCCACGGAGCTGCGCCGGGAAATGTCCGCCTCGATCATCCGCCGTATCGACAGCGTGGTCCGCGCCGAGATCGAGAAGGGGGGCAGCCTGTCCGCGCCGAAGGCCAAGCCGATCGAGGGCGCGGTGCCGGCAGAGCCGGCCGCCGCCGTCAAGCACTGAGCGGCAGCGACGATGGAACTGCGTCCGGAGCAGCTGGCCAGCCAGGGCGCTGACACGGCGTTGGCGCCGGTATACCTGATCGCAGGCCCGGAAACACTGCGCGTGCTGGAGGCCGCAGATGCCATCCGCGCGCGTGCGCGCGCCTCGGGCATCGGCGAACGCGAAGTGTTCGACGCCGACGGGCGTGATTTCGACTGGAACCAGCTTGACGCCAGTTTCAATGCGCCCAGCCTGTTCAGCGCCCGCCGCCTGGTCGAGGTGCGCCTGCCCAGCGGCAAGCCGGGCAAGGAGGGCGCCGAGGTGATCAGCCAGTTCTGCGCCAACCCGGCGCCGGACGTGGTGTTGATGATCACCGCCAATGAATGGAGCAAGGCCCACCAGGGCAAGTGGGCCGAGGCGGTCAACCGCATCGGCGTGCTGTCGGTGGCATGGGCGATCAAGCCGCATGAACTGCCGGACTGGATCGAGCGCCGCCTGCGCGGCAAGGGCCTGCGTGCCGACCCGGCTGCCGTGCAGCGCCTGGCCGAGCGGGTGGAGGGCAACCTGCTGGCCGCCGCCCAGGAAATCGACAAGCTGGCGCTGTTGGCCGACGGCCAGCCGTTGGATGTGGAACGGATGGAGTCGCTGGTGGCTGACGCTGCCCGCTACGACGTGTTCCGCTTGGTGGAGGCGACGTTCTCCGGCCAGCCGCCGGCGGTGCTGCGCATGCTGGCCGGCCTGCGCGGTGAAGGGGAGGCGGTGGCCGCATTGATGCCGATCGTGATCCGCGAGCTGCTGGCGGGCGCAGGCCTGGCCCGCGTGCAGGCGCGTGGTGGCAACCTGGCCGCTGAAATGAAATCGCGCGGCATCTGGGAATCGCGGCAGGCGCCTTACAAGCGCGCGCTGCAGCGGCACCCGGAAGGCAAGCGCTGGGAGCGCTTCGTGGCCGAGGCGGGGCTGGTCGACCGCATTGCCAAGGGGCGCGCTGACGGCGACGCCTGGCTGGCGCTGGAACGCCTGCTGGTGGCCGTGGCCGAGCCGCGTGCCGTGCGCCTGCTGGTGCGGGCCTGAGTGATGAGCCTGCGGATCTACTACGGGGGCACCTTCGATCCGGTGCACCTCGGGCACCTGGCGATCGCGCGTGCGGCCCGTGATGAACTGCAGGTCGCCGTGCGCATGCTGCCGGCCGCCGATCCGCCGCACCGCGCGGTGCCCGGTGCCACTGCTGAGCAGCGCTGCACGATGTTGTCGCTGGCCATCGGCGACGAGCCGGGGCTGCTGCTGGACCGTCGCGAACTGGATCGTGCCACCCGCTGCCCCGGTCGCCCGTCGTACACCGTCGACACGCTGCGCGAGCTGCGTGGCGAGCTGGGCCCGAGCCGGCCGCTGGCCTGGCTGGTGGGCGCCGACAGCCTGCTGGGGCTGTCCGGCTGGCATGAATGGGAGGCCCTGTTCGGTCTGGCCCACTTCGTGGTGGCCGAACGGCCGGGCAGTCCGTTGCAGGCGTCGATCGATGGCGAGCTGGGGCGCGCCCTGCAAGGGCGCTGGGCCGACAATGAGCAGGCCCTGTTCGCCAGCCCGGCCGGGCGCATCCTGCGCCTGCACCACCCACTGCGCGAGGAATCGGCCAGCGCCGTGCGCTCGCAGATTGCCGCTGGCGGTCCCTGGCGCGCACTGCTGCCACCGGCCGTGGCCGACTATGTCGCTGCACACGGGCTGTACCGCCCGGCCACGGCGTGAATGGCGCGGCCGCGCCATCCCCGTATAATCGCCCCCACGTTTATCGAGTCGATCCATTTTGAGCAACCAGACCCAGCCCCAGACCATCAAGGTCGATCTGCCCAGCCCGCCGCCGTCCGTGCCGGAACTGCTGGCCAGCGTCCGCCAAGCCACCGAAGACCTGAAGGCCAAGGACCTGGTCGAGATCGACGTGCGCGGCCGGTCCAGCGTTGCCGACTACATGATCGTCGTTTCGGGCACTTCGACCCGCCACGTCAAGTCGATTGCCGATGAAGTCGTGCGCTTCGCCAAGAACATCGACGTGATGCCGCTGGGTGTTGAAGGCGAGCGCGAAGCGGAGTGGGTGCTGGTCGATCTGGGCGACGTGATCGTCCACGTGATGCTGCCGCGCGTGCGTGAGTTCTACGCGCTCGAGCGCCTGTGGACCGTCGGCGACCAGCCGCCGTCCAGCGACGACGAAGTGGCCTGAGCCGCACGTTGACGCATCCCTTCGACGGCGCCGATGGCGCCGTCGACGTTTTGGAGGACCGTTGATGAAAGCCCGCCTGATCGCCACCGGTGAACGCGCGCCCAGCTGGGTCGCGCAGGGGTTCGCCGAATACCAGAAGCGGCTGTCGCATTGGCTGCCGTTCGAGCTGGTGGAAATCGAACCCGGCCTGCGCGGCAAGGGGCGCGATCCGCGCCGTGCCACCGAGGATGAAGGCAAGCGGGTCATCGCCGCGCTGCCGAAGAACGCTTACGTGGTGGCACTGGACGTGCCGGGGCGGCAGTTGAGTTCCGAGCAGCTGGCGCAGCGCCTGGAGCATTGGCGCGGGCAGGGCCGGGACCTGGCGTTCCTGATCGGTGGCCCGGAAGGGCATTCGCCAGAGGTCTCCGCGCTGGCCGACGAAAAGTGGTCGATCGGACCGCTGACGCTGCCGCACATGCTGGTGCGTCTGGTGGTGGCCGAGCAGCTGTATCGGGCTGCCGCAATGATTGCCAATCACCCCTACCATCGCGCGTGAAGAGTGGTTATACTAGTCGTCTGCCCGAATAGCTCAGCCGGTTAGAGCACTTGACTGTTAATCAGGGGGTCGTTGGTTCGAGTCCAACTTCGGGCGCCACCTTGCAAAACCTGCATCGCGAGATGCAGGTTTTTTTTTGCCGTGTTGTGGCGGCGAGCCCATGCTCGGCTGCATCCTCCAAGCCGGGCACGCGCTCGGCGCTACAGCGTGATCCGGCCCTTCCAGAACGCTGCCAGCGTGGCGATCGCTACTGCCAGGATCGCGCCGAACAGCGCCCACTCCCAGCGCGTGAAAACCGGCTCGCCGCGCTGGCGCCGGGTCTGCGCAAACAGAACAACGCCGGGCACGTACAGCAGCACCGACAGCAGCAGGTTGTTCAGGCCGCCGGCATACACCAGCCACAGCGCGTAGGCGCTGGCCAGCAGCGCGACGACGAAATCGCGCCAGCGCTCGCGTGGCTCACCCGCGTAGGACTGCCCGCGCCAGGCCAGTTGCACGCCGAACGCGGTGGACAGGAAGTAGGGCACCAGGCTCATCGATGCGGCCAGCAGCACCAGGCCGGTGTAGCTGCCCGCATTGAACAGCACCAGCAGCAGGAACAGCTGGATCAGCCCGTTGCTCAACCACAATGCATTGGCCGGCACGCCACGCGCATTCTCGCGTCCCAGGAAGGCGGGCATCGTGCCGTCGCCAGCGGCGGCATACAGCACTTCGGCACACAGCAGCACCCAGGCCAGCAGCGCGCCCAGCACCGAAATGATCGAACCGGCGATGATCACCGTCGCGCCCCATTCGCCGACGATGGCGCGCAGCACGTAGGCCATCGACGGGTTGGGCAGCCCGGCCAGTTCGGCCTGCGACAGCACGCCCATCGACAGCAGGCTGACCAGGACCAGCAGCAGCCAGACCCCCAGGAAACCGATCACCGTGGCACGGCCGACGTCGGCACGGCGCGCGGCTCGCCGCGAATAGATGCTGGCGCCTTCGATGCCGATGAACACCCACACGGTGACCAGCATCATGCCGCGCAGTTGCTGGCCGAGGTCGCCGAGCGCAGGCGTGCCGAAGAAGTCGGCGCGGAACACCTCCATGCGGAACGCGCCGGCGGCCAGCACCAGGAACAGTGCGATGGGCAGCAGCTTGGCCACTGTCACCAGGCCGTTGACGATGGCTGCTGTGCGCAGGCCGCGCAGCACCAGCAGGTGGACGGTCCACAACAGTACGGACGAAGCGGCCACTGCGGCTGGCGTGTTGCCTTCGCCGAACACTGGCATGAAATGGCCC
Organism: Stenotrophomonas sepilia; assembly: GCF_003244875.1. Lineage (GTDB taxonomy): Bacteria > Pseudomonadota > Gammaproteobacteria > Xanthomonadales > Xanthomonadaceae > Stenotrophomonas > Stenotrophomonas sepilia. Next base: position 38,074 of record NZ_LXXZ01000024.1, read on the forward strand.
AGGCCGCTGAAGATCAGCACGAAGAAGCTGGCATTGCCCAGTACCGAAGCGACCCAGTAGCCCCACGCCGCGGAGAAGCCGATGTAGTTGCCGAAGCCTTCGCGTGCATATGCGTAGATGCCGGTGTCCAGGTCCGGACGGCGGTTGGCCAGGGCCTGGAACACGAAGGCCAGCATCAGCATGCCCGCACCGCTCAGCGCCCAGCCGATCATCGCGGCGGCCGGACCGGCACTGCGCGCGACGTTCTGCGGCAGCGAAAAGATACCGGCGCCGACCATCGAGCCGACTACCAGTGCAGTCAACGCCGGCAGGCCGAGGCGTTGCGATGTCGTGGCCATTGAGATCCCCTGCGGCCCGGATGCCGCGAGCACACCCTAGCCATGTACTCGTGAACATGGCTGCAAGGCCGGGTGTGCGGGAGCCGGCATGGACAACGAACAGCCAGGAAACGACGAAGGCCCGGGCAACAGCCCGGGCCTTCGAAGCAAACACAGCAGCGGGATTATTTGAACGTGTACTTGGCGCCGACAGTGAAGTAGCGGCCAATCGCACCACTGAAGTGCAGCGGGTTGTAATTGACTGCACCGTAAGTGCTCGGGTCGAGCGGCGCGATGCGGTCGAACACGTTCTGCACCGAAGCGTTCAGCTCGAAGGCTTCGGTGATGTTCCAGCGGCCGGACAGATCGAAGGTGGTGAACGAGGAGATCTTCTCTACCGGCTCGCCGTCTTCATAGAAGGCCAGGTAGTCACCGCCGCGGCGGTCCTTGTTCTCCAGCTTGCTGATGTAGTTGGCCACGCCGCTGATGCTCCACGGGCCCTGCTTCCAGGTGGTGCCGAAGTTGATGCGGTCCTTCGGCGTGCCGATGCAGTTGGTCACGTCGCAGTTGCCGTGGGTGCCCACATAGTCGACGGTGGTATCACCCTCGGTGCGCTCGAACTTGAGCACGTGGCTCCACTGCAGGTCCATTTCCAGCTGGCCCGGGCCGATGTCGAAGGTCTGGCGGATGTCGGTGTCGATACCGCGGACGCGCGAGGAGTTGGCATTCACGTAGGCGGTATTGACGGCCAGGATGGTGCCGCTGTTGGCGACTCCGCCGATGTTGTTGGCATCGCGGAGAACGTTGCCCGCGGCGATGGCGTCGGCCGTGCTGCCCTGCGCGATTTCGTTGGTGCGCTTGATTTCCCACGCATCCACAGTCAGCGAGGTGGTCGAGGTTGGCTGCAGCACGATGCCCACCGAGTAGCTCTTGGACTCTTCCGGCTTCAGGTCCTTGTTCGGCCGCGTGATGATCGCCACCGAGCGCGCGGTGCATTCGTTGGCCGGGTCGATGGCGCAACGCACCGGATCGCGGGCGTTGGAGAAAGCGGCCAGGCCACCGTCACCGTTCTCGGCCGGGTTCGGCGCACGGAAGCCTTCAGCGTAGCTGGCGCGCAGTGCGATCCAGTCGGCCGGGGTCCACTTCACGCCCAGCTTCGGCGTGGCCTTGCCTTCGCCGCTTTCGTACTTGTCGTAGCGGACCGCAGCGCTCAGCTCCAACTGCTCCAGCACCGGTGCGGACAGTTCGGCGTAGCCGGCATACACATTCTGCGTGCCGTCGTAGGCCGAGTAGCCCAGGCCGATGATCTGGCCGATATCGGTGAAGGTCTGCGGCGTCAGGCTGTTGCTCGTCTTGCGCCACTCCGTACCGAAGGCCAGGCCCAGCGGACCGCCCTTGAGATCCATCAGGCTGCGCGAGATGGTGAAGTCGAACATGTCCAGGCTCGACTTGGCACGCGCGCTGATGGTCGGGCTGATGGCATCGTAGACCGACTGCGGCGTCTGCGAGGCATTGTCGCCGATGCGCCAGGTGCCATAGGGGCAGGCCGGATTGCCCAGCACGCAGCGTACTGCGTCATAACGCAGGAAACCCGTGCGCTTGTTGACCAGGTCGGTGCCGGAATGCAGGTAGGCGGTGTCGTAGCTCCAGTCGCCCCAGTTGCCCTTGACACCCACCAGGAAGCGGTTGAACTCATTGGTATTGTCGGTCACGCGCGGGCCCACGTCCCACGCGCTGTAACGCAGGCGGGCCGCGGTGGGCAGCGGGTTGTCCGGATGACCTGCATACAGCTGGGTCGCACCGGCACCGCTGTTGGCGTTGACCGGGCCGCCAGGGTAGCCCCAGCCGCCGGATACGCCGGATGGCGTATTGCTGAAGATCGTTTCCTTCTTCGAGTAACCGATCTCGGTATAGACCTCGCCGCCTTCACCAAACGCGAAGCTGGCGCGGCCGAACACGTTCACGTACTTCTCTTCCGGGCTCAGGTCGCGGTACTGCTGCGCCGGATCCCACAGGCAACCCTGGGCCTGCGCGGTCGCGTCACTCTGCCCGGGAATCGTGGTCAGCCCGGCGCAGCCCGGCAGGGCAACCAGATGGCCGGTGGCATCGAACACCGAGCCATTGGGACCCACGCCGCCGGCGGTACCGCCCGACAGGTAGGCACCGCCCAGGAACTGCGCGTCTGCAGCGTCGTAACCCCAGCGCCGGATATCGCCGGTGCCGATCCACTTGCGGTTCTTGCGGTCGCTGATCTTGATCGCGTCGGTCTTGCCGACGTCCAGGCTGAAGAACGCATTCCAGCCATCGCTGGACAGGTCGCCGGTGCCGGCAGTGAGGGTCGCCTTCTTCGCGTCGCCATCGCCGTCACCGGAAATGCCGTAGGAACCGCGCAGGATGGCGCCTTGGAAGTCGCTGCGCAGGATGATGTTGACGACGCCGGCGATGGCGTCGGAGCCATAGATCGCCGAGGCGCCGTCCTTGAGCACTTCCACGCGCTCGACGGCATCGAGCGGGATGGTGCTGAGGTCGGTGAAGACCTTCTGGCCGTCATCGGCCAGGCCGTAGGTGGCCATGCGGCGGCCGTTCAACAGCACCAGCGTCGAGCCGGCGCCCAGGCCGCGCAGCGAGATGCCGGCGCCGCCACCGGCGAAGCCGTTGCCGAAGGTCTTGGGAATGGAGCCTGCGCCGTCGGCGGTCAGGGTCTGCAGGTACTCGGCGACCGTGGTCTTGCCGGTGCGGTCGATTTCCTGGCGGGTCACCACCTGCACCGGCGACGGTGTCTCGGTGTTGGTGCGCGGGATGTTGGAGCCGGTGACCGTGATGCGGTCGAGGTTGGTGGCCTGCTCCTGTGCAAAGGCTGAGGAAGAAGCCACGGCGCCGACCAGCAGCAGGGTGCTGCCAGCAAGGATATGGGTGATGGACGATGCCAGGGTGGTGCGGCGGCGGCTGGCGGGCCGTTGGATCGGGTGTTTCACAGCTTCTCTCCTAACTGGAAAACCGTAGCGTTGAGGGCTGTCGCCGGATCGATACCGGGACGCGCCAATCTAGGTTTCCAGCAGGTGACGAAGACGTGAATTTTTGCTTAATCAGTAACGCTTGGCTCGGGCATGTCCGCATTTGTCGGGCAGTGGCAGGGGCCGGCCCGGCGCGGGGCCGGGCCGGTGGGACGCTCAGTCCGGCAGCGAGAACTGCACCGGCACCATGCCGATGGCCGGAACCGCCACGCCGTCACGCTGGGCAGGCTCGAAGCGCCAGTGCGGGCGGCCTGGTCCAGGTTGCGCGAGCCGCTGCTGCGCTCGACGCTGACCGCGACCGGCTGGCCACGGGTGTCCACTTCCACCCGCAACAGCACCGTGCCCTGTTCGTGGTTGCGCAGGGACTGGATCGGATAGGTCGGCGGCGGAGCACTGCGGTACTGCAGCTGGGCGCCGGCCAACGGGGTGGAAGTGTCGATGCTGGGCGCCAGCTGCGGCGGAGCCGGTTCGGCGGCCGGCAATGCGATGCCCTGGGTCTCTTCCACGGTCGCGGTGGGTGCGGGCAGTGGCGGTACCACCGGCTGCGTCCGCGGCTTCGGTACCACCTGGACGATCTCTTTTGGCGGGACTGGAGCCGGCGGCGTCGGCGGTGGCGGGATCTTCTCGATCAGCCGGACCGGCGTCTTTTCACGCGGGGCCTGCACGGCCTGGTAGGTCGCAGGGATGAGCAGCAACAGGAAGGCCAGCAGGTGCAGGGCGATCGCTGCACTCCAGGCCGCTACGCGGGCGGGGTCGAAGTGCGGGGATGCAACGGGATAGGTACGAACCATGATCCACCTCCATGCCAGTGACGAAGTCCTCAACACACCAGGGTCCGTGGCGGGGTTGCCGCACGCGGCTGGCAGTCCATCAGTAGCGCGGCATGGCGGCCACTGCCTAGAGGCAGGGGCATGCGCGTTGGGCTGGCCTTCAGCCAACGCCGCCGGAATACACGAAAAAGGCGGGCCCCTGCGGGACCCGCCTGCGTCGGCCCTGCCGGGCGCGATCAGCGGCCCAGTTCGAACACCACGTCCAGGTTGACCGAGACGGTCGATTCACCCGGTGCGACCGGGGTAGCCTTGTCCATCGCCGCGCCGGCGGCCATGGTGCGCATCATCGGCATCGGGCGGAAACCGCCGTTGCTGTTTTCAGAGATGCTGACGATGCGGCGCACCTGCAGGCCCAGCGATCTGGCATAGGTCTGGGCGCGGGCCTGGGCCTTCTTCAGGGCGGCCAGGCGGGCTTCGTCATAGACCGGTTCGGGCTGGTCGATCTCAAACTGCGGACCGTTGATCTGGTTGGCCCCCTGCGCGGCCAGCGCGTCGAGCACCTTGCCGAGCTTGGCGATGTCGCGGACCTTCAGGCTGACCGTGTTGCTGGCCTGGTAGCCGGTGATCTTCGGTGCCTCATTGTCGGCATAGCGGTACTGCGGGTTGAGGCTGACGCCGCTGGTCTGCACGTCGCGCTCGGCGATGCCGGCGGCCTTGATCGCGGCCAGCACCTTGTCCATCTGCTGGGCGTTCTGGCGCATGGCGCTGTTGCCGTCGGCAGCCTGGGTGACCACACCGGCCGACAGGGTGGCGACGTCCGGCACGCGGGTGGCCTCGGCGTTGGCCGAGATGTTCAGCAGGGTGCCTTCGGCCGCGGCGGCGATCGACGGCGACGACGGAGCGGCATGAGCAGTCATCGAGGTTCCAAGGGCGAGGGACAGGGCAAGCAGCAGCGGGGTGGCGGTCAGGCGCATGGGATCTCCTTGTTGTGCCGGTGAGGGTGGTGTCGTAGCGATGAACGCGCTGTGAGCCTGTTCGGGGTTGTACGCGTTCCGTAACGGGTTGCCGACGATTCAGGTGGCGGCGTCAGGTTATGCTGTGCCGATGCTCTATCTTGCTTCCCGCTCCCCCCGACGCAACCAGCTGCTGGCCCGACTCGGACGCCCCTTCCAGGCCCTTGACCTGGAGGTCGTCGAGCAGCGCGCGGCCACTGAAAGCGCCGAACAGTATGTATGCCGGGTCGCCGCCGACAAGGCGCGCGCCGGGCTGGCCCGGGTGCTGGCCGACGACCCGCAGGCGCGGGTGCTTGGTTCGGATACCGAGGTGGTCCTGGACGGCGAGGTCTTCGGCAAGCCGGTCGATGCCGCTGACGCGCGGGCGATGCTGGCGCGGCTGGCCGGGCGCACCCACCAGGTGATGACCGCCGTGGTGGTGGTCGGCGCGGGCGGCCTGGACAGCGAGCTGGTCATTTCCGAGGTGACCTTCGCCCCGATCGACGCCGCCGACATCGCCGCCTATGTCGCCACCGGCGAGCCGCTGGACAAGGCCGGCGCCTACGCCATCCAGGGTGGGGCCGAACGCTGGATCGAACACCTTTCCGGCAGCTACTCCGGCGTGATGGGGCTGCCGCTGCTGCATACCGATCGTCTGCTGGCGCGCTGTGGCGTGCCGGTCCCCACTGCCGATGCCGCCAGGGAGGCTGCCGATGTCTGAGGAAATCCTGGTCAATGTGACCCCGCGCGAGACCCGTGTCGCGGTGATCGAAAACGGCATGCTGCAGGAACTTCACATCGAGCGCGGTTGGCGCCGTGGCGTGGTCGGCAACATCTACAAGGGCAAGGTGCAGCGGGTCATGCCCGGCATGCAGGCCGCCTTCGTCGAAGTCGGCCTGGAGCGCGCGGCGTTCCTGCACGCCAACGACGTGGTGCGGCCGGCGCCGGTGGCCAGCGCCGACACCGAGAATACCACCCTGCCGCCGCCGGCCAGCGTGCCGATCGTCGAGCTGCTGCGTGACGGCCAGGACATCGTGGTGCAGGTGGTGAAGGACCCGATCGGCACCAAGGGCGCGCGCCTGACCACGCAGATCAGCATTCCCTCGCGCTACATGGTGCTGCTGCCGCAGTCCAAGGTGGTGGGCGTGTCGGCGCGCATCGAAGACGAAACCGAGCGCGCCCGCCTGAAGGCGCTGGTGACCGAACTGTCGGCGCAGCACGGTGGCTACGGCTACATCGTGCGGACCAACGCCGAAGGGCAGCCGGCCGAGGCCATCGCCGAGGACATCGCCTACCTGTCGCGCGTGTGGAACGTGGTCGAGCGCCGCGGCCGCGAGGCGCCGTCGTGCAGCATCATCTATGAAGACCTGAGCCTGCCGCTGCGGTCCGTGCGCGACCTGATCCGCAAGGACGTGGACAAGGTGAAGGTGGACTCGAAGGAGACGTTCGGCCAGTTGCAGGCCTTCGTCGCCAAGTACATGCCGGTGCTGGCCGAAAAGCTGGAGCTGTATTCCGGCGACCGCCCGATCTTCGACATGTTCGGCGTGGAAGACGAGATCGGCCGCGCGCTGGACAAGCAGGTGCCGTTGAAATCCGGTGGCTACCTGGTGATCGACCAGACCGAGGCGATGACCACCATCGACGTCAATACCGGTTCGTTCCTCGGCCAGCGCAACCTGGAAGAGACGGTGTTCCGCACCAACCTGGAAGCGGCGCAGGCAGTGGCGCGTCAGCTGCGGCTGCGCAACCTGGGCGGCATCATCATCATCGACTTCATCGATATGGATGATGCAGAGCATCGCCGCCAGGTGCTGCGCACGCTGGAAAAGGCGCTGGCCCGCGACCATGCCAAGACCACGGTGTACGACTTCTCGCCGCTGGGCCTTGTGGAAATGACCCGCAAGCGCACGGTCGAAAGCCTGGAGCGCCAGCTGTCGGAAACCTGCCCGCAGTGCAGCGGCCGCGGCAGCATCAAGACCACCGAGACGGTGACCTACGAGATCTTCCGCGAGATTACCCGCGCCGTGCGCCAGTTCGATGCCGCGCGGCTGCTGGTCATCGCGTCGACCAAGGTGGTCGCGCGCATCACCGACGAGGAGTCCTCGGCGGTGGCTGAGCTGGAGGAATTTCTCGGCAAGAGCATCCGCTTCCAGGCGGACGAGCAGTACCTGCAGGAGCAATTCGATGTTGTTCTGCTCTGATCCTCGCCGGCTGCGGGCCGGCGGTGGCCGATGAGCGCGCCGCCGCGCCTGCGACTGCGAAGGATCCGCCGTCATTTCATTGCCGCCTGTGCGGTGGGCCTGGTCGGGCTTGCACTGCTGGTGGGCACCTTCAGCCAACTGCTACCGCTGGCCGAGCGTCATCCCGACAGGATCGCCGCCTGGCTGAGCGAGCGGGCTGGCCAGCCGGTGCGTTTTGACCAGCTGCAGACGACCTGGACCCGTCGTGGCCCGCTGCTGCAGCTGAAGGGCCTGCGCATCGGTGCCGGGCAGGGCCTGGCGATCGGTGAGGCCGAGGTGCTGGTATCGATGTACAGCGGGCTGCTGCCCGGGCGCTCGTTGACCGAACTGCGCCTGCGTGGCCTGGCCCTGGACCTGCAGCAGGGCGACGACGGACGCTGGTCGGTGCGCGGGCTGCCGCAATCCGACAACGGGGGGGATCCGCTGGATGCGTTGCGCCGGCTCGGCGAGCTGCAGGTGATCGGCGGCCGCCTGGGCGTGCACGCGCCGGGGATCGGCATCGACACCACGCTGCCGCGCATCGACCTGCGCATGCGGGTCAATGGTGATCGCCTGCGCGTGGGTGTACGCGCCTGGGCCGATGCGCAAGCGCTGCCGCTGACGGCGGTACTGGACGTGGACCGTGCGCGCGGCAACGGCCAGGCCTGGCTCGGCGCCGACCCGGTCGATTTCCATGCCTGGTCGCCCTTGCTGGCGGCCGGCGGCGTGCGCCTCCGCGAGGGCAAGGGCGAGCTGAACCTGTGGCTGACCCTGCGTGATTTCGCGCCGGTCGCGCTGACCACCGATTCGGACCTGCGGGACGTGCGCGTCGACGGTGCACCGCTGCCCGGCGTGGCAGCGCCGCAGCTGCAGCTGCAGCGGCTGCAGGCCCGCCTGCGCTGGCAGCGCCAGGCCGATGGCTGGGCGTTGCAGGTGCCGCGCCTGCGCCTGAAGACCGAAGATGGCGCACAGCAGCTCGATGGCCTGCAGCTGCAGATCGGCAAGCAGCTGCGGGTGAACGCCGGTGCGGTGCAGGCCGGCACCGCGCTGCGAGGGCTGGCCCTGAGCAATCTCCTTGAACCGGGTCTGCGGCGCTGGCTGTTCCTGTCCAGGCCGCAGTTGGAGATGCGCCGATTGCAGTTGGCCGGCGAGCGTGATGGCCCGTTGCGGGCACAGGGCGAACTGCAGTCACTGGGCTTTGCCAGCGTCGGCAATTCTCCGGGCCTGCGCGGCCTCGGGGGGCGTTTCGAAGGCGATGCCGATGGCTTCAGCCTGCAGCTGCAGCCGCAACGGCAGCTGCAGTTCGATTGGCCGACCGGCTTTGGCGTGCGGCATGACCTGCATCTGGCCGGACAGATCGTGGGGTGGCGCGACGAGGGCGGCGGTTGGCGGATCGGAACGCCGGCGATGCGCGTGGAGGGCACCGACTACGCGGCCGACGTGCGCGGCGGCGTCTGGTTCCAGGGCGACGGCACGCGGCCGTGGCTGCAGCTGGCCGCCAAGCTGGACGACGTGCCGATGACGGCAGCCAAGCGCTTCTGGATCCACTCCAAGATGAGCAAGGGCGCCACCGACTGGCTGGACATGGCACTGGCCGGCGGCCAGGTGCGTGGTGGTGTCGGCCTGGTCACCGGTGACCTGGACGACTGGCCGTTCGACAACAACGATGGCCGCTTCGAGGCCACCGGCCACATCAGCAATGGCGACATCCGCTTCCAGCACGATTGGCCGCTGATGCGCCAGGTCGATGCCGATATCGCCTTCATCGGCCCCGGCTTCGAGATGCGTGGACGTGGCGACCTGGCGGGCGTGGCGGTGCAGAAATTCGAAGCCGGCATTCCGGACTTCGGCCACCAGCCGCTGTACGTGCGCGCCGACGCGCCGAGCGAGGCCGGCAAGCTGCTGGCGATGCTGCGCCAGAGCCCGTTGCACAAGGACTATGGCGATACCCTGGACAACCTGGTCGCCAGTGGTCCGGCACATGTGACTTTCGATCTGCTGCAGCCGCTGCACCACGATGAAGGCGGTGGTCATCTGCAGGGGACGGTCGACTTGACCGGCGTGAAGCTGGTCGACAAGCGCTTCCAGCTGGCCTTCGACAACATGCGAGGGCAGGCGCGCTACAGCAATGGCGGCTTCGGCGCCGACGAACTGGCGGTGCGCCACCTCGGCCAGGATGGCCGCCTGAGCCTGCGCGCTGGCGGCTACGTGCACGACAGCACGCAGGCCTTCGAATCGAAGCTGACGGCGCATCTTGATGCGGGCGTACTGATCGACCGCGCACCGGAAATGGCCTGGCTCAAGCCCTACATCACCGGCACTTCAGCGTGGACCATCGCGGTCAACCTGCCCAAGGTGGCCCCGGGGGCGCCCGCGCCGCCGAGTGAACTGCGGTTGAGTTCGGATCTGGTCGGCACGCGGCTGGACCTGCCGGCACCGCTGGACAAGCCGGCCGCCGAAGCGCTGGCGACCACGGTGGCCGCGCAGTTGCCGATGGGCGCCGGCCGCATCGATGTGGCCTTCGGCCAGCGCCTGGCCCTGGCCGCACGCAGCCACAACAACCAGACCGGCGTGCAGGTCACGTTGGGCAGTGATCATGTTGATCGTGAGCCGCCGCCGAGCGGGCTGACGGTCAATGGCCGCAGCGCGACCCTGGATGCGCTGGAGTGGATCGGCCTGGCGCGGGGCGGCGGTGACGACGATGCGATGCCGCTGCGAGCGGTGGACGTCCAGGTCGGCCAGTTGAAGCTGATCGGCGGCGTGTTCGAGCAGACCCGGCTGCAGCTGCACCCGGGTCCACAGGCACTGGATGTGCGCCTGGACGGCCCGTCGCTGGCCGGACGCCTGACCGTCCCCAATGCGGACGGTGGCACGATCAGTGGCCAGCTTGACCGCGTGCACTGGCAGTCACTGCCGGCGGCACCGGGTGCGCCGGCTGCACCGGCGCGGGTACAGGCCGGTGCCAACGACATGGACCCGGCCAAGCTGCCGCCGTTCGCGCTGGACATTGCCGACCTGAAGTTCGGCAAGGTGGTGCTGGGCCAGGCGGTGCTGCGCACGCGGCCGCTGGCCAACGGCCTGAACGTGGATGAGCTGCGTTTCCGTGCGCCGGACCAGGAGATCGACATCAGCGGTCGCTGGCTGGGCCGGACCGGCGGTGCCCGTACCGAGTTGACCGCACAGGTGCGCAGTGAGGATCTGGGTGGGTTGATGCAGAATCTTGATTACGGTGGCCAGTTGCGCGGCGGTTCCGGCCAGGCGCAGTTGCAGGCCTCGTGGAGCGGAGGCCCGTCGGACTTCCAGCTGGGCAATCTGCAGGGCAGCCTCGACCTGCACGCGCGCAATGGCCAGCTGCTGGAGCTGGAGCCAGGCGCCGGCCGCGTGCTGGGCCTGCTCAGCGTCGCGCAGCTGCCGCGGCGCCTGATGTTCGACTTCCGCGACTTCTTCTCCAAGGGCTTCGCGTTCAACCAGATCGACGGCAGCATGCAGTTCGGCCAGGGCATGGCGCGCACCGACAAGGTGCTGATCGAAGGCCCGGCGGCCAACATCACCATCCGTGGCCAGGCCGACCTGCGCAACCAGCGGTTCGACCAGACCATCGACGTCAACCCGCGCGCGGGCAACCTGCTGACCGTGGTCGGTGCGGTGGCCGGCGGCCCGGTGGGGGCCGCGCTGGGCGCGGCCACCAATGCGGTATTGTCCAAGCCGCTGGGCGAGATTGGCGCCCGAACCTACAAGGTGACCGGTCCATGGAAGGAACCTAAGGTGGAAGTGATCGAGCGCAGCCGCGACAAGACCCCATCACCGCCCGAGCCGGCGTCTGCACCGGCCATTCCGCCGACCGTCACCGACCTGCCGCGCTCGCGCTGAGCGCGGTTCCCTGTTCACGGGGCTTGCCTGAGCGCCCCCGCACCCCCAGATCGAGACCATGACTGATATCGCCCTGACGCTTGCCCAAGACCGCCTGCTGCGCCCCGGCGGCCTGGATACCGCTGGCCTGGAGCGCACCTTCGGCCAGTTGCTCGGCCCCGGTGTCGACTTCGGTGACCTTTATTTCCAGCACGCCCGCCGCGAGAGCTGGAGCGTGGAAGACGGCATCGTCAAGGACGGTGCCCATTCCATCGAGCAGGGCGTGGGCGTACGTGCGATTTCCGGCGAGAAGACCGGATTTGCGTACTCCGATGACATCCATGCCGACGCGCTGCTGGCGGCGGCGCAGTCGGCGCGCGCGATCTCGCGTGAGGGCGGTGCGCAGTCCGGGCGATCGCTGCTGCGCGGCAATGCGCGTGCACTGTACCCGGCGCTGGACCCGATCGATGGTATCGGCAACGAAGCCAAGGTCGAGGTGCTCAAGCGCCTGGATGGTTACCTGCGTGCCGCCGACCCGCGCGTGAAGCAGGTGATGGTGAGCCTGTCCGGCGGCGTCGATACGGTGCTGATCGCCCGCAGCGACGGTGTGCTGGCGGCCGATGTGCGTCCGCTGGTACGCCTGAATGTGCAGGTGATCGTCGAGCACAACGGCCGTCGCGAGTCCGGCTATGCCGGGGGCGGTGGCCGCTATGGCTACGAAGACCTGTTTGCCAGCGGCCGCCCCGAAGCCCTCGCCCAGGAAGCGCTGCGCCAGGCGCTGGTGAACCTGGAAGCGGTGCCGGCGCCGGCCGGCATGATGCCGGTGGTGCTCGGCCCGGGTTGGCCGGGCGTGCTGCTGCACGAAGCGGTCGGCCACGGCCTGGAAGGCGACTTCAACCGCAAGGGCACCAGCGTCTACGCCGGCCGCATCGGCGAGCGTGTGGCGGCACCGGGGGTGACCATCGTCGACGACGGCACCCTCGACGGCCGCCGCGGTTCGTTGAACATCGACGACGAAGGCCACCCCAGCCAGTGCACCCCGCTGATCGAGGACGGCATCCTGGTCGGCTACATGCAGGACAGCCTCAATGCGCGGCTGATGGGCATGGCCCCGACCGGCAACGGGCGCCGTGAATCGTTCGCGCACCTGACCATGCCACGCATGACCAACACCTACATGCGCGCCGGCGAGCACGACCCGCAGGAGATGATCCGTTCGGTGAAGAAGGGCCTGTACGCGGTCAACTTCGGCGGTGGCCAGGTCGACATCACCAATGGCAAGTACGTGTTCTCGGCCACCGAGGCCTACCTGATCGAGGACGGCCGCATCACCACGCCGGTGAAGGGCGCGACCCTGATCGGCAACGGCCCGGAAACCATGCAGAAGGTGCGCATGGTCGGCAATGACCTGGCCCTGGACGAGGGCGTGGGCATCTGCGGCAAGGACGGGCAGAGTGTGCCCGTGGGTGTCGGCCAGCCCTCGCTGTTGATCGAGGGCATCACCGTCGGCGGTACCCAGGCCTGAGCGTGGCGATGGCCACAGCAACCGCCCGGGCCGACGGGGACTCAGTCCTCGTCGGCCTCGCCGGTCCCGATGTGGTCGGCGTCTTCGGCGCCGGCCTTCAGGCCCAGCGCGGCTGGCAGCATCAGGCCGCGCAGCACCTGGAAGATCTCGCGGTAAGCGCGCGGCGGCTTGTTCCTGGCCTTCTCGGCCTGCGCGTTGCGTACCAGCGTGCGCAGCTGCTGGCGGTCGGCCTGCGGATAGTCATCGAGCAGAGCGGCCAGCGCCTTGTCTCCCTCGGCCAGCAGGCGGTCGCGCCAGTCTTCCACACGGTGCATCATCGCCACTTCGCGGCGGCCGGTTTCGCTGTTGGCGTCGAGCGCATCGCGGATCGCATCCAGCGTGGCCTCTTCTTCGCGGCGCATGTGCTTGGCCAGGAACGCCAGTTGGCGCTTGTGGGCGATGTGGGCGGTGATGCGCTTGCACTCGGCGATGTGCGGCAGCAGGTCTTCCGGAATCGGCAGGCGCGCCAGCTGGGCCGGGGTCAGCGACACCAGCTTCTCACCCAGGGCCAGCACGTCGAGTGCATCGCGCCGGTTCTGGCTGCGGCTCTTGTCGTGGAATTCACCGGTTTCTTCGTCGCGTCCGCGCATCGTCCCTACCTGATTTCAAAAAAAGTCGCCCGGCGTGATGCCGGGCCCAACCCGTACAGGATAAAGCATTGAACGTGATCGCCCCTGAAGTGGCCGTCGGCGACGACAGCCTGGCCCGGCTGGAACGGCTGGCCGACCTCTCCCAGCAGCTGCTCGACCGCGCCCGCGCGCTGGGCGCCAGCCAGGCCGAGGTCAGCTGCAGCGAGGACCGCGGCCTGGAGGTCAATGTCCGCCTCGGCGAGGTCGAGACCGTGCAGTCCACCCGTGACCGTGGCATCGCCGTGACCGTCTATTTCGGGCAGCGCAAGGGCAGTGCCAGCACTGGCGACCTGAACGAGGCCAGCCTGGCCGCTACGGTCGAGCAGGCCTGCGCGATCGCACGGCATACCGAGGATGACCCGGCCGCCGGCCTGGCCGAGGCCGCACTGATGGCCACCGACTTCCCGGACCTGGATGGCTGGCACCCGTGGGCGCTGCAGGCCGATGAGGCGGTGGACCTGGCGCTGGCCTGCGAGGCCGCTGGCCGCGAGGCCGATGCGCAGATCCGCAATTCCGATGGCGCTTCCGTGTCGAGCATGCAGAGCCTGTCGGTGTACGCCAATTCGCATGGCTTCTTCGGCCGTGAGCGCGGCACCCACCATTCGATCGGTTGCGCGCTGATCGCCGGGCGGGGCGACGGCATGCAGCGCGATGGCTGGTACACCAGCGCGCTGGCGCAGGGGGACCTGGAAGACGTGGGCCTGGTCGGCCGTCGCGCCGCCGAGCGCACCATCGCCCGCCTGCAGCCGCGTTCGTTGGCCACTGGCAGCATGCCGGTGCTGTTCGCCCCGGAAGTAGCGCGCAGCCTGGTTGGCCACCTGCTGTCGGCAGTGTCCGGCGGCGCCTTGTACCGCCAGGCCAGTTTCCTGCTGGACAGCGTCGGCCAGCGCCTGTTCCCGGAGTGGATGCAGATTGACGAACTGCCGCACCTGCGCCGCGGCCTGCGCTCAGCCGCCTTCGACGGCGACGGCGTGGCCACCCGTGCTTCGGCGCTGGTCCGTGACGGCGTGCTGCAGCGCTATGTGCTGGGCAGCTATTCGGCGCGCAAGCTGGGCCTGCAGACCACCGCCAATGCTGGCGGCGTGCACAACCTGCAGCTGGCGGCCAATGCCGGCTCGCTCGAAGAGATCGCCCGGCAGATGGGTGACGGCCTGCTGGTGACCGAGCTGATGGGGCAGGGTGTGAACGGGGTGACCGGCGACTATTCGCGCGGCGCCGGCGGCTTCCGTGTCGAGAACGGCGAGATCCAGTACCCGGTGGACGGCATCACCATCGCCGGCAACCTGCGCGAGATGTTCAGCAGCATCGAGGCGGTCGGCAGCGACGTCGACCCGCGCTCGCACATCCGGACCGGCTCGATCCTGCTGGGGCGGATGACCATTGCCGGTAATGATTGATGGCATCGATGGCGTAAGCTATGCCCGCCTGACGCATCCAGCTTGGTGCTGGTGGGTCAAGACCACCCAATGAAAAGGAGTTTTGTCGTGAGTGAATTCGATAACGTCCCGCCGCCGCCGGCAACCACCAATGCCCCGGCCGACCAGCGCACGATGGCGCTGGCCGCGCACCTGCTGGGCATCTTCACCTGGTTCATCGGCCCGCTGATCATCTGGCTGATCAACAAGGATGACGCCAGCAAGTCCTTCGTGACAGACCAGGCCAAGGAAGCGCTGAACTTCCAGATCACCATCACCATTGCGATGCTGATCTGCATCGTGCTGACCATCGTGATCATCGGCGGCATCCTGGCGCCGATCGTCGGCATCCTGAACCTGGTGTTCTGCATCATCGCCGCTGTGAAGGCCAACAACGGCGAAGCCTACCGCTACCCGTTCGCGCTGCGCCTGGTCAAGTAATACCGTCTGCGTGCGCAAACAGGAACGCCCGGCATTGCCGGGCGTTCCTGTTTGGCGCCAACGTCACGCCAGCGATCAGTGATCGCGTTCCACCGCCAGTGTTGCCAGCGCGCGCAGCGCATCGGCTTCTTCGCCATAGTCGGCCAGCGTGGCCTGCATGCGTGCGGCCAGTTCGCGCAGCTGCGCCTTCGCACCGTCCATGCCGAGCAGCGCGGGGAAGGTGCTCTTGTCCTGCGCCTGGTCCTTGCCGGCGGTCTTGCCCAGCTGTTCGGAACTGGCTTCGACATCGAGGATGTCATCGCGGACCTGGAAGGCCAGGCCGAGCGCGTCGGCGAAGCCGTCCAGCTGGGCCAGCTGTGGTTCGTGGGCCTGGCCGCACAGCGCGCCCAGGCGCACTGCCGCGCGGATCAGCGCGCCGGTCTTCAGCGCATGCATGCGGGTCAGTGCCGCCAGCGTCTGCTGCTGGCCGGTGGCGTCGATGTCCAGCGCCTGGCCACCGCACATGCCGGAAGCGCCGGAGGCGTGGGCCAGGGTCTGCAGGCAGGCCACGCGCAGCGTGGCCGGCAGCGGCGCATCGGCCAGCAGACCGAAGGCGCGGGTCTGCAGGGCGTCACCGGCCAGGATCGCAGTGGCTTCGTCGAAGGCGATGTGGGTGGTCGGCTTGCCGCGTCGCAGCGCGTCATCGTCCATCGCCGGCAGGTCGTCGTGCACCAGCGAATAGGCGTGGATGAGCTCGACGGCCATCGCCGCTGCGTCAAGGTGTTCAGGCTGCGCGCCAAACAGATGGCCACTGGCGTACACAAGCAGCGGTCGCATGCGTTTGCCACCGCCCAGCACCGAATAGCGCATGGCCTGGTGCAGGCGCTGCGGTGCTTCGGCGGGCGAGGGCAGGGCGGCGTCGAGCTGGCTTTCGATACGGTCGCGCCAGCGCGCGAACAGAACCTCAGCCGTCATGGCTGGGCGGATCGAAAGGCTCGGATGTTTCCGGCTGCGCCGGATCGCTGAGCAGGCGCACGCGCAGTTCGGCCTGTTCCAGCGCCTGCTGGCACTGGCGGTACAGACCGACGCCGCGTTCGTAAGCACTGAGCGAGGCTTCCAAGCTCAGCTCGCCGGTTTCCATCTGCTCCACCAGCTGTTCCAGCGATTCGAGCGACTGCTCGAACTGGGCGACCGGGGAGACGTTTTCGGGGGACTTCTTGGCCATGCGGCAAGTGTGGACGGGCTGCGCGCGGGGGTCAATTCACCAGCCGCCGGGACGCCACTGCAGCTGAGCATCCTGGGCCTGCAACCAGGCTTGCAGAGGGGCCGCAATGACCACGTCGGCGGCAGCGAGCAACTGTGGCCCATCGAAGATCAGCGGCAGCTGGGCGCGCCGCCAGGGGGCCAGGTGCTCGCGTTGCAGGCAGTCCTTCAGAGCATGCGAATGCGGGCGACCGGGCAGCACGATGCGCTCGCCGCCCACGCGCGCACGGACCTGAAGCGGGCGTTCGAAGGCCGCGGCGCCCCGCAGGCGCAGTTGACCACCATCGGGCAGCGGCAGGGGGGCACGCCCATCCCATTCGGCCTGCCACCCGCGGGGCAGCGATGGCAGCTGTGCGGGCAGCAGATAGGCGTGATCGCGCCATTGCTGGATGGCATGCTCGTGCCAGCGCACCCGCGCGTGGCGATCGTTGCCGGCCGGCAGCAGTTCGTGCAGACCCTGCTGCAGTACCGTGGCCGGCAGTGGGGCGGCACCGTGGCCGATCACCCAGGCGCGCAGCACGCGCGCGGCACGCCCCGGTGACACCTGGCGCAGCAGTTGCAGCGAAAGCACGCGTGGTGCCACTTCCAGGTGGGCGATCAGCTCGGCGTCTTCCTCGTCCAGCAGAGCACGGGTCTGCCCGCAGTGCATTGCGCTGCCCGCCAATGCCGCAGCCGCATGCGGCCAGCGCTGGCGCAGCAACGGCAGCACCTGCAGGCGCAGGAAGTTGCGATCGGCGTGGTCGTGGCCATTGCTGGGGTCTTCGATCCAGCGCAGCGCGTGCTGGCGCGCGTAGTCGAGCAGCGCGTTGCGCGTTGCCGGCAGCAGGGGGCGCCATAACGGATGCCCGCCAATGTGGCTGTGTGCGGACATCGCCGCCAGGCCGTCAATACCGGAACCGCGCAGGGCACGCAGCAGGAAGGTCTCGGCCTGATCGTCCTGGTGCTGCGCCAGTGCCAGCGTTTCGCCGTCGCGCAGTTCGGCCGCGAAGGCGGCGCGTCGCGCCTGCCGCGCCGCGCCTTCAAGGCCGAGGCCCGCGCGATTGTCGATCTGCACGTGATGCACGGCCAGTTCAATGCCCAGTGCCGCGCATTGCTGCTGGCAATGCAGCACCCAGCCGTCCGCATCGGCCTGCAGGCCATGGTGTACGTGCACCGCACGCAGCGCCGTGCCGGAGGCCTGTGCGCAGCGCCACAGCCAGTGCAGCAGCACGGTCGAGTCGACACCACCGCTGTAGCCCACCAGCAGTGGCGCATCCAGCGGAACGAGGGCAGGGAAGGCAGTCACGCCGGCAAGTATAGGGTTGCTCGGCAGGGCTGCGCCCTGCACCCGCAGAGGCCACGGCCACGGCAGGAGCCGAAGCAACAGCAGAAGCTGGTTTCCTGCGCGTCGGCGCGGTGGGTCCGGTTGCGGGGGGGGTGAGGCCGCATGGATGCGGCGACCGAGCTTACATGGACGTACTTGCAGCGCCCCCCGCAACCGGACCCACCCCGCCTTCGACAGTTTCCTGCGGTCTGTTGGACATGTTGATGGGGTCAGATC
>NZ_LXXZ01000025.1 GCF_003244875.1 Stenotrophomonas sepilia
CCTTCTTGCCGACAACCTTCTTGGCGGCGGCAGTCTTCTTGGTGGCGACCTTCCTGGTGGCGGCAACCTTCTTGCCGACAACCTTCTTCGCAGCCACGGCCTTCTTGGCGGCGACGGTCTTCTTGGCCACAGCCTTCTTGGCGGTGGCGACCTTCTTGCCAACCGCCTTCTTGGCGGCCGCAGTCTTCTTGGCAACGGTCTTCTTCGCGACAGCAGCCTTCTTGGTGGCGGCCTTCTTCACGGTGGCGACCTTCTTGCCGGCAGCCTTGGTGGTGGCCTTGGTGGTCTTCTTGGCAGCGGCGGCCTTCTTGGTCACGGCCTTGCCCGCAGCCGCCTTCTTCTTCGCCACTTCCTTCTTCAGGGCAGCAGCTTCGGCCTTGGCGTTCTTCTTGGCCGCTTCCAGCTTCTTCCTGGCGTTGGCAACCGTCTTGCCGACCGACTTGGCAGCCTTCTCGGCCTTCTTGGCAACGGTCTTCTCGACCTTGGCCACGGCCTTCTTGGCCTTGGCAACGCGGGTACCGGCAGCCTTGCTGGCGCGCTTGACGGTCTTCTTGACCGACTTCACTGCGTCTTCGGCGGCGTGGGCGATGGTCTCGCCGACGTTGGTGGCGGCTTCTTTCACGTTCTCGACAGCGTCGGTCACGACCGACACACCATTACCGTTGCTCATGTTGCCCTCCTGCGGGCCTTAAGTATCAAAACGGGGCGATGCTATACCGACATTGACGATCGTGGAACGGGGCATGTGCCGGCAATCGCATCTGTTGCGACGCCGATGGTGTACGCAGCAGCCCCTGTTGCCACCTGCGGTTCGCAGCAAACCCCTTTTTTTCAGTGCTGCGCTAAGCGAACCCAGCATTGTCTGGCCGTCGCCGCGCGCACGTGCACGGAGGCAGCGTCCGGCATCCGTCGTGGCGCATTGCGGCACCCGCCTGCGCGGAACTGCGCACGTATCCGCCTGTGCCAGTGCGGCGCGCGTTGGCCTTGAATGGCGCACCCATCACCTGCCCGGGTGTCGCCACAAGCGCGTTCTGGCCCCCGCGCTCCCCCCTTCGAGGCACCCGTTTTCATGGCGCATTTATCCAGATCGCGACACACTCATTCAGCTTGTTCTACCGTAGGGCCGTACCGCCCCCACCCACGCCAGCGAACCGACTCCCATGCGACCGCTTCCTACCCTGCTCACGCTCGCAATCGCCGCCGCCTTCGGTGGCTTCGTTGCCACCGGCATCAATGCCCACCTGGACAACCGTGCCGACGCCGCGCCGCTGCCGGCGGTCCTGCCGACCACTGCAGCGTTGCCGGCCTCGGTGGCCGGACAGGCGGTACCGTCGCTGGCACCGATGCTGGAGAAGGCGATGCCGGCGGTGGTCAGCGTCAACACCAAGCAGGTGATTCGCGTACGCAATCCCTTCTTCAACGACCCGTTCTTCCGCCGCCTGTTCCCGGATACCCCACAGGAACGCATCAACGAATCGCTGGGCTCGGGCGTGATCATCGACGCCAAGGAGGGGCTGGTGCTGACCAACCACCATGTCATCGACAACGCCGATGACGTCCAGGTGACACTGGCGGACGGGCGCACGGTCAAGGCCGAGTTCCTCGGTTCGGACCGCGATACCGACATCGCGCTGATCCGCATTCCGGCGCAGAACCTGACCGACATCAAGCTCGGCAACAGCGACCAGCTGCGCGTAGGCGACTTCGTGGTGGCCATCGGCAACCCATTCGGCTTCAGCCAGACGGTCACGTCCGGCATCGTCTCGGCGGTGGGCCGCAGCGGCATCCGCGGGCTGGGCTACCAGAACTTCATCCAGACCGATGCGTCGATCAATCCGGGCAACTCCGGTGGCGCGCTGGTCGACCTGCAGGGCCAGCTGGTCGGCATCAATACCGCCAGCTTCAACCCGCAGGGCAGCATGGCCGGCAACATCGGCCTGGGCCTGGCGATTCCTTCCAACCTGGCGCGCAGCGTGGTCGACCAGCTGGTCAAGCACGGCGTTGTGGTGCGCGGCACGCTGGGCGTGGAAAGCCAGAACCTGACCGCGCAGATCGCGCAGGGCCTGGGCCTGGGCGAAACCCGCGGTGCGCTGATCACCCGCGTGCTGGCCGGTTCGGCCGCTGCCGCAGCCGGGCTGAAGCCGGGCGACGTGGTGGTGTCGGCCAACGGCCAGCGCGTGGACAGCGCCGAGGCCCTGCACAACGTGGAAGGCCTGGCGGCCGTCGGCAGCGCGATGACGCTGGACGTACGCCGTGAAGGCAAGCCACTGCAGATCAAGGCGACGCTGAAGGAACAGGCGCGCGCGGTCACCGGTGAGAGCCTGGACCCGCGCCTGACCGGTGCGACCTTCGTCGACCTGCCCGAGTCACTGCGGCAGTCTGGCGTCGGCGGCGTGCTGGTCAGCGAGGTCAAGCGCGGCAGCCGCGCCGCCAGCAACGGCCTGCAGCAGGGCGACATCATCACCGACGCCACCGTGGGCGAATTCGCCGACCTGGCCAGCTGGCGTGCCAATTTCCAGCAGCGCCCGCCGACCCTGGTGGTGCGCGTGCTGCGCAACAATGGCCAGCAGCAGGGCCAGCTCGTGATGCGCTGATCGCCCTGCCGTAACACCCCCTATACCCCGGCAATGCTATTGCTGTCAGTCCAGGTCGGCACCGCCGACGCCCGTTCCCCCATCGCAACAGGAGTGATTCGATGAGCCCCACCAATACCGAGAACCTGAAGGAACACCTGGGTGAAGCCGGTTCCCACCTGAAGCAGGCCGCCAGCGCCGCCGGCGGTGCGATCAAGGGCGCCACCGGTGCGGCCACCGACGAACTGCGGATCGGCAAGGCCAACGTCAAGGCTGAACTGTCCGACAGCGCGCTGTCCGGCCTGGCCGCTGCCGAGTTTGGTGGTGCCGCCGCCAAGGAGCAGGTCGATGCGCTGATGGACAAGGGCAAGGACCTGATCGACAGCGCCGCCGAGCTGATCCGCGAACGTCCGCTGGCCTCGTTCGGCGTGGCCTTCGCTGCCGGCTGGATCATCGCCAAGCTGGCCCGCGGCAGCAGCGACAAGTAAGCCGCGGCGTGAGCGAAGACAACGCGCAAGCCCCTGATCCGGCGGCTACCCCGCCGCTGGATGAGAGCATCCGCCAGGTCGGCGCGGCCGGTCGTGCCGCTGCCGACTCGGCCAAGCACTCGCTGCGTTCGCTGCGCCGGTTGGCCTCGGCCGACTTCGCGCTGGCACGCAGTGCCTTCGGCCGCGCGCTGGCCTGGGCCGGCGTAGCGATCGTATTCGGAGCGTCGGCCTGGCTGCTGATGGCCGCCACCCTCATCGCCCTGCTGCAGAGCTGGGGCCTGAGCTGGCTGCAGGCCCTGCTGATCACCTCGCTGCTGAGCCTGGCCGTCACCGGTTATGCGATCTGGCGGGTGTCCTACTTCTTCCACCACACCGGCATGCACGCCACCCGGCGCCAGCTGTCCCGCCTGGGCCTGTTCGACGAGCCCAGCGAAGACGACCCCGATGCCGATGTGCAGCTGCCAGAGGGCAAGCCATGAAGTTCGGTGCGCTGCAGCGGCGGGTGAAGCGCTGCGAACAGGTGGTGACCGTACGCCTGGTCGAGACCCAGGACCACTGGTCCACGCTCAGCCAGGTCTGGCGCCAGGGCTGGTCGCCACTACGCATCGTGGTAGTGGGCCTGGCCGGTGGCTTCATTGCCGGCAAGCTGGAAATGCCGGGCAAGGTCAACGGTGCGCGCTGGCTGCAGATGGTGGGTTCGGTCTCGAACCTGTTCGCCAGTGCGCAGGCAGCGTTCGCCACGGCGATGGCGGCGCAGGCGGCGGCCACCGCCGACGATGCGGCCGAAGAAGCCGGCGATGCCAGCGAACAGGCACACGCAGCGGCCTCCGCCGCTGAAGCGCGGCCCGCAGCGGCGGCGCGAGCTGTGCCGGAGGCGGAACCGGACCTGCGCGAACCGCGCCCGGCCGAGGCGGCCACCGAACTGTCCGAACGTTGATCCATGGAATCCGCCGCGCCGATGGCGGCCGGCGGATAATGCGCTCCCCTTTCCGGCTGATGCGTCGATGAGCGAGTCCTCCCTGTCCCCGTCACCAGCCGATCCACAGGACCCGGAGGCACCGCTGCCGCCTCCGTCTCGCCCACGCGGGCCGATGTCGCTGGTGGTGCTGGCGACCCTGGCGGTGGGCTACACGCTGTGGGCGGCGCAGGACATCATCCTGCCGGTGCTGCTGGCGATGTTCTTCGCACTGGTCGGCAACCCGATCCTGCGCCTGCTGCAGAAACTGTGGATTCCGCGCGCGCTGGGCGCGCTGCTGATTCTCGGCGCCGGCCTGGGCGTGACCGGTTCACTGGCGGTGCAATTGATCGGCCCGGCGATGGAATGGGCGCAGGAAGCCCCGCAGCAGCTGCGCAAGGTCGCCCGCCAGGTGCAGGACCTGACCAAGCCGGTGCAGCAGGCCAACCAGGCGGCGGAGAACTTCGCCCGCGTGGCCGGTGGTGACAGCAACCACAAGGTGCAGGTGATCCGCACCCAGCTCGACGACCCGTACCGCATGCTGACCCGCGCGCCACGGCTTGCCGCCTCGGTGCTGGCCGTGGTGCTGCTGACCCTGTTCTTCATGATCTATGGGCAGAGCCTGCAGCGCGCGGCAATCGCGCTGTTCCCGAGCCGCCAGCAGCAGCGCTTCACCGCCGACATCCTGCGGTCGATCGAGCGCGAAGTCTCGCGCTATGTGCTGACCATCAGCGTGATCAACACCCTGGTCGGGCTGGTGTTCGCCGGCGTGCTGATGCTGCTCGGCATCGGCCTGCAGGAGGCGCTGCTGTGGGGCACGGTGGCCGCGCTGCTGAACTTTGCCCCGTACGTCGGTCCGCTGATCGGCGTGGCACTGATGCTGCTGATGGGCTTCGTGGAACTCCGCGACCCGCTGCAGGCGCTGCTGCCGGCGGCCGCGTACCTGGCCCTGCACACTCTGGAAGGGCAGATGGTGACCCCGATCGTGCTGGGCCGGCGCATGAAGCTGTCGCCGCTGGTGCTGATCCTGGCGCTGATGGTGTTCGGCTGGGCCTGGGGCATGATCGGCCTGCTGCTGGCGGTGCCGCTGCTGGTCTGCATCAAGCTGGTGCTGGCACGGCTGGAAGGCATGCAGGGCTGGGCACGGCTGCTGGAATGAAAGCCCGCGCGGGCAGGCGTAGAATGGAGGGGTGAATTTCCCCGTCCAAGCCATCACTCTCGACCTTGACGACACGCTGTGGCCGTTCGCTCCGATTGGCGCCCGCATCGACCTGGTCCTGCACGAGTGGATGCGTGAACACAGCCCCGCCACCGCCGCGATGTATCCGGTGGCGGCGATGCGCGAACTGCGCGAGCGCCTGTACCACGCCCATCCGCACCTCCACCACGACCTGAGCGCGCTGCGTCGGTTGACCCTGCACGAAGCGCTGCACGCCAGTGGCGCCAGCCTCGATCTGCTGGAGCCGGCGTACGAAGCGTTCTACGCCGCGCGCAATCAGGTCGAGTGCTATCCCGATGCGATCGATGCGCTGGCGAGGATTGCCGCGCGGGTGCCGGTGGCAGCACTGAGCAACGGCAACGCCGATCTGGAGCGGATCGGCCTGGCCCATCATTTCGCCTTCCAGCTGGGCGCGCGCGAACACGGCGCGGCCAAGCCGGAGGCAAGCATCTTCCACGCCGCCTGCACCCGCCTGGGTGTGGCGCCGGCACAGGTGCTACATGTCGGCGACCACGCCGAAATGGACGTGGCCGGGGCGATCGCCGCCGGCCTGCGCGGGTGCTGGATCAACCGCGAAGCAGCCACCTGGACCCATCCGAAACTGCAGCCGGACCTGCAGTTTGACACCCTCACCGGCCTGGCCGACTGGTTGGACGCCAACCTCGACGCCGCCGCATCCCGGAGTACCTGACGCATGAGCGAGATCACTGGTTTCACCGCCGACACCACCGCGGCGCTGCCGCTGTACGTGCTGGACCGCGAGCAGTTCGCCGCTTGGAAGGACGGCCAACCGGCCGCGACCCAGGCCTGGCTGGCCTCGCAGGGTTTCACTGCCGGTGCGCACAGCGTGGCCCTGCTGCCCGGCAGTGAGGGCCTGGCCGGCGCGGTGATCGGTGTCGGTGATCGCGCCGATGCCTACAGCTATGCGCATGCGCCGCACGCCCTGCCGGAAGGCAGTGTCTGGCAGCTGGCCAATGAACTGCCTGCCGCCGAACAGGCGCTGCTGCAGCTGGGCTGGGGCTTGGGCAGCTACCGCTTCGACCGTTACCGCAAGCGCAACCGCGCCCCGGCGCAGCTGGTGGCCGCACCGTCCGGCGAAGTGGCCGACCTGATCGCCGCCAGCCTGCGCGTGCGCGACTGGGTCAACACCCCGACCGAAGACATGGGGCCGCAGCAGCTGGAAGACGCCGCGCGTGCACTGGCCGATGCACATGGTGCGCAGGTCGAGGCGATCACCGGCGATGAACTGCTGAAGCAGAACTTCCCGGCCATCCACGCCGTGGGCCGCGCGTCGCACCGCGCGCCGCGCCTGGTGGTGCTGCGCTGGGGCAAGGAAACCGACCCGGCACTGGTGCTGGTCGGCAAGGGCGTGTGCTTCGATACCGGCGGCCTGGACATCAAGCCGGCCGACGGCATGCGCAACATGAAGAAGGACATGGGCGGCGCCGCGCACGCGCTGGCCCTGGCCGGCCTGGTGATGGCGCGCGGACTGCCGGTGCGGCTGACGCTGCTGGTGCCGGCGGTGGAAAATGCGATCGGTCCGGATGCGTTCCGCCCCGGCGAAGTGATCGCCACCCGCAAGGGGTTGAGCGTGGAGATCGACAACACCGATGCCGAAGGCCGCGTGATCCTGTGCGACGCGCTGACCTTCGCCGGTGAGCAGAAGCCGGACCTTGTGCTGGATTTCGCCACTCTTACCGGTGCCGCACGCATCGCGCTGGGTCCGGATCTGCCGGCGCTCTTCAGCAACGACGACACGGTGGCGCAGCAGTGGCTGCAGGCCGGCGACGCAACCCGTGACCCGGTCTGGCGCATGCCGCTGTGGCGCCCCTACCTGCGCTATCTGAGCAGCGGCATTGCCGACCTGGCCAATGCCGGTTCGCGCATGGCCGGCTCGGTGACCGCCGCGCTGTACCTGGAGCGCTTCCTGGAAGACGGCCAGCGCTGGGCGCACCTGGACGTGTACGCCTGGAACGACGGCGAACGCCCGGGCCGTCCGGCCGGTGGCGAAGCGCTGGCGCTGCGCTCGGCCTGGGCGATGCTGAAGGCGCGTTACAGCTGATCGGGTGGGTGCCGACCTTGGTCGGCACGCTGTCCCCGGCAAATCTGACGAAAAATTGAATTTCGGCCTCGGCCGGGTTCTGCGAGGATGTGTGGGTCGACCACCCACACGCTCCGTGAAGGCAGGACTCCGACCATGTCGCTCTTCGGCTACACCCGTGCCGGCCAGACGCCGGGCGCACCGCGCAAGCATTCCCCCCTGCTCTGGATCGCGCTGATCGCGCTCATCCTGGGTACCGTGGCGCTGGCCTTCGCCTGGCTGGCCGGCTGGATGGGCGACCGCCTCACCGCGCAGCGCTTCACCGACACCATCGAGGCCACCGGCCCGGCCCATCCGGGCTTCCGCCGTGCACACAGCAAGGGCATCTGCGTAAGCGGCTGGTTCGAACCCAGCGCGCAGGCCCCTACCCTGTCCAGTGCCCGGGTGTTCTCGCAGACACGTGTGCCGGTGATGGGCCGCCTGTCAATCGGTGGCGGCGACCCCTACGGCGCCGACAACACCGCACGCGTGCGCAGCCTGGCGGTGCAGATGGTCAGCGATGATGGCCAGGAATGGCGCATGGCGATGAACAGCTTCCCGTTCTTCGCGGTACCCACGGCCGAGGCGTTCTACGAGCAGACGCGCGCCTCGATTCCCGACCCGGCCACCGGCAAGCCGGACCCGCAGAAGATGGCGGCAGTGCTGGCGAAATACCCCAGTGCGCAGGCGTTCCAGCAGTGGGCGAAGACAGCGCCATGGACCAGCAGCTGGGCCGACACCACTTTCAACAGCGTCAACAGTTTCTGGTTCACCAATGCGCAGGGCCAGAAGCGTGCGGTGCGCTGGCGCTGGCAGCCGCTGGCGCCGGTGGTGGAGATGGATGCGGAAGCGCGCAAGCAGGCCAGCGTCGATTTCCTCAGCCAGGAACTGCAGCAGCGCCTGGCCCGCGGCCCGGTACGCTGGAACCTGGTCGTGACCACCGCCGAGCCCGGCGATGCCATCGATGATCCGTCGGTACCGTGGCCCGAGTCGCGTGACCAGGTAGTGGCGGGCGTACTCAGCCTGGACCGCATGCAGTCGCAGGAAGAAGGCGCCTGCGGCCAGATCAACTTCGATCCGCTGATCCTGCCCAGTGGGGTGCGCGGCAGTAATGATCCGATCCTGGCGGCCCGCTCGGCGGTGTACTCGCAGTCCTTCAACCGCCGTGAACGCGAGCGCGCCGCCGGCAATGTCGAACAACCGAAGGAGGCCGCACGATGAGCACCGGCAACGGCCACTTCAACCTGCTGGCGCGGGTGCTGCACTGGTCCATGGCGCTGATGATCGTCGCCATGCTGTTCATCGGCGTGACCATGGTCGCCTCGCTGCACCTGCGTCCCGCGCTGATCGACCTGCACCGCCCGCTGGGCATCGCGATCCTGTTGCTGGCGCTGCTGCGCCTGTACAACCGGCTGCGCCATCGCCCACCGGCGCTGCCTGCCGACCTGCCGGTCTGGCAGGGGGTAGCGGCCAAGGCCTCGCACTGGGTGCTGTACGCGCTGATGCTGGCGATGCCGTTGATCGGCTGGGCGATGCTGTCGGCCGGCGGATACCCGATCGTGCTGTGGGGTGGATTCCACCTGCCATCGATCGTTCCGCACACCCCGGCGCTGTATGCCGCGCTGCGCAATGCGCACAGCCTGCTGGCCTATGTGTTGTTCGCCACGGTGCTGATGCATGTGGGTGCGGCGTTGTTCCACCTGTGGGTGCGGCGGGACGGGGTGTTCCAGGCGATGGCGCGCGGGAAGGATTGAAAGGATTCGCCGGGCGTTCCCGGCGGATTGTTTCCGCGACCGCGGGGGGGGTGTCACTTTTCTTTTCGCGCGAAAAGAAAAGTAACCAAAAGAAACGCGCCGCCAGAGCGCGAGCCGGTGCTGCGCACCGGTGCCCTGTGCTTCTCGGTGAATCAGGGGACGGCGCCGAACTCGCTACGCTCAAACACCGGCGCCTCTTCGCCCCTGATTCCCCCGCGATGCTCGGCTCGCTCAAGGCGGACCCAACATCAAGAGCGACAGCTGCACCCAGTAGATCCACGCCATGCGTGGTTGCTGTTGCCGTTGATCTTGACCTTCCAGTCCGCCTTGAGCGAGCCGAGCACCGCAGGTCCGGCGAGGGCGAAGAGGCGCCGGTGTTTGAGCGCAGCGAGTTCCCGCGCCGTCCCTCGACGGACCGAGGAGCGCAGGGCACCGGCGTGCGACGCACGCCGGCTCGCGGCCGGCGGAGCGTTTCTTTGGTTACTTTCTTGATGGCCCACATCCATGTGCGCCACCCTACGGGCCGGCTACGCCGTTCCACGCTGCTCCTGCAGCGTGGTGCACGAGCAAAGAAAGTGACACCCACCCGCGGTCGCGGAAACGACATCACCAGGAAAGGCAGGCCGCCCCTACAGCCACCCTTTCTGCCGCGCCAGCCGGTACGCCTCAATGCGATTGGCTACGCCCAGCTTGCCGATGCACTCGGACAGATAGTTGCGCACCGTGCCGTGCGACAGCCCCAACTGCTCGGCGATCTCGCTGGCGGTACGGCCCTCGCCCGCCAGCCGCAGCACGCGGCGCTCGCGGTCGGTCAGCGGGTCGGCCTGCGACCACGCATCCAGTGCCAGCTGCGGGTCGATCGCACGGATGCCCTGCTTGACCTTGCGCAGTGCCTCGGCCAGGTTCTCAGCCGGTGCGTCCTTCAGCAGGTAGCCCAGCACGCCGGCTTCCAGCGCGCGGCGCAGGAAACCTGCGCGGGCGAAGGTGGTCACGATCACCACCTTGATCGGCAGCTCGTGACGCGCGATGCGCTGTGCAAGCTCCAACCCGGACAGGCCCGGCATCTCGATGTCGGTCACCAGGATGTCCGGCTGCAGCTGCTGCAGCATGCGCCACGCGGTTTCGCCGTCGGCGGCGCTGCCCAGCACTTCGATATCCGCTTCCAGGCCCAGCAGCGCCGACAGTGCGCCGCGTACCATCGCCTGGTCTTCGGCCAGCAGGATGCGGATCATGCGGCACCGTCCTGCACCAGCGACGGCGGCACGCCTGGCGGCAGCGGTGTGGTCGCAGCGGCCAGTGGCACGCGCACGATCAACACCGTGCCCTCGCCCTTTGCGGACTGCACCTGCAGGCTTCCACCCAGGGCGGCCACGCGTTCGCGCATGCCGCACAACCCATTGCCCTCGGCCTGCACGCCGCCACGACCATCGTCGCGGATCTGCATCGCCAGCATGCTTCCCTCCAGCATGAACTCCACCCGTGCCTGCGTCGCCTGTGCATGGCGCACGATATTGGTCGCGGCCTCGCGCAGCACCAGTGCCAGCCCGCGTTCGACATCCACCGGCATCGCCGGTGGTGGTGCGTACTGAAGGTGGACCTGCTGGCACTCCAGCAGCAGCCGCGCCGATGCCAGCTCGCCGGCCAGGTCGCTGGCGCGGATACCGGTGACCGCACTTCGGACCTGCGCCAGCGCCTCGCGGGCGATGGCCTCGGCCTCGCCGATCTCCTGCCGCGCGCGTGCATCACCGCGGTCCTGCAGCTTGCGCGCCAGTTCCAGCTTCAACGTGATCAGCGACAGGGTGTGGCCGAGCAGGTCGTGCAGGTCGCGGCCGATGCGTTCGCGCTCAGCGGTGGCTGCTAGCCGCCGCACCTCGTCCTGTGAAAGCTGCAGTGCCGCATCCTTCTGCTGGTTGAGTGCCTCCACGTTCACGACCAGGCCGACGATATAGGACACGGCGGGGATCCAGACCAGGCTCTGCCACGGGTACTGGAACAGCAGGGCGAGGCTGCAGAACAGGAGGTTCAGACCAGTGAGCTGCAGCAGATACTGCCACCAGCCGCCGCGACCGCTCACCCGCAGCAGCACGCAGCCGAACACGAAGTAGGTCAGCCCGGACGGGTACCAGGGCAGCAGCACCAGCGACATCGCGATCAGGCCCAGGGCATAGCGCGGGGCGTGATGGCGCGGCGCCACCATCACCTTGGCGTACAGCAGCAGGAACACCGGATAGCTGGCCAGCGTCAGCAGCAGCCAGCGCAGGGTGAAGCCATGGCCAAGCAAGGGCGTCAGGAAGATCCACACTGACCACAGCAGGTGGATTGCCTCGCCCCAGGGGGACTTTCCCCGGCGCAGCGTCTCGGCCACCGCCGAGTCCGGCGCGGGGCGCAGCAGCGAGGCAAGCCAGATGGACGGCACGGGCGGTTCCAGGCGGGGACGATCGCCGCCGATCATGCCAGTTCAGCCGCCTGCGCGCAGGCGCCACCGTCGGCTGGGCGGCACCGGCGCAACCGGGCGCAGATCACGGTACGCTTGGCGGCGCCGCTGCGGCGGGCCGGCAATGGGGCGATCGGATCCATGGGCAGTACCGGTAGCGGGGACGTTGCCATCCTGTGCCGCCGTGGTCACATTTCGCAGTTGCCGCCGTCAGTGTCATCGGATGACAGCTGTCACTGCCGTCTTCGCTGTGCCTGCCTTCATGCTGTGCCGCACGCTCCACCGCCGGAACCGCCGTCGTCCGCGCTTCCGGCCACACCCGCCCGAACGCATGTGATGGAACGAATGAACGCTTCTGCCGAGCTGTTGAAGGAACTCCGTATCGACCGCAAATCTCCCCCGCCGGCCTCCGGAGGCAATGGCGGTGGCCGCCGCGGGTTGTGGATCGCGATCATCGTGGTCGTGCTGCTGGTCGCCGCGGCCGTGGCCTACCTGTTCGGTCGCGCACCGGCCGTAGAGGTGGAAACCGCTCCCGCCGTGGCCATCCAGCAGGGCAGCGCCAGCAGCTCGGTGCTCGACGCCAGTGGCTACGTGGTCGCCCGGCGCATGGCCACGGTATCGGCCAAGATCACCGGCAAGGTGCGCGAGGTGATGATCGAAGAAGGCATGCGGGTCGAGGCTGGCCAGGTGATGGCCACGCTCGACCCGATCGATGCCGACGCGCAGCGCAGCCTGTACGCCTCGCAGCTGCAGGCCGCACGCAGCCAGGTCGCCGGGCTGGAGGCGCAGCAGAGGCAGGCCGCCGCTGAAGCCAGCCGCCTGCAGGCGCTGGTTGGCCAGCAGCTGGTCTCGCGCTCGCAGTACGACCAGGCCGTGGCCCAGCGCGACAGCCTGCGTGCGCAGCTGGATACCGCGCAGCGCAACGTCAAGGTTGCCAACGACCAGCTGGCCATCGCCGATCTGGGCGTGGACAACAACATCGTGCGCGCGCCGTTCTCCGGCGTGGTCACCGCCAAGGCGGCGCAGCCCGGCGAGATCGTTTCGCCGCTGTCGGCGGGTGGTGGGTTCACCCGTACCGGCATCGGCACCATCGTGGACATGGACTCGCTGGAGATCGAAGTGGAGGTCGGCGAGGCCTTCATCGGCCGCGTGCAGCCGAAGATGCCGGTGGAAGCCACGCTCAACGCCTACCCGGAATGGAAGATTCCCGGCGAGGTGATCGCCATCATCCCCACCGCCGACCGCGGCAAGGCCACGGTGAAGGTGCGCGTGGCGCTGAAGGTGAAAGACCCGCGCATCGTGCCGGAGATGGGCGTGCGGGTCAGCTTCCTGGAACAGGCGCAGCCGCAGGCGGCCGCCAAGCCGCAGGGCGTGCGCGTGCCGGGCGGCGCCGTGGTCCAGCGCGACGGTGCCTCGGTGGCCTTCGTGCTGGGTGACGGGAACCGCGTTCAGCAGCGCACGGTCGAGGCCGGCCAGGCGATGGGCAAGGACCGCCAGATCCTCAAGGGCGTGAGCGCAGGTGAGCCGGTGGTGGTGAACCCACCCGACACCCTGCGCGATGGCGCCAAGGTGCAACAGAAACAAGCGCAGTAACGGCCTGGCGCCCGTGGGCGCGGCCGGCAGCATCGCTCGACGCACGCCTGCGGCCACCGCAGGTGCGCTTCCCCGTTTCCCGCTTCCCGTGGAGAACCACCCATGTCGACCCTGGTTTCACTGCGCAACATCACCAAGACCTACCAGCGTGGCCCCGAGCAAGTGCAGGTGCTGCACGGCATCGACCTGGACATCGCCAGCGGCGACTTCGTTGCGCTGATGGGCCCGTCCGGTTCGGGCAAGACCACCCTGCTCAACCTGATCGGCGGCCTGGACAGCCCCACTGGCGGCGAGATCAGCATCGAGGGCGAGCGCATCGACCAGATGAGTGGCGGCCAGCTGTCGACCTGGCGCAGCCACCATGTCGGCTTCGTGTTCCAGTTCTACAACCTGATGCCGATGCTGACCGCGCAGAAGAACGTGGAACTGCCGCTGCTGCTGACCCACCTCAGCGCGGCGCAGCGCCGCCGCAATGCCGAGATCGCGCTCACCCTGGTCGGCCTGGCCGACCGCCGCAGCCACCGCCCGAATGAACTGTCAGGCGGCCAGCAGCAGCGCGTGGCGATCGCCCGCGCGATCGTCTCCGACCCGACCTTCCTGATCTGCGACGAACCGACCGGCGACCTCGACCGCCAATCGGCCGAGGAGATCCTCGGCCTGCTGCAGCAGCTCAACCGCGAGCACGGCAAGACCATCATCATGGTCACCCATGACCCGAAGGCCGCCGAGTACGCCACGCACACGGTGCACCTGGACAAGGGCGAGCTGGCCGACGCGCCGCTGGCCCACTGACGGAGGCCACAGCGATGAAATACTTCTCGTTGGTGTGGGCACAGCTGTTCCGCAGCCGTACCCGCACCCTGCTGACCCTGCTGTCGGTGGTGGCCGCGTTCCTGCTGTTCGGCATGCTCGATTCGGTGCGGGTGGCGTTCTCGTCGGGTGGCAGCGTGGAAGGTGCCAACCGGCTGATCGTGGCCTCGCGGCTGTCGATCACCCAGTCGCTGCCGATCCGGCTGGAAGCACAGGTGCGCCAGGTAGCCGGTGTCCGTGACGTGGCTTATGGCATGTGGTTTGGTGGCATCTACCAGGACCCGAAGAACTTCTTCCCGAACTTCTCGGTGTCACCCAACTACTTCGATGTCTACCGCGAGCTGCAGATCGATCCGGCACAACTGGAGGACTGGAAGCAGACCCGCACTGGCGCCATCGTCGGCGAAACCCTGGCCAAGCAGTTCGGCTGGAAGATCGGCGATACCATCCCGCTGCAGGCGACGATCTTCCCGCGTGGCGGCAGCAATGACTGGCCACTGGTGCTCAAGGGCATCTACCGCTCCAAGGACCGCGCGCTGGCCGCCAACGAAGAACGCCAGTTGATGATGAACTGGAAGTACTTCGACGAATCCAACGACTACATCAAGAACCAGGTGAGCTGGTACACGGTGACGCTGGACAACCCGGACCACTCTTCGCGGGTCGCACAGGCGATCGATGCGATCTCGGCGAACTCCGACCACGAGACCAAGACCCAGACCGAATCGGCGTTCCAGCAGGCCTTCGTCAAGCAGTTCGCGGATATCGGCATGATCGTCACCTCGATCATGGGCGCGGTGTTCTTCACCCTGCTGCTGTTGACCGGCAACACCATGGCGCAGGCCGTGCGAGAGCGCGTGCCGGAGCTGGCCACGCTGAAAACGCTGGGCTTCAAGGACAGCACCGTGCTGACCCTGGTGATGGTGGAGTCGGTGCTGCTGATCGGCCTGGGCGGCCTGATCGGCATGGGCCTGGCCGCCCTGATCCTGCCGGCGATCGGCCCGAAGAGCATGGGCATGCTGCCGCCGCACGTGCCGACGCCAACCTGGCTGATGGGGTTGGGCCTGATCGTAGTGATCGGCATCATCGTCGGGCTGCTGCCCGCGCTGCGTGCCAAGCGCCTGAAGATCGTCGATGCACTGGCCGGCCGCTGAGGAGGATTGCAGATGAACAAGCTCAAGAAGTGGCTGGGCAACGGCGTAACCGTGCTGCTGCTTGCGATCGGCCTGGTGTTGTGGATCGGGCTGCCGTGGTTTGGCGTGCTGGCCGTGGCCGTGCTGGTAACGCTGTGGCTGCTGCTGACCCGCGGTGGACGGCTGGCGTTGGCCGCCACCCGCATCGGCGTGGCCAGCCTGCCGCAACGCTGGGGCGCGTCCTCGGTGATCGTGGTCGGCATTGCCGGCGTGGTCGGCGTGCTGGTGGCGATGCTGGCGATGGGCGAAGGCTTCCAGGCCACGCTCAACAACACCGGTGATGACACCACTGCCATCGTGCTGCGCGGTGGCTCGCAGGCCGAGACCAACTCGGTGATCACCCGCGAGCAGGTACCGATGCTGTCCACCCTGCCCGGCATCAGCCGCGATGCGCAGGGCCGGCCGTTGCTGTCACCGGAACTGTCGCAGGTGGTCAACCTGGTATCGAAGTCCGACGGCACCGACGTCAACGCGCAGTTCCGCGGCGTCGGCCCGCAGGCGTGGGCGGTGCATGACAAGGTCAGGATCGTCGAGGGCCGCAAGTTCGCCACCGGGCTGCGCGAGATCGTGGTCGGCCAGGGCGCCAAGGGCCAGTTCCGCGACATGGAGGTCGGCAGGACGCTGTCGCTGGGCAACCAGACCTGGACCGTGGTCGGCGTGTTCGCCACTGGCGATGCGCATGATTCGGAACTGTGGACCGACGCCGATACGCTGGCCACCACCTACCAGCGCAGTGCCTGGCAGTCGATCAGCGTGCGTACCGATGGCAAGGCCGGCTTCGATCAGTTCAAGGCGGCCGTCGCTGCCGACCCACGCCTGAAGCTGGACGTGGAAACCACCCGCGTCTACTACAGCAAGCAGGGCGGCGGGCTGACCAAGCTGATCGACATCCTGGGCAAGGTGATCGGCACGATCATGGCGGTCGGTGCGGTGTTCGGCGCGCTCAACACCATGTATGCGGCCGTGGCCACGCGCGCCCGCGAAATCGCCACCATGCGTGCGATCGGCTTCCGCGGCCTGCCGGTGGTGACGGCGGTGATGCTGGAAACGATGCTGTTGGCGCTGCTCGGTGGCCTGCTCGGCTGTGCGGTTGCATGGCTGCTGTTCAATGGCTACAGCGTGTCCACCATCGGCAGCAACTTCAGCGCGGTGGTGTTCAAGTTCCACGTATCACCGGAACTGCTGTGGACCGGCCTGAAATGGGCACTGGGCATCGGCCTGGTCGGCGGCCTGTTCCCGGCGCTGCGCGCGGCGCGTTTGCCGATCACTACGGCGCTGCGCGAAACCTGAGCATCATGCAGCGGTGGACTGCGCATCACGCAGGGGGACGGAGCGAAGGCTCCGTCCCTTTTCCGTTGCTGAACTCAGGCATCCATCGCCGCAACATCGGATGGTGGGTGCCGCAGGGCCAAATGCCGGCGAACAGCCTCCTCCGGCGCGTACGCCGTGCCCAGCGCGTGCTGCTCACCCGTATGCCTGTCGACGAAGATCGGGCCATTGCCGGCCAGCGCGTCCGAGATCTCACCAGATTGCAGGTAGCGCAGCGACTGGAAGCAGAACAGCCAGCCTTCGACCATCTCATGCTCGTGCGTGATGGCAACCGGCTCATCGTCGCTGGCAAGTGCAGCCTGCACGCGACGGCGTGCTTCGTCGAGCTGGATCATTCCTTCGCCTCTTGTTTTCGATGACAGCGCGAAGAGCATTTCATGCGGGTGGATGCATCGCAACGGATAGGCACCTGCGTACAAGTGCGCACTGCGGCGTGTTGCCGCAACCGCTCAAGCGTGGCGGTTCTGTGCCGCTATCGATGCCTCTACTCATCGCAAACGCAGTGCGCGTGACGCTGCGCACAGTGCATCTGTGGATTGTTGGTTGCGATTCATCTTCGCGCACTTCCAGCGGCGTCGAGACAAACAGGTACGAATGGAAACATTCTAGAATCGCGCCCCCCACGTTGGTTTGCAGCACCCCACGCGCCCATAGAACGGGCGCATGTTTTTACTGAAACACGAGATTTCACGGATGTCCCTGAAAACCAATCCGCTGCGCAACGCGATCGTCATCGCGCTGGCCGCCAGCTGCACCACCCCCGCCTTCGCACAGAGCGCCGGCGATACCCCGACCAACCTCGACCGCATCGAAATCACCGGCTCGCGCATCCGCCAGGCCAGTGTCGAAACCGCACAGCCGGTGGTCGCGCTCAACCGCGCCGAGATCGAGAAGAAGGGTTACGTCAACGTCGCCGACATCCTGCAGGACATTCCTGCCGCCGGGGCGCCGAGCATGAGCCGCGCCTCGTCGCTGACTTCTTCGCGCGATTTCGGCGGCATGTACGTCAGCCTGCGCAACCTTGGCCCGGAACGCAGCCTGGTGCTGATCGACGGCCGCCGCATGGGCGTCAGCGCCGGCGGCTACTCCGACCTGGCCTCGATCCCGTCGTCCATCGTCGAGCGCGTGGAAGTGCTGACCGACGGCGCCTCCGCGCTGTACGGCTCCGATGCCATCGCCGGTGTGGTCAACATCATCACCCGCAAGAATTTCGATGGTGGCGAAGCCAGCGTCTATGTCGGCCAGTACGGCCAGGGTGACGGCCAGAAGCGCGCATACAGTGCAACTTTCGGCAAGACCTTCGAGCGCGGCTGGTTCAGCGTGGGCGCCGAGCGCACCAAGGAAGACGAGGTGCTGGGCAAGGACCGCGAGTTCAGCCGTTACACCAACGGCCCGCGCCACCCGAACGATGGCCTCAACGGCAACACGCCGTGGGGCTACGTCACCGTCGGTGGCAAGAACCTGACCGTGGGTCCGGGCGGCGACCCGAGCAAGGCCGGCAACTTCCATGCGCCGGACCCGGCCGATGGTGCCAACACCAAGTCGAACATGAGCCTGCTGACCGGCCTGGAGCGCACCTCGGTGTTCGCCAACGGTGGCTTCTCGATCACCGACAACCTGCGCATCGTCGCCGACGCGCTGTACAGCAAGCGCGAGTCGACCAAGCACCTGGCCGGCTACCCGTACTCGGTCAGCGCCGCGCAGGCCCGCAATGGCAGCCGTGCCGCCCTGTCCAAGGACAGCGCGTTCAACCTGTGGGGCCAGGATGCGCTGTTCGCGCACCGCACCGAGGAACTGCCGCGCGGCACCGAGAACAACCTGGAAACCAAGCGCGCCAGCATCGGCCTGGAAGGCAGCTTCGAAACCGGTTCGCGGTACTGGGACTGGAACATCAACTACATGTACAACCGCAACGAAGGCGAGCGCATCGGTACCGGCAGCATGTACCAGCCGCACGTCAACCTGGCCGTCGGCCCGTCCTTCATGGACGGCAACGTGGCCCGTTGCGGTGCGCCGGGCGCGGTGATCGCCGGCTGCGTGCCGTGGAACCCGGCTGCCCCGATGGGTTACACCGGCCCGGGCTCGCTGAGCAACCAGGACGTGCAGGACTACCTGTTCACCCGCTTCGTCGACAAGATGCAGAGCACCACCAAGGTCGCCAGCGGCAACATCTCCGGTTCGCTGTTCACCCTGCCGGCCGGCGACATCCTGGCCGCGATGGGCTTCGAGCACCGCAGCGAGGAGGCCAGCTACACGCCGGACATGAAGGTGCAGAAGGGCGAGATCGCCGGCACCAGCGGCCAGCCGACCCGCGGCAACTACTCGCTCAACGAGGCCTACCTGGAACTGCAGGTGCCGTTGCTGGCCGACCTGCCGTTCGCCCGCGAACTGTCGCTGGACGTGGCCGGTCGCTACTCGGACTACAACAACTTCGGTTCCACCACCAACAGCAAGTTCGGCCTGAAGTGGAAGCCGATCGACAGCCTGCTGGTGCGCGCCACCTACGGCACCGGCTTCCGTGCGCCGACCGTGGATGACCTGTATGGCGGCACCGTCAGCAGTCGCGACTCGTTCACCGACCCGTGCGATACCTCCTTCGGCACCGCCGCCAGCAGCCCGGCCGTCGCTGCCCGTTGCCAGGCGCTGAAGGTGCCGGCCAACTTCCGCCAGCTCAACAGCGATGGCAGCGTGGCCACCAAGCCCGGCCAGCAGGCCACCACCGATTTCAGCTCGGGTTCCAACCCGGACCTGAAGCCGGAAACCGCCAAGACCTGGACCGTGGGCCTGGTCTACAGCCCGGACTTCGTGCAGGGCCTGGACGTCAGCCTGGACTGGTGGAAGATCCGCATCGACAACGCCATCGTCGGTGAGTCGGCCACCAACATCCTGGAACAGTGCTACGTGCAGGGTTCGGATGCTGCCTGTGGCCGCTTCACCCGTGGCAGCAACGGCCAGGTCAACTCGCTGGACCGCTCGCTGGTCAACGCGGGCTACCGCGAAACTGCCGGCTATGACATCAACGTGCGTTACCGCCTGCCGGAAACCGCGTTCGGCAAGTTCGCCGTCAACTGGAACACCACCTACACCGATTACCTGGAGCAGCGCAACGACAGCGCCGCCACCACCCCGGTGGAACAGCGTACCGGTTGGGCGGGCGACTTCCGCGTGCGCTCCACCTTCAACCTGGATTGGCAGTATGGCGACCTCGGCATCGGCTGGACCGCGCGCTACTACTCCAGCATGAAGGAGAAGTGCTCGTACATGGACGAGTGCAACATGCCGGGCTTCAACTCGTCGTACACCAGCGCCTCGCCGACCAACAGGGTGGGCTCCAACACCTTCCACGACCTGCAGGTGCGCTACAGCCTGCCGTGGGATGGCACCGTGTCGCTGGGCGTGAACAACGTGTTCAACCACCAGGGCCCGATCATGTACAGCCAGCCGAACAGCAGCTTCACCTACTACGGTGGCTTCGACATCGGCCGCTTCATGTACATGAAGTACCAGCAGCGCTTCTAAGCCTGCAACCGCGTTCCCGCCACGGCCATCCCTCTCTCCTGGCCGTGGATGGAAGCAGAACGGCGCCCCTCGGGGCGCCGTTCTTTTTTTCGTGGAAGCGGGGTCGGATCCCCGCCGGCGCTAGCGCTTGGCGCGCATCGTGCGGATGTTGTCGCCGACGAACAGCACCAGGCCAGCCCAGATCGCTGCAAACCCGATCGCCTTGGCAGTGTCGAATGCCTCATGGAAGAAGAACACACCCAGCAGCAGCTGCAGGCTCGGCGCGATGTACTGCAGGATGCCGACCAGCGACAGCGGAATGCGCTTCACGCCGTAGGCAAAGCCGATCAGCGGTACGGCGGTGACCGCGCCGCCGAAGATCAGCAGCAGGTCGTTGCGCCAGCCCCAACCATGGAAGAACGCACCGCCGTGGCCGTTCTCGGCCCAGATCGCAAACGCCAGCGCCGGCAGGAACAGGTACATGCTCTCCACGCCGAGGCCGGCCACCGGGTCGACCGAGACCAGCTTGCGCAGCAGGCCATACAGGCCGAACGAACAGGCCAGGCCCAGCGCGATCCACGGTGGCGTACCTGCATCGATGGTCAGCCAGGCCACGCCCACCGCCGCCATTGCCACCGCTACCCACTGCAGCCGGCGCAGCCGTTCCTTCAGCACCAGCACGCCCAGCAGCACGTTCACCAGCGGGTTGATGAAGTAGCCCAGGCTGGTCTCGATGACATGACCGGCGTTGACCGCCCAGATGTACAGGCCCCAGTTGAAGGCGATGGTCAGGCTCGACACCAGCAGGATCGGCAGCGCGCGCGGCTGCGCGGCGATCTTCCGCCACCAGCCCAGGCGCGCACTGATCAACAGCCAGCCCAGCACCAGCACCGTGCTCCAGATGATGCGGTGGGCGATGATCTGGAACGAGGGCACCTCGTTGAGCAGGTGCCAATAGACCGGCACCAGGCCCCAGATCACGAAGGTGGATGCGGTGACCAGCAGGCCCCGGCGTTGTTCTTTCTCGTCCATGCTCACTTCTTTCTCGTCCTTGCCATTGTCAGCACCACCACACCCAGAAGAATCACCGCCATCGCCAGCAGGTCGCGCCAACCGAAGCGCTCACCGTTGAGCAGCGCGCCCAGCAGCACCGCGATCACCGGATTGACATACGCGTAGCTGCCCGCGAGCGCCGGGCGCACGTTCTGCAGCAGCCACACGTAGGCAGTGAACGCGACCATGGAGCCGAACACGCACAGATAAGCCATTGCCAGCAGGCCACCGGTATCGGGCAGCGTGGTCGGGCGCTCGCCCACCGCCAGGCCGATCAGCACCAGCAGCACGCCGCCGCAGATCATCTGCCCGGCCGCGGTCATGAACGGGCCCGGCAGGTCCAGGCCGCGTGCCCACACAGAACCGAACGCCCAGCCGATCGGCGCGATCAGCAGCAGCACCAGCCCGGTCGGCGAGCCGGTCAGGCTGCTGCCGGCGTTGAGCCAGACCACGCCGAGGAAGCCGATGGCGATGCCCAGCCACTCACCACGGCTGGCATGTTGCCCGCGCAGCGCCGAGAACAGCGCCATCCACAGCGGCACCGAGGCCACCGCCGTGGCGGCCAGGCCCGAGGACACCTCGCGCTCGGCCAGCACCACCATGCCGTTGCCCAGCACCAGCATGGTCACGCCCATGATGACCAGGTTGCGCCACTGCCGCAGCGTCGGGTTCGGCAGCTTCCAGAACAGGCGCAAGGCCAGGAACATCAGGCCGCCGGCAATGATGAAGCGGCTGCCGGAGACCATCGTCAGCGGCAGTGCGCCGCCGTGCAGGGCCTTGGCGATGCCCAGATAGGTCGAGCCCCAGACCACGTAGACCAGCAGCAGTGCCAGCGCGACAAGGCCACCCCGGGGGGCAGCCGCAGACGAAGAGGGGGGAGCCGACATGACACACCAGGGAGCCGGGGGAAGGCGGATTCTAGGACGTTTTGAGTATGGTCCGGGACCCCATACGGTGGCACGCTGTCATCCATCCATGCACCCTGCTCTGGTCTGCTACCCCGTGTTGACGGCCGATGCAGTACCAAGAAGGCTGCCCGGCCGCGCCGCCCCACGGCCGGACGCCGTTTTCCCTGCGCACGGACGCGCCGCATCGAGGATTTCCACCCAGATGAGCACCACGTCCCAACCTGTTGTCCCCGCGAACGACCGCGCCGCCTTGCGGCGGTCGATCTCCAACACCCTCAAAGGCTCCGCCGGCAACCTGGTGGAGTGGTATGACGTCTACGTGTACTCGGTGTTCGCCGTGTACTTCGAATCGCAGTTCTTCTCGCCGGACGACAAGAACTCCACCCTGTACGTGTGGGCGATCTTCGCGGCGACCTTCCTGATGCGCCCGATCGGCGCCTGGTTCTTCGGCCGCTTCGCCGACCGCCACGGCCGCCGCCTGGCGCTGACCGTCTCGGTCACGTTGATGGCGCTGTGCTCGTTCCTCATCGCCATCACCCCCACCGCCGCCAGCATCGGCATCTGGGCCGCCGTGATCCTGTTGTTCGCGCGCCTGCTGCAGGGCTTCGCCACTGGCGGCGAGTATGGTGCCAGCGCCACTTACATGTCCGAGGCCGCCATTCCGGGCCGTCGCGGCTTCCTGTCCTCGTTCCACTACGTCACCCTGGTCGGCGGCCACGTGCTGGC
Source organism: Stenotrophomonas sepilia (assembly GCF_003244875.1). Classification (GTDB taxonomy): domain Bacteria; phylum Pseudomonadota; class Gammaproteobacteria; order Xanthomonadales; family Xanthomonadaceae; genus Stenotrophomonas; species Stenotrophomonas sepilia. The sequence continues at coordinate 22,614 of NZ_LXXZ01000025.1, forward strand.
CCAGCTGACCCTGCTGCTGATGCTGACCTTCTGGGGCAAGCCGGAGATCTCCGAGTGGGGCTGGCGCATCGCCTTCGGCATCGGTGGCATCGCCGCGGTGGTGGTGTTCTGGCTGCGCCGGGGCATGGACGAGTCGCTGTCGGAGTCGTCGATCGAGGCCGCGCGCGAGGGCAAGGCAAAGAAGTCCGGTTCGATGTACGAGTTGTTCGTGCACCAGTGGCGGCCGCTGCTGCTGTGCTTCCTGATCACCGCTGGCGGCACCGTGGCCTTCTACACCTACTCGGTGAACGGCCCGAAGATGATCCAGAGCGCCTTCGCCGGCAACGACCCGATGACCGGCACCCTGATCAACCTGGGCGTGCTGGCCTTCCTGATGGTGCTGCAACCGGTCGGCGGCTGGCTGTCGGACATCATCGGCCGCAAGACCCTGCTGGTGTTCTTCGGCGTCGGCGGCGTGCTGTACAGCTGGTACCTGATCACCCAGCTGCCGCACCAGCATGACGCCACCCTGGCCTTCCTGACCCTGGCGCTGGCATTCGTCATCCTCACCGGCTACACCTCGATCAACGCGGTGGTGAAGGCCGAGCTGTTCCCCACCCACGTGCGTGCACTGGGCGTGGGCCTGGGCTATGCGCTGGCCAACTCGCTGTTCGGCGGCACCGCCCCGCTGCTGTACCAGGGCGCGCTGAAGACCGGCCACGTCGATTGGTTCGCCATCTACGTGACCGCCACGATCGCGGTATCGTTGGTGGTCTATGTGTTCTTCCTTACCAACAAGGGCCCGAACTGGCTCGACGGCACCCGCAAGTAAGCGCGTTGCCCTGATCGCGGCCACTGGTGCAATGCCGGTGGCCGCTACGTCTCCCGCCACCGCGCTGATGTGGATCGCGGTGACGCTGGCCGCAGCCACGGCATTGGCCTGGGTGCTGCGCCGCCCCAACGCGCAGGCCACGTGGCCGCGCACGGGGTTCGGGGTCGCCCTGCTGGTGTTCTGCGCCGCGCTGGCGCTGCAGCTGGCGATGGACCTGGGCAGCGGCCACAGCTCGCTGCACCTGCGGCTGCATCGCGGCGTCAACGCGGGGCCGCTGGTCGGCCTGCGCACGATGGCGGCGTGCTATCTGGCCGCGCTCGCCGCCGGCGGCTGGGGCGCGTGGAAGCTGCTGCGACGGCGCGGGTAGTGCCGGCCGCTGGCCGGCAAAGCCGCCGTCTTTCGGTAGTGCCGGCCGCTGGCCGGCAACCTCATGAACCTCCGGAAAGAGCAGGGAGTTGCCGGCCAGCGGCCGGCATTACTCAACGGCGGGCCGCTTCGCTCTTGTCGCGCGCGCCGCGGAACTCCGATTCCTTTTCCCACGTCGGCCAGCGGCGGCTGTTGGCCAGCTCGGCGCCCAGGTCGTAGACCAGCAGGGTGTCGGCAGCGTGGCCGCTCGGGTCCCAGCTCGGCGTCCAGGCATCGCAGGTCTGGTGATAGCAGTCGGCGAAGTACTTTTCGCGCAGCGCGCGGCCGGCTTCAACGCCACCGTCCAGCTTGTCCAGGCCCGGGCCGATGGTGATCGCCGGCACGCCCAGGCGGGCAAAGGCGAAGTGGTCGGCGCGGTAGAAGAAGCCGGCTTCCAGGTTCGGGTCCGGGCTGTAGCTGCGGCCACGGGCCTTGGCCACGCGCTCCAGATCGCCTTCCAGCGACACCCGGCCCTTGCCCCACGAGGCAATGTCGCGGGTCGGGCCATCCGGGCTGAACATCTCGATGTTCAGCACCGCAGCGGTCTTGTCCAGCGGCGCCAGCGGATGGGCGGCGTAGTAGCTGGCGCCCAGCAACCCTTTCTCTTCGGCGGTCAGTGCCACGAAGTACAGCGTGCGCTGTGGCTGCGGGCCAGCGGCGAACACACGGCCCAGTTCCAGCACCGTTGCCACGCCGGTGGCGTTGTCGATCGCACCACGGCGGATGCGGTCGCCCTTGGCGTCGGGCTGGCCGATACCGAACGCATCCCAGTGCGCGGAGAAGATCACGGCCTCGTCAGCATGTTCACCACCGGGCAGCTTGGCGACCACGTTGCGGGTCACCACCTGCTCGCGCTTGAGCGCGAAATCCACGCTCAGTTTCGCGTTGTCCAGTGCCACCGGGCGGAAGTCGGCACGCATCGCCTTGCGCTTCTCCGCATCGAAGTCGAGGCCGGCGTCGGCGAAGATCGCTTCGGCCAGCTCGCGCTGCATCCAGCCGCGCAGCGGCGTGTGCTGCGCCATCGCTTCGGCCTGGCCGCGCTCGATGTCGAACAGCGGCGAAGTGCCCGAGCTCTTCACCGTGGCCCAGCCATACGCGGCCGGCGCGGTCTCGTGCACGATCAGCACGCCTTCGGCACCCCGGCGTGCGGCTTCCTCGAACTTGTACGTCCAGCGGCCGTAGTAGGTCACCGCCTTTCCATCGAACGCGCCCGGCGCATCGGCCTCGAAGTCGGCGTCGTTGATCAGCACCACGGCGATCTTGCCGTGCAGGTCCACGTCCTTGTAGTCGTTCCAGTGGCGTTCCGGTGCGTCGATGCCGTAGCCGACGAACACCAACGGTGCATCCTTGATCTGCACGCGCTTGCGCGGCTGCAGGCTCTGCAGGGTCACGTCCACGCCATTGGCCAGCGCACGCTTGCCCTGCTTCAGCGACAGGCTGGCTTTGGCCTCACCCTCCAGCTGCGCGCGCACCAGCGGCACCGGCTGCACCCAGCTGCCGTCCACGCCGCCCGGCTGCAGGCCATAGCTGCGGAACTGCTCGATCAGGTACTGCACCGTGCGCTCTTCGCCCTCGGTGGCCGGTGCGCGGCCCTCGAACTCATCCGACGCCAGCACGCGCACATGCCGCGACAGTGCCTGCGGATCGATGCCGCCACCCGGCAGGTCGTTGGCCGCATGGGCCAGGCCCCCGACGAACAGGCAGGACGACAGCAGCAACACGCGCATCGGATTCACGGCAGTACCACGGCTAGCTTGGAAGTCACCAGAGTGTAACGTGGTCGTGACATCACGGCGCAGCCTGGGCCCACGTCATCCACGCAGGGCGTGACTCTACCTGCTGATGCGGTCCAGCCAGCAGGCCAGGCCCTGCGCGTTGAGTTCGATGTCCATCGCCAGAACAGTGATCACCGCCGCATCGTCCAGCGCACAGCCATGCAGCTGTGCGCGTTCCAGGTACAGCGCCTGCAGTGCGGCCAGCAGGCAGCGGTGGCGGTCCGGCCGGCCATCGCACTGGCGGCCGATGGCGGCCATCGCATCGATCTGTTCGAACAGGTCGTTGGCCAGTTTCTGCACCTGCTCCACGCGCCCATAGTGGGTCAGGTACATCGCCTGCGGGCCGTAGCCCAGCATGCGTCGGATCGAGGCCTTCATCGCCTCCGGGTCGAACTGCACCGGCGAGGAAGTCGGGAAGATGAAAGCGCCCTGCGCGCTGTCCAGCTCGCGGTAGGAGATGCCGAACGTATCGCCAGTGAACCAGCTGCGGCTGCGCGCATCCCACACGCAATAATGGTGCAGTGCGTGGCCCGGCGTGTGCAACAGCACCAGCTCGCGGCCAGCGAGATCGATGCGGTGGCCGTCTTCGGCCACCACCACGCGGTGTTCGGGAATCGGCTCGATGCGGCCGTAGCTGCGCGCGATCTCTTCGGCGCCGTACACCGCCGTCGCACCCGCAATCAGCCGGGTCGGGTCGATCATGTGCGGCGCACCGCGCGGATGCAGCACCGCCTTCGCATTCGGCAACTGCTGCATCAGCAGGCCTGCACCACCGGCGTGGTCCAGGTGCACGTGCGTGAGCAGCAACCAATCCACCGCTTCCACACCCAGGTCGGCATCCGCCAGCGCCTGCAGCATCGCCCGCACAGACAGGCCGGTGCCGCAGTCGACGAAGGCCGCGCGGCCGTTTTCAACGATCAGGTAGGCCGCGTCGAAGTCCGGGCGCTGGAAGCCCGTATCGATCGTGTGGATGCTGGGGTCGGCGGTCATCGGCACGCACCTGGCAGTCTCGTGAACAGACGCCCATGGTAGGCGCGCAGGCGGCCCGGGTTCGATGCGGCTTTGGTCGGGTAGTGCCGGCCGCTGGCCGGCAACCTCGGGATGGCCGGGAGAATGCATGTGCCGGCCAGCGGCCGGCACTACCGATCAGCCAGAACGCAATCCGAACCGCGGCCGCAGCAGCAACGCCAGCACCAGCACCGCCAGGAACGCGCCATAGGCATACAGCACCGCCAGCACCTGCGGCCAGATCGGGCCGGCGCCGGGCTGCACCACGCCAATGCGGTAGCCCCACAGCATCGACACGATGCTCAGCGCGAACGCCACGACCAGGGTGGTGCCATCGAACAGGCGCCGCCGCGCGCTGCGCGGCTGGCGCGGAAACAGCCAGTACAGGCTGCCCAGCAGCAGGAACCAGGGCAGGAACAGCAGCAGCGACAACCAGGCCATCGCAGACTCCATGTCATCGCGCCAGAGGCGCGCGGACATCATGCCATGGGTGCTGTGCCACGGTCGTGCCGGCGGGGGGCTTCCCTGTAGAGCCGAGCCCATGCTCGGCTGGGTAGCAAAGCAGCCGAGCGTGGGCTCGGCTCTACAGAGGCGGAGCCGAGTCGAGCATGGCTCGACTCTACGCCCGGCGATCAGGCCGCTTCGCGCAGCGCGGCCAGGGCGGCCAGTACCGCGTCCACCTCGGCGCCCAGCTTGAACAGCTCGCTCTGCAGCTGGTCGCCCTGCTCTGCCTGCTTGATCACCGCGATCAGCTGGCCCGCATCACGTGGCGAATCGAAGCCTTCGCTCTGGATCAGCAGCGTGCCGTCACCAGCGGTCAGCTTGAAGTAGAAACGCCCATCCTTCTCGCGGTACTGCTTGAACTGCGGCGGCGCCACGCGGGCCACGCCGGCATCTTCGCTGGCGATGTCGCCCGCCGTGGACAGGTCGCGCAGGCCCACGGCGTGGCGCAGTTCTTCCAGCAGCGGTGCCGCCAACTGCTCGCGCAGCTGCTGGCCACGGCGCTTGAGCAACGCTTCGATCTTCTCCGGCTCGGCCATCAGCGCGTTGTAGCGCTCGCGCAGCGGCGACAGCTCGCTGTCGATACGCTCGAACAGCTGCTGCTTGGCGTCGCCCCAACTGATGCCGGCGGCGAAGGCCCTGGCGAATTCCGCGGTCTGTTCCGGCGTGGCGAACGCCTGGTACATCTGGAACAGCGCCGAGCCCTCGGTGTCCTTCGGCTCGCCCGGTGCGCGCGAGTCGGTCAGGATCGAGAACACCAGCTTCTTCAGCTCCTCGCGCGGCACGAACAGCGGAATGGTGTTGTGGTAGCTCTTGCTCATCTTGCGGCCATCCAGGCCCGCCAGCGTCGCCACCTGCTCGTCGATCACCACGTCCGGCAGCGGGAAATACTCCTTGCCGTACACGTGGTTGAAGCGCTGGGCGAAATCGCGCGCCATCTCGATGTGCTGGATCTGGTCACGGCCCACCGGTACCTGGTTGGCCTTGAAGATCAGGATGTCGGCCGCCATCAGCACCGGGTACATGAACAGGCCGGCGCTGACGCCTGCGTCCTCGTCCACGCCTTCCTCGCGGTTCTTGTCCACCGCCGCCTTGTAGGCGTGCGCGCGGTTGAGGATGCCCTTGCTGGCGATGGCGGTCAGGAACCACATCAGCTCGGTGGTCTCGCGGATGTCGCTCTGGCGGTAGAACCACACGTGTTCCGGGTCCAGGCCACAGGCCAGCCAGCTGGCCGCGATCTCCAGGGTCGCGCGCTGGGTGCGCTGCGGGTCCTGCGACTTGATCAGGCTGTGCAGGTCGGCCAGGAAGAAGAAGCTCTCGATGCCCGGCGCGCGGCTGGCCGCGATGGCCGGACGGATGGCGCCAACGTAGTTGCCCAGGTGGGGCGTGCCGGAGGGGGTGATGCCGGTAAGGACTCGGGTCGTCATGACTGCGTGGGGTAACCTTCGATGAACGGGGCCAGTTTACCTTGCACGCCACCAACCCCGTCAGGGCCCGCGGCGCGTTCATTCACCCAACCCCGCTGGAGACGCCCGATGAAACGCCTGCTGCCCCTGCTGCTGATCCTGCCCCTGGCCGGCTTCCGCCCGGCGCCCATGCCGCCACCGGTGTACGACGGCGGCCCCGTACGCATGGCCCTGGTCGACCGCGACCGCGGTACCGAACTGCGCAGCTACTCCGCCGAGGGCCAGCGCTGGGTGGCCGGCGAGCGCGGCCACCGCTACGCCGTGCGCCTGTACAACGACAGCCCGCGTCGGGTGCTGGTGGTGCTGTCGGTGGACGGCGTCAACGCCATCTCCGGCGAAGATGCCGATCCCTCGCAGACCGGCTACGTGCTCAATCCCGGCCAGCGCGCCGACATCACCGGCTGGCGCAAGAGCCAGGACGAAGTGGCGCAGTTCGTGTTCAGCAGCCCCAGCGGCAGCTATGCCAGTCGCACCGGCCGCCCGGACAACATCGGCGTGGTCGGGGTGGCGGTGTTCGAGGAGGCGCGTCGCTGGTACCCGCAGCCGATCCTGCGACGTGGCGTGCCGCTGCCGGCACCGACCGCGCAAGCCGAGGCTGCCGCCGACGCCAGTGCCAGCCGCATCGAGGGCTATGCCAGCAAGTCGCAGGCGCCAGCGCTGGGCACCGGCCACGGCGCACGTGAACACTCTTCGGTGCGCGATACCGACTTCGAACGGGCCAGCCGCAGCCCGGCCCAGGTTCTGCAGCTGCGCTACGACAGCGCCCGCAACCTGCGTGCGCGCGGCATCCTGGTCGATGCGCCCTCGCGCCTGCCGCGCGAACCGCAGGCGTTCCCCAACCGCTACGTGCCGGACCCGCCGGCCCGCTGATCGTCCCGCGCAGACAACACGACGCCCGCTACCTCACGGTGCGGGCGTCGTGTTGTGGGGGAAACCAAAGCGCTTACTTGTAGTCCGGGTAGTCCTTGCTCACCGCGTCCTGGAACTCACGCACTTCCTTCTCCGCGCGGTCCTTGGCCCAGCCATAACGTTCCTGCAGGCGGCCGGCCAGATACTCGGCGTTGCCTTCGGCCACATCGAAATCGTCGTTGGTCAGATCGCCCCACTTGGCCTGCGCCTTGCCCTTCAGCTGCGACCACTTGCCGGAAATGATGTCTTTGTTCATTGCTGGGAGTCCTTGATTGCAACGGCGTTCTTACCGTGGCTCCAGCTTCGCGCAGCCGCTGTTGAATGCCGGTCAACCGCCAATGAAATACACGCTCACCTGCTTGAATGGTTCACTACGCTTCGACACGTAGGCTGCAGAGAAACGCGCAAGCAAAAAGGCCGGGGAGATCCCCCCGGCCTTTTTGCTTTCCGTTCCACTTCAGGCTCAACGGCCCTTGGCGGCATCCTCAACCTTTTCACCGGCCTTCTGCACGTCCTTGCCGGCACCGGCCACGGTGTTGCAACCGGCCAGCAGGGCCACCGAGAACATCGACAACAGCATCAGGGCAACTACGCGCTTCATGGGCTTCTCCTTGGGTTCGCCGCTATACCGCTTCATTCGCGGATGGGATTCTTTCGCTCGGCGGGAGGGCACCAATGCCCACTGCCGCCGCGTGAAGTGCAATCTGGCGGCAGGGGCGTGGAGCGGGCGTGAACGGTTCGGCGATCCGTTCAGCAGGGGACGGTCAGTCGCGCATCAGGGTGGACTTGCCGAACAGGCTTTCCACCAGGTCCACGGCCAGTTCGGCGGTGGCATTCTGCTTGTCCAGCAAGGGGTTGAGCTCGACGATGTCCAGCGAACCCATGCGCCCGGTGTCGGCGATCATTTCCATCACCAGCTGCGCCTCCCGATAGTTCACCCCACCCGGCACCGTGGTGCCGACGCCCGGCGCGATGCTGGGGTCGAGGAAGTCGACATCGAAGCTGACATGCAGGTGGGTGTTCTCATCGATGCCGGCCAGCGCCGCTTCCACCGCGCGTTTCATGCCGTTCTCGTCGATGTAGCGCATGTCATAGACATCCACCTTGTGGGTCTTGATCAGGCGCTTCTCTTCCGGGTCCACCGAACGGATGCCGATCTGGTGCATCTGCGCCGGGGTGATCGCCGGTGCGCTGCCGCCCAGACGGGTCAGCGCGTCCGGGCCGAGGCCGCACAGGCAGGCCACCGGCATGCCGTGGATGTTGCCCGACGGCGTGACATCGCTGGTGTTGAAGTCCGAATGCGCGTCCAGCCACAGCACGCGCAGATTCTTCCCCTGCTCGCGGCACCAGCGCGCGACGGCGGTGATCGAACCGATGCCCAGGCAATGGTCGCCACCGAGCATGATCGGCATGCGCCCGGCCTGCAGCTCGGCGTAGCTGGCTTCCATCAGTGCGCGGTTCCAGGCCACCACCTCATCCAGGTGGCGGTAGCCCTCCACCGGCGCGGTCCACGGGTTGCGCGGGCCATCCAGGTTGCCCACGTCGCGCACGTCCACGCCGCGCGCTTCCAGCGCCTCCGGCAGGCCCGCCACGCGCAGCGCCTCCGGCCCCAGCCGTGCGCCGCGATGGCCCGCACCGACATCGGTGGGAACGCCAATCAGGGATACGGAAATGGGATGGGCCATGGGTGCCTCCTGCGGTGCGGAAAAAGAAGCACAGTCTAGCCAGAGCTGTGTGACACCACTCGCGGCGGTGCAGCAGGGCATGGGTCAGATCGCCGCGGCCTGCCAGCCGTATCCGGTCAGGCATTCCAGCGCTGGGTCGTCAGGAATTGGACCTTCCGCGATCCACCTCACATCCCGGTCGGTTTCGCCTCTTACGCAAGGCTGTTGTTGTGTCCACGCTGCGCAGGCACCCTGAAGGTGCCGCCTCACTTCCTCAATCATGGAGCTCCACGCGCATGAAACATGCACTCAATGGACTTGCGGTACTGGCAATTGCCCTGGGCGGACTGTTTCCCGCCGCTGCCAGTGCACCCTCGCAACGCATCACGCATACGGTGACCTCCGATGCGTATCCCATGCAGACGGCAGGCGCACGCCAGGTACTCGACTGGGTGGCGCAGCGGGTGAAGCCGTCGTTCGCCCCGCAGGGCTACGGCAACGTACAGGTGGAACGACAGGCAGTCTCCGTAGGCCGTGCGTCTGCACGCTCGGACGAATCGATTCCCGGCAAGCTGCCGGACCAGGGCATTCCCGGTGAGATCTACCGGGTGGAAAACCTGCTTCCCGACGGCTCCATCCAGACGTGGGAATTCACCTGGGTGGAACCCTCATCCGGCCATGGCGGCGGCTGGGACGTAACCGGCTACACCTACAAGAAGGGAAACGACCCGGTGAACCAGCAGTAGCGGGACGGGGGGCAACGCGCACCGCGCTGCCCCCTTAGACACGCCGCCGCCGCGCCTCAACCGCCGCGGCGGCGAACCGGCGTCAGGCTCTGCACCTGGCCGCTGTTGCGCATCATGCACAGGAAGCGGCCATCCGGATAATCGATGATGAGTTCCTGGTAATCGCTGCCCACCGGCATCTGGGTGACCAGCGCGCCCTGAGCGCCCTTGCGCATGTTGCAGGCGCCCAACGCGGTATCGCCTGCCGGCGCCGGGGTGGTCACCGAAGACACATTGCGGAACACCGCGCGGCAGCCGCCATTGACCCACACCGAGTGCCGCGACAGGCCCCAGTTCTTACCTTCCTCGCATCGGGTGTGGCTGAGCTGGCGCACGATTTCCACATTGCCGCGGGTATTCAGATCGCACGACACCTGCTGCTCGTCAGTGGATTCGCAGGTGACTTCGCGCGGTAGCGCGGCGTCGCCGGTAGCAACCTCGCGCGGGTGTGCGCCATTTGCGGCGGGCGCAGATGTTCCACTGGCGCTGACCTGGCAGATGCCGTTGGCGCCGCCACGGCCGGTATAGCTGATCTGCGGCGTACCGTCATCGCTGCGGCTGATCGACAGGGTGATGCCGCTGTTGGCGTCGCGGGCTTCGAAATAGCGGTCGTTGAAACGTTTCAGCGTGGCCTCGCGGCCCTGCACATAGACCGACCCGCCATCGTCTGCGTGAACATCGATGTCGCCCGGGCAGCTGGCGTTGAAGAACGGCACGGCGGCCATGGCCGGGGCCACGAAAGCGGCGGACAACAATGCGGAGGTGAGCGACAGGGCATGGCGACGCATGTGCGGCTTCCGAAGGGCATGTATCCCCAGTATGTGTCGGGGGTCTGCAAATGGTCTGTGAGGAGAATCAAAAAAGCCGGCAGCGCATTCGGGCGTTTGTGTTTGCTATGGTAGCTGTGGAGCCTTGCCCGGGCTGTTAAGTCACCTTTACTTCGTGGGCCAGCTCAGGGCATACGGCAGCGATGGTTCGGGCAGATTTCTCGCTGATGGCGCCACTGCGCAATCTGTCGCTTCTGGCCTTGCGATGCCCGAAACGGGCCAAACGCGATAATTCATTTTTCCTTTCAGATCTCCCGATGCCATCGAAACAAACGACTGGCAGGCGGTGATTTCACGTGCGCATGATGAATCGCCACCTGCAAAGGTGGCCGGGTCTTCCAAGCCCGCGTAATCGATGCTGTATACGCTTGCCAGCCGGCGCCGTCTTCCCAAGCGGCGCCGGCTGGCAATCCGTTCGCCGATCGACGGCGGGCGGTGCGTGGGGGCCCCGTGCCCGCCGGCTCATCGATTCCCGGTCTTGGAAGCCACGCATCGCCCGCCACCCTGCCGTGGCGGCACCTCTGTTCCTGCCGAGGATGCCCGCATGTCCAGAACCTACCACCCGTACCTGACCGCCACCCTCGGCGAGGCGGCTCTGCGCCTGCCACCTGAACTGGCGCAGCCATTGGAAGCCGCTTTCGCCGCTGCGAACGAAGCGCCTGCGTCCATCAACCTGCCCAGCTGCCTGCAGCGCATCCGCGCCGGTGATGCCGCCGATGGACAGCCGTGGACGGGGCCCGCCAGCACACCCGGCCAAGCGGTGGCCGCCGCGCGCCGGGATCGCGCCGCGGTTGGCCTGGTGTCGTTGTTGGAGCTGTATCACGCCACCGAGCGCGTGCGCGTGGACGGGGAAGAGAAGGACGACATCGGCGACGGCACCCGCGAAGGGCTGATGCTGGCCTGCCGGGGGCTGGCGGAGTATGTGGCGTTGCAGGTGGGTGGGAGGTAGCTGGCGAGAGCATCTGCACAACCACTTGGATTCTACTTCGTTGTGGAATGTTTCCTTGCACTCGCACACGCGCGACTCGTTACCGAGGGTGATACTCGACGACACCGACAGATACTCAATACCAAGACCGAAGTCACATCCACCCCTGTCGATCTCATGTCAACTGCTCCGCGTGGTTTCGAAACCACGGTGCACCACGCATCCTTCTAGACCAAGGAGAGATCTAGCATGAGAATGAATTCCAAGAGCATATTGGCCGCCTCCACTATCGCATTGGGAAGCGCACTCCTGTTCACAGGTTGCAATCTGAAGAGTGTTCGAGCTTATGGCGAGTGCAGCGGAAAACAAACAGGTGGAGGGGAATGCAAGGCGGGTATGGAAGTTATCTGGGAAGGGGACGGTGGTGGGAAGAAGAGCATTTACAACTCCCTGCTGTCGTCTCTTAGCGTGCTTCCAGATGCCGCGATGTTTGAGCTGGATACATCCGGATCAACCATACCGTATCCTGCCACGGGCAATGCGGTACTTCGGGTAAAGAACGTCGCTACGGGCGCAATCAGCGCGTCCCAGACGTTTTCATGGGTCAGGACAGGCACAGTGATCCGAGTTGCAGACCCAAACGCCGTGAATGCTTGGATTTACGCCAATGTGGGTAATGGTGATGCCTTGAGCTACGACCTGCTCCCCTTCCATTCGGCATACGGTAGTGGCCCGCAGGTTATCGCTGGGCAGGCCAAACAGGAGGGCATTATCAAGGCGAGCTACTACCTGGAGTTCGAAGGACGGGATTGCGTCAACCACCCGTCGCCGCACTTGTGCATGGAGATGTAGTAAACAACAGAAGATGCGGGTGCGCCTTAAGCGCCCGCGCCTTTGGGAGAAAGGATGAAAGGAGTCGTACTCGCCGCATTCGCAACCTCCCTCCTGGCAGGCTGTGCCACACCGATCGGATTGCCACAAGGCATCCCGCCGGATGGCTACACCGAGCTGGTGTCCACGCCTCTCGGGCCATTCCGCTACTTCCGGTCCCTGTCCATTGTTCCGGGGCACAGAAGCTTGCCGCCTCTGGAATCGTTTCAGTGCACGCATACCCAGCACGAAATCGTGCTCATGATGGCTGCAGGATCACAGGTTGATGCTGCAGATACCTGCAAGCGCATTGATGCAGCAGCAAGGTTCTCCGAATCATGGATAGAAGCAAAGGCGAACAGATACAGGATCCTTCTCGCGCCAACGGATACCGCCGCGACTATACAGTCGCGTACTTTTGGATCGTTCTCGGGTGGGAAGACGTTGGCACTTGCGGCTTCGATACATGACGACCGCGAACGGACTGTTGCGAACCTTGTCGATCTGGTCGCACACGAGACATTCCATGCGCTAGGTCATGCCACAAGACACCCTCAGGCGCTTGATGAACGCATCGCCTACTACGCCGGCATCTGCGCACAGCTTCAGGTGAACGGCGTTGTTCGAGAAGATTCGCTGCCTGGAGCCGCCATCGGCACGGACGACGATGCAGTGCAGCTGTCTTCGCAAGCGGCCTATCGCGTCCGTCTCGAGACCTATCCCCTTCTCGCTAATGGCGGCATTCAACTCAAGGAGCAATCCGGCGAACGTATGCTCCAACGTTGCAGTCAACTCAAAAGGGGCATTGCGGTGCCACGGTGAGCTTGTCTGCAGGCCCCCATTCTTCCCCAGAACGGCAACGCACAAAAAAACCCGCCATTGCAGCAGGTTGATTGTTCTCCGTGGACATGTGCGGATGCCAAGGGATCGAAGATGGTGCCGCTTATCCGAATCGAACGGATGACCTACTGTTTACAAGACAGTTGCTCTACCAACTGAGCTAAAGCGGCATGGGTGGTGCACCGGCGGCAGCGCCGCGGTCAGGGGATTCTAGCGCAACCGCGTGCATTCCAGCGACCGGCTCTGCGCCGCGCCGCTGCGCTGCTGGGCCTGGGCCGGCTGCGTGCCCGCCGCCAGCTGCCCTTCCAGCCACCATTGGCCGGCGTCGCCGCTGGCGACCAGGCGCGGCTGGAAGCCGGCGGCCTGCACCGCCGCCATGCGCCGTTCGGCGCCTTCGCGGTTGCGGTACTGGCCCAGCGCCACGGCGTTGGCCTCCTCGCCCTGGCTGATGATGTAGTAGTCGCTCAGGCCGGCGGCGACGATGCGCTTCACGGTGGCCTGGGCTTCGTCACGGTTGGCGGCGGCCGGCAGCATCACCCGGTAGCGGGCACTGCCGCTGGCAGCGGGCTGTTCGCGCAGGCGCGCTTGGCTGAGCAGCGTGCCGGCCTTGTCCTGCGCGCCGCTGGCGGCAGCGCGGTCGGCGAACGGGCCCAGCGCGACGCAGCGCGGCGGCTCGGCGGCCGCGGGCGGGGTTACGGGCTTTTCCGCTGCCGGAACGGGTGCAGGCGGTGTTCCCGGCTTGGCAGCGTCAGCAACCGGCGTAGCGTCAGCCACCTGCGGCCTGGCGATCTCCGGCTTTGCCGGCGCAACGGGCGCGGGCGTCGCAGCCACCGCGGTCTTCGCCGCCGGTTCGCGCTCCATCAGCGGTGCGGTCGGGGCGGCCGCAGTGGCCTCGGCTGCGGCATTGGCATCCGCGCCACCCGGCACCCACCGCAGCTCGGCGACGCCAGCCGGTTGCGGCGCAGGCGCAGGCTTCTGCGGCGCATCGCGCAGCAGCCACCAGCAGGCGACGCCGAGATTGAGAATGGCCAGTACGACGATCAGGGCACGGGTCAGCATGCGCGGATACTAGCGCGCGGGCTGGTGCACCGCCCAGCGGGCGAGGCCATCCAGCACCAGCGAGGGGTGGTAATCGGCAGCGGGCAGCAACGGCATCAGCGCCGGTGCGCCGCCACCGTGCACGAGCAGCGACGGTGCCACGCCCAGCAGCGTGTGCGCGTGCTGTGCGCTGCGTTCAATCAGCGCCACCGCAGCGCCATCGCAGCCGGAGGCCAGCGCGTCGGCGGTGTCGTTGGCGAACTCACTGTAGCCGCCACCGGTCGCGGGCAGCTGCACGGCACGGGCATGCAGTGCTTCGCGCATGGTGGTGGGCGATGCGGAGATGCGGCCACCGTGGTGCTGGCCGTCGGCGTCGAGCAGATCAATCGTCAGTGCGGTGCCCACGCCGACCACCAGCACCGGGCGCTGCGCCTTGGCCGCAGCCAGCAGGGCGAGGAAGCGGTCGACGCCGAACTTTTCCGGCCTGGCATAGGCAATGCGCACGCCGGCGCATTCGGCGCTGGTGCGCACTACATGCACATGCTCGAAGCGACGCTGCAGCTGGTCCAGCATGGCGCTGGTCAGCGATGGTGCGGCCACGCTGGCCACGAACGCGGTGCGGCCGCTGGGCAGGCTGTGCGGCGGCTGCCCGGCCATGCCTTCGGCGCCATGCGCCCAGGCCTGTACGTCACCGGCACGGTCACCCTGCAACGGCGCGAACTTGAAGCGCGAGTTGCCGAGGTCGAACAACCAATCGCTCATGCCGCCCTCACGCTGACTTCGCCGGCGTGCAGCAGGCGTTCCTGGCCATCGATGCGCACGCGCAATGCGCCGTCATCGGCCAGGCCAAGCGCAGTACCGTGCTGCCACTGCCCATCCAGTTCCACGCGCACTTCGCGGCCGGCCAGCATGTCGAAGGCAGCGTAGCGCGGCAGGAACGGAGCGAGGCCTTCGCGATCGAATTCTTCCAGCGCCGGCAGCAGGCGCGCCAGCACGGCAGCAACCACCCCATTGCGGTCCACCGGCTTGCCGGCCAACGTGTCCAGGTCCACCCACGGCTGGGTGATCTGCTCGCCGAACGACGGCGGCATGTGGGTGTTGATGCCGATGCCGATCACCGCGCGCGCCGGGCCGGCGTATTCGCCACCGCCCTCGGCAAGCAGGCCGACCAGCTTGCGCTTGCCATCGATGATCAGGTCGTTCGGCCACTTCAACTGCGCTTGGGTGTAGCCCAGGTCGTGCAGCGCTTCGGCCACGGCAATGCCGGCCACCAGGCTCAACCCGGCCAGGCGGCCGAGGCCGCCGGAGTACAGGCGCATCACCGACAGGTAGATATGCGCGGCCAACGGCGAGGCCCAGGTGCGGCCACGACGGCCGCGGCCACCGGTCTGGCGTTCGGCCAGCAGCACGCTGACCCCGCGCTGGGGCGCGCTGCACCGCAGCAATTCAGCATTGGTGGAGTCCACCGTCCAGGCCACCTGCAGGTCGTGCAGCAGGGCCTGGGCATCGGCGGGCAGGCCGGCGCGGATCGCCGCCGGGTCCAGCAGGTCGACCGGGCGGGTCAGGCCATAGCCCTCGCCAGCACGGCCCTCGATGTCCACACCTGCGGCCCTAAGCCCTTGAATACGCTTCCAAATAGCCGCCCGGGTCTGGCCCAGCTCTCGGGCCAGGGCGTCGCCGGACAGGCGACCGGCAGCGAGTTTGCCCAGCAATTGGCGATCGTCCACGGCAGCTTCCACGAAGTCAGGCAGGAATTATGCGGGAAAGCCGCCAGCGACGCCTGCCACGCTGGGTTCCGCAGGGGCTTCCAACGAGGCGCCGGGTTCGGGCTAGAATCGGGAACTCACCCTCCCTTAACGTGGATGTCGTCAATGCGCCGTTATGCCCATTGCCTGATCCTGCTGATGATGCCCTTCACGGCGTCTGCAACGGCAGCGCTGGACGACAGCCGGGGCGCCTGCGTGTCCTCCAACGGTGATGCCGCCTCGCAGCGCGCGCCGACCGCGACCGCCTCGGCTGCGACCACCAAGCCGGCACCGGTACGCCCTGCGGCCAGCAGTGCCACCAGCACCGGGGGCGGCGGCAGCGACGACGACGTGCTGCAGCGCATCCGTGCGCCGAAGTGGCACAGCTACCTGCCGGGAATGTTCCGCTGATCAAGTCGTTGCTGCAGTGGCTGCGGCCCTCGCCGCGGCCGATCGATGATGCGCTTTGGGAAGACGCCTGCCGCCGTGCGGCCTGGCTGCACGGACTGGACGACGAACGCCGCGCGCGACTGCGCGTGCTGGCCACGCGCTTCCTGCATGAGAAGACCATTACTCCGATCGGTGAGCTGCAGTTGCAGGCCGGCGACGGCGTGCTGCTGGCCGCGCTGTGCTGCCTGCCGCTGCTGGAGTTCGGCGCGGTGGGGCTGGAGGGCTGGTCGCAACTGATCGTCTACCCGGATGCGTTCCGCGTGCACCGCAGCCACATGGATGCGGCCGGCGTGCTGCACGAGTGGGATGACGAGCTGATCGGCGAGTCGTGGGACAGTGGTCCGTTGATCCTGTCCTGGGCCGACGTGCAGGCCGACCTGGCCGCGCCGCACGACGGCTACTGCGTGGCGGTGCATGAGATGGTGCACAAGCTCGATGCACTGGATGGCGCGATGGACGGCACACCGCCACTGCCGCGGCAATGGCAGCGTGAGTGGGCAGCCACGTTCCAGCGCGCCTACGACGCCTTCTGCGCGCAGGTGGACGCCGGCGAAGAGACGCTGATCGATCCGTATGCGGCCGAGGCGCCGGAAGAGTTCTTCGCGGTAGCCAGCGAGTACCACTTCTCGGCACCGGATCTGCTGCAGCAGGCGTTGCCCGAGGTCGCCGCGCAGCTGCGGCGGTTCTATGGCGAGCCGCCGAAGATCGAAATGCCGTAGTGCCGGCCGCTGGCCGGCAACCTCATGATCTTCGATGGCATTGCTTGGTTGCCGGCCAGCGCCCGGCACTACCGATCAACGAGGTTTACGGCCCCGGCGGCAAGCGCACTTCGAAGCGGGCGCCACCCAGTTCGGCCGAACGGCCCACGCTCAGTTCGCCGCGGTAGTCCTTGATCAGGTCCTGCACGATCGACAGGCCGATGCCGTGGCCCTGCACGCGCTCGTCGCCACGCACGCCACGCTGCAGCACCTTGCCGATGTCATCCGGGGCGATGCCCGGGCCATCGTCGTCCACCGCCAGCAGCAGGCCGGCACGGCGCGCGTTCGGCGCCGGCAGCGGCTGCGCGGTCAGCAGCACGCGGCGGTTGGCCCACTTGAAGGCGTTCTCCAGCAGGTTGCCGAGCAGTTCCTGCAGGTCACCCGGCTCGCCGTGGAAGCGCGCGGCCGGGTCGATATCGAATTCGCACAGCACGCCCTTGGCGGCGTAGACCTTTTCCAGGCCACGCACGATTTCCTCGGCGTTGGACTCGATCGGCAGCGGCGCGGAGAACAGCTTGTGGCCCGACGAGGCCGCGCGTGCCAGCTGGTACGAAACCAGGTTGTTCATGCGCTGCAGCTGCACGTCCAGTTCTTCGCGCAGCGCACCGTCGCCGGCGCCGCTGTCCATCTGCGTGCGCAGTACCGCGATTGGCGTTTTCAGGCTGTGCGCCAGATCGGCAAGGGTATTGCGCTGGCGCTCGAGGTTCTCGCGCTCGCTTTCGATGAAGGCGTTGATGCTGTCGGTCAGCGGTTCCAGCTCGCGCGGGTGGCGCTCGCTCATGCGCTCGGTCTCGCCGCGCTGCACCTTGGTCAGCTCGGTGATCACCCGGCGCAGCGGGCGCAGGCTCCACTGCAGGATGACGGTCTGCAGCAGCAGCAGGATCAGGCCGATGCCGCCCAGGTAGAACCAGACGCGGCCACGGAACACGCGCAGCTGCGCACCCAGCGCGCGCGAGTCTTCCATCACATAGATGGTGTAGGGGAATTCGGTGGCGGGGTCGGCGTCGGCGCCCCACACCAGGCCCAGGCCATAGCGGTACACCGAGCCCTGGCTGCCATCGATCTGGATCATCGGCAGCGGGCCTTCGAACACCTCCTGGCGCGGCGCCAGCAGGCCGCCACCGACGGTGGGCAGCATCGGGCCTTCGGCGGACATCGAATTGCCCTTGCCGTGCGGCATCACCACCTGCAGGTACAGGCCACTGCCAGGTACGTCGAAGCGCGAATCCGGCGGCTGCTCGCGGATGTACAGCGAGCGGTCGCGGGTGAAGTCGATGCCGGCCGCGTAGGAGGTGGCGTAGTTCTTCAGGCGCTCACGCAGGTTCGCCTTCGCCGTATCGGCGAAGGCGGCGTCGAGCGCGTAACCGGCCAGCGCCAGGAACGCGACCAGGCCCACGGACGCGGCGAGCATCTGGCGCGCCTGCAGTGAGCGCGGCCGCCAGCGTCGGAAGAACCACAGACGGCCGGACATCGTGTTATCGCCAGGGTGAGCCGGCTCAGCCCTCGTTGCGCGGGATCGCGAAACGGTAGCCGCGACCGCGCACGGTCTCGATCGGCTTCAGTTCGCCATCCGGGTCCAGCTTCTTGCGCAGGCGGCCGATGAAGACCTCCAGCACGTTGGAGTCGCGGTCGAAGTCCTGCTGGTAGATGTGTTCGGTGAGGTCGGCCTTGGAGACCAGTTCACCGGCATGCATCATCAGGTACTCCAGCACCTTGTACTCGTAGCTGGTCAGGTCGACATTGCTGCCGGCCACGCTGACCGTCTGGGCAGCAAGGTCCAGGGCGACCGGGCCGCATTCCAGGGTCGGCTTGCTCCAGCCGGCGGCGCGGCGCAGCAGCGCGTTGACGCGGGCCAGCAACTCTTCGACGTGGAACGGCTTGACCAGGTAATCGTCGGCGCCCTGCTTCAGGCCCTCGACCTTGTCCTGCCAGCTCGAACGCGCGGTCAGGATCAGCACCGGGAACTTCTTGCCTTCGTCACGCAGGGCCTTGATCAGCTCCATGCCCGACATCTTGGGCAGGCCGAGGTCGATGATGCCGACATCGAACGGAACTTCGCGCCCCATGTAGAGGCCTTCTTCGCCGTCCTGCGCAGCATCGACGGCAAAGCCTTCGCGCTTGAGCCGGGCTGCCAGGGTCTCACGCAGCGGGGCTTCGTCTTCGACCAGAAGGATACGCATGAACTCTCCCTAGTGTCCTGGGTGTGGCCCGGAGGCCTGTGGGGTACGGGTTGATAGCGACGACTATCCCTGTTCAGGGGTTATCGCCGCGTAGTGATGACATATCCGACCGCGGCGTGCGCGGCTGTGAACGCGACGGGGCGGGGTCGTCCATGTAGCGGACCCGGCCCCGGTCGTCCATGTACTTCACCCGGTTGATATCACGACCATCGAACGGCACGCGCTCGGCGCCGAGGATGTGGCCGCCGGTGCTGCGCTGCACGCGGCGCACGGCATCGGACAGCGAACGTTCGTCGCCACGGTTGCCACGCTCTCCCCGATCCATCATTTCCGCCCGCGCCTGCTCGCCGCGCGGCGGCTGTTGCGCCAGCGCCGAAGACAGCGGCGCAGCCGACAGCACCACGCAGGTGGCCAGGGCAATGCGGCAATGGAAGGGAGCGGAAGACATCGATGCGATCCTAGCCGAGCACGGCGATTCGTTCAAAAGTCGTAAATCCGGATGCCGGGTTCGGGACACGGCGCTTTACAAATCCTTTGCAAATTCTTGGTTTGGGGCAGTGAATCCGGTCTGAACTTTTCCGGTCGCAGCCCGCGATGTTCAGCTAGGTGAACATTCGGGACGAATCGCCGTCCCTTGTCAAGTCAGGAACGTGACTGCGGTCACGCTGCGGCGCGATCAGCTTCGCGCTCGGTGACCAACAGCGCCTGCTCGACCAGGCTCCAGTCGGCGCCCGGGCGGTGTGCGCCCTCGCTCAGCACCTGGCGGAACGCGCGGCCACCGGGCTGGCCGTGGAACAGGCCGAGCAGGTGGCGGGTGATGTGCTTCAGCGCCAGGCCTTCGCCCAGGCGCGCTTCCACGTAGGGACGCAGCGTGCGCAGCAGGTCGCCACGGGCCTGAAGCGGGGCGCCGGTCTGCAGCGCCTCCAGCTGATGCAGCAGGTAGGGGTCGTGGTAGGCCGCGCGGCCCAGCATCACGCCATCGACGTGCGCGGCCTGCGCCTGCACCGCCTCGATGGTGGCCAGGCCGCCATTGAGCACCACCGGCAGCCCCGGGCGCTCCTGCTTCAGGCGGTAGGCCCAATCGTACTTCAGCGGCGGAACCTCGCGGTTCTCCTTCGGCGACAGGCCCTTCAGCCACGCGTTGCGCGCATGCACAACCACCATTGCGGCACCGGCGGCGACCTGGCGGTCGACGAAGGCGGCGAACACGTCGTAGTCGTTGTCCTCGTCCACGCCCAGGCGGCACTTCACCGTCACCGGGATATCAACCGCGTCGACCATCGCCGCCACGCAGTCGGCCACCAGCGCCGGCTCGCGCATCAGGCAAGCGCCAAAACGCCCGGCCTGCACGCGGTCGGACGGGCAACCGCAGTTGAGGTTGACCTCGTCGTAGCCCCACTCGGCGGCAATGCGCGCAGCCTGCGCCAGCAGGGCCGGATCGCTGCCGCCCAGCTGCAGCGCCAGCGGCTGTTCGCTGACATCGAAACCGAGCAGGCGCTGGCGATCGCCATGGATGACCGCATTGGCGTGCACCATTTCGGTGTACAGCCGCGCACCCGGCGCCAGCAGGCGGTGGAACACCCGGCAATGGCGGTCGGTCCAGTCCATCATGGGCGCGACGGACAGGCGCAGGGAATCAGCGTAACGGGCGGTGGCGGACGTCATCGGGGTGTTGATCGGGGAGACCGGCATTGCCAGTGAGATCAATAGTTTACACCGGACGGCTGAACGGCGGCGGGTGGCGCCGGGACTGGCCGCTCGACCGGCCCCGGGGTCGCCGCGTGGCCTACAACCCGCGGTTGCGCACCTGTTCCTGCTGCTGCTCCTGCGCACGCTGGTTGAACTGGCTGTCCAGCGCTTCGCTTTGCCGGCTGCTGGCCTCGACCGAGTGCGATACCGCCTGCTGGCGGTCGACGAAGGTCCGCTGCGCCGCCGGGTCGCCCAGCTCGCCCTGCACCGCAAACAGACCGGTGCCGTCGGGGCGGGCCACGACATGGTCGATCTGGCGCATCCCGGACACCTTGCTTTCGTACGCCAGCTGGCCGGCCGCCCGCTCAACCTCCTGCGGGTTGGCGAACAGTGGCTTCAGGCCGGCCTGGGCACGCTGCTGCTCCAGCGCCTGCAGCTTGCCCAGCGCCTGGCCGAAGCGCGCGTTGTCGGCGTGCCCGGCGTCGCGCATGCTGGCCGGCTCTGCGGGCTCGGCCCGGGCCGGTGCCGCCGGCGCGGTACCGGCCTTGACCGCGTTGGGGGCATCGACCTGCGCCAGGGTCTTGCGGCCTGCCTTGCCATCGTCGTCCAGGCCGTTGTTGGCCTGGAACTGCTTGACCGCCGCAAAGGTGTCCTTGCCATACACACCATCGGCGTGCAGCGGCTTGCCATCGGCCCCGGCATAGCCCAGCGCCGCCAGCTTGCTCTGCAAGGCCTTGACCTCATCGCCGCGCTCGCCCTGCTTCAGCACGCCATCGGCCATCGGCGCCTGCTGTGCACTGCGTGCCGCCTGCGCGGCCTCGGGGCCCTGCGCGTGGACCTTGCCGCCCAGGGTGATGCGGTCGTTGAGGATGTCGCCCAGATAGCGACGGTACTGGTCCGGCTCGACTTCGATGTGCGCGTGCACTGCACCCGGCGAGCCCACGTCCGACTGCCGCACCAGCGGCGCACCGTATTCGACGAAATCCCCGGTCTTGTATGGAATGGACCCGCGCGCGCCGTGCAGCACCTGGCCCACCAGTTCGCGGCGCGCGTCGCCGACCGGATGGCTGTAGATGCTGATGGAGTTGGTACCGTCGTTGTTGAGCTGGACGTAGCCGGCGACCGGACTGGGAACCATCAGATTGCGCCCGCCTGACCGGTCGGTCAGGATCAGGTCCTTCTGCACCAGCGGAATGTTGTTGACGTCACCACGCCGGCGCACGGCCTCCAGCTCGCCCTCGACCATCTCCGCGCTACGGTCGACCCGGCTGGCATCGCCCGCGCGAACGGCAGCCGCGTTGGTGTTGGGGTGGTGGATCTTCAGTTCGCGGAACGCTTCTTCGCCACTGATGCCGTGGCGCAGGATGCGGTTACTGCCGCCATTGCCGAACGGCTCTACCACCGAGATGCGCTCGCCGCCGGGTGCAGGTGCCGCGGCCGGTGCAGCAGGCGCAGCGGATGCGGACGGTGTCGGCGTTGCAGGGCGGTGCTGTGCCGCTTCGGCCTGGATCGCACTGCGTGTGCCTGCGTCGGCCATGCCAGTGACCGGCAGATGGTGCTGTTGCTGGAACGTGTTGATGGCGTGCTGGCTCCCTGTCCCCAGGTAACCATCGGCGGTAATCGCTTTGCCCTGTGCATCGGTCAGCCCCAACGCCACCATGTCAGCCTGCAGCGCGCGTGCCTCGCGATCGATCGCACCCAGCGTTGCCGGACCGGCCTTGCCATCCACCGGGGTCAGGCCATGATCGCGCTGGAACGCTTCGACGGCCTTCCGGGTAGTGGCATCGAACTGTCGGTCGGGATGGATGGCCTGCGCGCCTGCGCCGCCATAGCCCAGTGTGTGCAGGTTGTGTTCCAGCTTTTCCACCGCGCGGCCGCTTGAGCCCTCCTTCAATACCTGCGGACCACCGCCACCGTGCCCGTGCGCTCGCGCCTGTTGCAGCGCCACCTGGATATCCGGGTCGCTGCCTTCGGTGGCGGGCGCGAAATCCCGGCGCCCCACCTTCAGGTGCGCGCGATCCATTTCGGCGGAATGCTGCGCATAGGCATCTTCATACCTGGCAGCGACATCGGCAGCAGCCAACCCGGCATAGGAAGGGGTGCGCTGGCGGATGGCAGCGGCCTGGTCGCGCAGTTCCTGGTAGTCACCACCGCGCTTAAGCACCGCTTCCAGGTCATCCAGCCGACCCGGCAGCTGGTTGGCGGTCTTGGCAATCAATGCGATGGCCTCGAAGCGCTTGTCTTCGGCAATGCCGCTGCCATGCTTGTCCAGCATGGTCATGGCGATATTCGTGGCATTGCGCACCTGCGGGTAATCGATGTGGGTGTGAATCCACTGCTTGCCTTCCGCCGAGCCGGCCCAAGCATTGATGCTGTCACGCGTTGGTGCATCGATGAAGCGGATGGATGAGCGCTTTCCCTCGCCATTGCCGTGGCTGAGCAGATCCGCACGCAGGTCAGTGCGATCATGCGTGAAGGGCAGGTTGTGTGCCTTGGCGTAGGCGCTGGCCTGGTCAATGACCCCATCGACATACGTTGTCTCGCCCGGCTTCAGTTTGCGCGCCTGCGTCGCGCCCAGCGGCCACTCGCCACGTTGGCCGAAATCCACCTGAATGGTGCCCAGTGAATAGCCGCTGTTGTCCCTTACCGCACTGACCGTGCCCCATTGCGGCTCGTTCAGGTGCTTGGTGATGCCAGCAATGCTGAGGTGGTACGACGATCCACCACCTTCGGTGCCGCGTCCGACAGCAAAGAACACCGCGCCGGCAGTGGCGTCCAGGTTGCGGGTGTCAATATTGTTTGGCATGTCTTACTTCCTTGTCCGTGGAGGATTGACCGGTTGCAGTTGCCTGCTGGCGACCGTGGATCAGGGCGTCAGCACCCGCGTGTGCAGCTCGACAGCGCGGTTGGCATACCGGTTGATGCGGCACGACTGAGCATCCAGCATCGGCCCCACATGGTCGCTGGAAGGTGCACAGCGCTTTTCGGTATCTGCAGCCCAGTTGGCCTGCTCGTCCATCCAGCGGTCCTTGGCCGGGCCGTCGGGGCCGTCCATCAGTCGCGCGACCTGTGCTTCCAGCAGCGCCTTGTGGTGGGCGAGCTCGGCCGTATCGCAGGCTTCCAGCTGGTCGTCCATGCCGCGGGCGTCCTGCACGCAACGGGTGTATTCCGGACGCAGCGTTGCCTGGGTAAACGAGGTATCCGGCGGCGCGCTCTGCGCCAGCAACTGGTCGGCACGGTTGGCAACACGGTACAGGCGGCATTCCTGCGCGCCCTGCAGCTGCTGCACGCTGCCGTTGGGAACATCGCGGCAATAACGGTCTGTATCGCTGCGCCAGCTCGCCTGGCTGGCCTGGAACGCCATCTGGGCAGCAGCGTCGAGCCCGGCCAGCGCCTTGCTGGCCGCCGCTTCGAGACGCGCTTCCTGGTAGGCAAGTTCGTCCTTGCCGCAGGCCTGGAGCTTGCCTGCATCTTCCACCCCATCCACACACCAGCCATAGGCTGGGCGCAGGCGACCCTCGGTATAGGACGCATCCGGGTAGTGGGGGGATTCTGCCGATGCCGGGCCGGAAGGGGCTGTCGGCGATGCCGCAGCAATCGACGCGGGGGCCGCCGTTTCGGTCGATGCCTGGGAAGAAGGCGCCTGGCATGCGGTGAGCGCCAGGCACAGGGCCAACACCTTCCAACACCCACGGCCGACGCCGACCCGTTCGTTGCGCCCAAGCGCGTCCATTGCCTGCATTGCCTGTTTCTCCCTTGCGTGTCGCCAGCGGGTGCCGGCAGGGAGGGGCCGTCCATCGACCCCCATCACGCGGGCAATGCTACGACAGCGCCGGTTTCAGGTGCCTGACCGGATTCAGAATGCGTGCACCTCGTCGCAGAAGCAGGAAGCGTAAGCCTCAATGCCCGCCCGCGCGCCCGCCCACCTGTTCGATCAGCGTCTGGCTAGCCACATTGAGGCCCACCACCACCACCTCCGCCCCATGTGCGGCCAGCTTTTCCTGCGCACGTTCCAGCGCGGCCACTGCGGTCAGGTCCCACAGGTGGGCGTCACGCAGGTCGATCTGCACCTTCGGCGCGACGTGCTGGTAGTCAAACGCCGCGCCCAGCTGGCCGGCGGACGCAAAGAACACCTGCCCGCGTACGCGGTAGACCTGCGTGTCTCCGGCATCCTCGCGCTGCACCTCCAGCATGCGGCCCACCTTGCGGGCGAAGAACAGGGCAGACAACAGCACGCCGCTGAGCACACCCTTGGCCAGGTCGTGGGTGGCCACGGTGACCACCACGGTCAGCAGCATCACTGCCGACGAGCTGCGCGGATGCGTGCGCAGGTCGCGCAGCGAGCGCCAGCTGAAAGTGCCGATGCTGACCATGATCATCACCGCCACCAGCGCAGCCATCGGGATCTGCCGCACCAGGTCGCTGCCGTACACCACCAGCACCAGCAGCAGCACGCCGGCCACCAGGCAGGACAGGCGGCCGCGGCCACCAGACGTCACGTTGATGACCGACTGGCCGATCATCGCGCAGCCGGCCATGCCACCGAGGAACCCGGTGACCGTGTTGGCCACGCCCTGGCCGACGCATTCGCGGTTGCGCTCGCTGGGCGTCTCGGTGATGTCCTCGACGATCTGCAGGGTCATCATCGATTCGAGCAAGCCGACCACGGCCAGCGTGGCCGACACCGGCAGCAGGATGCGCAGCGTTTCCCAGCTGAGCGGTACATCGGGGATGAGGAACTGCGGCAGGCTGTCCGGCAGCTGGCCCATGTCACCAACACTGCGCACGTCCACGCCAAAGCCGATCACTACGGCGGTGAGCACGACGATTGCCACCAGCGGCGAAGGCACAGAGCGGGTGAGGCGCGGCAGCAGGTAGATGATCGCCAGTGCGGCGGCACACAGCACGTAGACGGTGGGGCCGTGGCCGATCAGTTCCGGCATCTGCGCCAGGAAGATCAGGATCGCCAGCGCGTTGACGAAGCCGGTGATGACCGAGCGCGAGACGAATCGCATCAGCGACCCAAGCTTGAACACACCGGCCAGCACCTGCAGCAGGCCGGCCAGGATGCTGGCGGCAAACAGGTACTGCAGGCCGTGGTCCTTGACCAGGTCGACCATCACCAGGGCCATCGCGCCGGTGGCGGCAGAGATCATGCCGGGGCGGCCGCCAGCGATGGCGGTGACCACCGCGATGGAAAACGCGGCGTACAGGCCGACCTTGGGGTCGACGCCGGCGATGAGCGAGAAGGCGATGGCCTCGGGAATCAGGGCCAGGGCGACGACCATGCCGGACAGCAGATCACCACGGATGTTGCCGAGCCATTGCTGGCGCAGGGGGTAGGACGTTTGCATGGAAAAACTCCGCGCGCACGCGGGCGTGGCCGCATGGCGCTGCAGTGGAAAGACGCGGGTTCCTGAGCCGGGCGGGCCGGCTGCCGAGGTGCGGCAAGGGTCAGGGTGGCGTGATCACTGCAGGCGGGAATCGGTACGTGGGGGGGACGCAGTCTACGGCACAGGGCTGCCAAGGGACAGCGTCGACAGCCCGCAACGGCAGCGGAGCATGGCTCCGCTCTACAATCGCGCCATGGCCACCGACCACGCACAGTTCTTCGATCCCGCCACCGAACAAGGCGTGCTGCGCCTGTCCATCGCCGCCTCACTGCTGCTGGCCGCGGCAGCGGTGGTGTTCGGCCTGCTGGCCAATTCCTCGCTGATCATCTTCGACGGCATCTACGGCCTGATCGATGTGGTGATGACCTGGCTGTCACTGCTGGTCGCGCGGCTGATCGCACTGTCCACCAGCACCGACGCGCTGCAGTCGCGGCTCAACCAGCGCTTCACCATGGGTTTCTGGCACCTGGAGCCGATCGTGCTGGGGGTGAGCGGCACGCTGATGATCGGCGCGGCGCTGTATGCGCTGGTCAATGCGGTCGACGCGCTGATGTCCGGCGGTCGCCACATCGCGCTCGGTCCGGCCATCGCCTTCGCCGGGTTGTCGATCGTCGGCGAAGGTGCGCTGGCCTGGTTCGTGCTGCGCGCCAACCGCCGCATCGGTTCGGAGTTCATCGCACTGGACGCGAAGAACTGGGTGATCGCCGCCAGCATGTCGGCCTGCTATCTGCTGGCCTTCCTTGGCGGCGTGCTGGTGCAGGGCACCTCGCTGGCGTGGGTCGGGCCGTACATCGACCCGGCGATCCTCGCCTTCGTCTGCGTGCTGGTGATGATCGCCCCGCTCGGCACCGTGCGCCGGGCGCTGGCCGGCATCCTGCTGGTCACCCCGCCGGAACTGCAGGCGCATGTGGATGCGGTGGCACGCGCGATCGTGGCCAGGCACGGCTTCGTCGAGCACCGCAGCTACGTCGCGCAGGTGGGGCGTGGCGAGCAGATCGAGCTGTTCTTTGTGGTGCCGGAAGACGACCCGCCGCGGCCCCTGGTCGAATGGGACCGGCTGCGCGACGAGATCGGCGAAGCGCTGGGCGAGGCCTCGCCGGACCGCTGGCTGACCATCATGTTCACCACCGACCGCGAGTGGACGATCTAGGCCGGCAGGACGATCGATCAAGTTTTTCGTACGCGTTGCAACCCAACGTACGCGGAAAGCGGGCAAAGTAGGCTCCAACGCAACACCCACCCACTGACCAGGAGCATCCCGATGTCCATCGAAAAGGTTCTGTACACCGCCCAGGCCACCTCTACCGGCGGCCGCGAAGGCCGTTCCGTCTCCTCCGACAACGTGCTGGACATCCAGCTGTCGACCCCGCGCGAGCTGGGCGGCGCCGGCGGCCCGGGCACCAACCCGGAACAACTGTTCGCCGCCGGCTACTCGGCCTGCTTCCTGGGCGCGTTGAAGTTCGTGGCCGGCCAGGCCAAGGTCGCGTTGCCGGCCGACACCACCGTCACCGGCAAGGTCGGCATCGGTCAGATCCCGACCGGTTTCGGCATCGAGGCCGAGCTGACCATCAACGTGCCGGGCGTGCCGCGCGAGCAGGTCGAAGAGCTTGTGCAGAAGGCGCACATCGTGTGCCCGTACTCGAATGCCACCCGCGGCAACATCGACGTGACGCTGATCGTTGCCTGATGCGGTGCTGCCGGCCAACGGCCGGCACTACCCGCGCGCGGTGAAAAAAAATGGGCGGATGCCGGTAGAAACCGAGCATCCGCCCATCCCACCTCGGGTGGGCCCCGGCACGTGGCCGGGGACGCATTCGCTACGGCGCGCATCCATCCTTCTGGAGGAGAGCCCCCTTGTTGTTCAAGGGGGTGCGCCAACGGCGCGGGGATAAGGTGGAATGCGCGGACCAGCGACCGGTTACCGGTCGCTGGTGATGAGCTGCACGACGCTGGAGAAATCCAGCTTGCCGCGGCCGGCCTGGTGGTTCATCGAGTACAGGTTGCGGGCCACTTCGCCCAGCGGGATCGAGGCGCCGACACTCATCGCCGCTTCCACCGCCAGGCCCATGTCCTTCAGCATCAGATCGCTGCCGAAACCGCCGCTGTAGCCGCGCGAGGCCGGCGCATTTTCCAGCACGCCCGGCCACGGGTTGCACACTTCGGTGGCCCAGCTGCGGCCGGTGCTGACCGCCATCATCTGCGACAGCACCTTCGGGTCCAGCCCGTGCGCAACACCCAGCGCGATGGCTTCACCGGTCACCGCCATGATCACGCCCAGCGCCATGTTGTTGCACAGCTTGGCGACCTGGCCGGCACCGCTGGCGCCGACATGGAAGATGTTCTTGCCCATCGCCTGCAGCACCGGGCGAGCGCGTTCCAGCGCGTCCTCTTCGCCACCGACGATGAAGGTCAGGGTACCGGCCTGGGCGCCCGCGGTACCGCCGGAGACCGGCGCGTCGATCATCTGCAGGCCACGCGCGGCGGCCGCTTCGGAAACCTTGCGGGCACTGGCCGGTGCGATCGTGCTGCAGTCGATGACCAGTGCACCCGCTGGGATGGCGGCGAGGATGCCGTCATCGCCCAGGTACACGCCTTCGACGTGGCGGCTGGCCGGCAGCATCGAGATCACGACTTCCGCATCGGCCAGGGTGTCGCGTGCCGACGACGCCGCGCTGGCACCGGCATCGACGGCGGCCTGCACCGCAGCCGGGACCAGATCGAACACGCGCACGGTGTGGCCGTTCTTGACCAGATTGGCGGCCATCGGGCCACCCATGTTGCCCAACCCGATGAATGCAATGCGGCTCATGCAAGGCTCCTTTCAACAAGGGGAGTGCCCAGGTCGGCCAGCGGATGCGCGGCAGCGGCCCAGGGGGAAGCAAAGAAGGTGTCGGCCCACGCGCCGGTGGCCTCGGCCAGGGTGGCCGGGTTCCACTGCGGATTGCGGTCCTTGTCGATCAGCAGTGCGCGGATGCCTTCGGCGAAATCGCCGTGGGCGGCGCAGTGCAGCGCGGTGATGTACTCCAGCCGGTAGACGCTGGCCAGGTCCTGGCCGGCGCTGCGGCGCTGCAGCTCGAACGCCAGACGTGCCGAGCCGGGCGCGCCGGCGGCAAGCGTCTTCTGTGCCGCCTGCAGCCAGGCATCGTCGGTCTGCAGCGCGCTGATGCGTTTGATGATCGCGGGCAGGTCATCGCCTTCGCACAACGCATCGACCTGCGCCGCGTTGGCCAGCAGCGGACCGGTCGCAGCATCACTGGCATGCGACTGCAGCAGATGGGTCAGGCGTTCGTGGTTGTGTGCGGAATCACTGGACCAGGCCACCTGCAGCAGCGCATCGAACACAGCGCTGCGGCGTTCTTCAGCCACGTGCACATCGGCCAGGCCGGCATAGATGGCATCGCCCGGATTGAGCAACGCGCCGGTCAGGGCCAGGAACAGGCCGCCCTTGCCCGGCACGCGCGGCAGCAGCCAGCTGCCACCGACATCCGGGAACAGGCCAACGGTGATTTCCGGGAAGGCCAGCTTGGAGCGCTCGCTGACCACGCGGTGGCTGGCGCCGGACATCAGGCCGATACCGCCGCCCATCACGATGCCGTGGCCCCAGCACAGGATCGGCTTGGTATAGGTGTGGATGAGGTAATCGACGCGGTACTCGACGTCGAAGAACTCGGCGGCGTAGTCGTTCTCGCGGATGTCGCTGCGGCCGGCCTCACGGAAGGCGACCATGGCCTTGTACAGGCTGTGCAGGTCGCCGCCAGCGCAGAATGCCTTTTCGCCAGCACCCTGCAGCACCACCATGGCGATGCCGTCGTCGTCGGCCCAGGCGTTCAACTGCTCCAGCAGCAGGTGTGCCATCGGCAGCGAGAAGCCATTGAGCGTGCGCGGCGCGTTGAGCGTGGCGATGCCGATGCGCATGCCGTTACCGGCCACGCGCTCCTCGAACAGCACCGGTGCGTCGTCGGCAGCGGTGTCGGTGCTCATGCGTTCTTCCACTGCGCGGCGCGCTTTTCCAGGAAGGCAGTCACGCCCTCGACCTGGTCGGCGGTGTCGAACAGGTCGACGAAGGCTTCGCGCTCGGCCACCAGCGCCGAGGCGTGGGTGCCGGTGCGGGTGGCCTGTACCAGCGTCTTGCAGGCGGCGATGCTGGTCGGGCTCTGCTTGCCGGCCTTTTTCGCCCATTCCAGCGCCAGTGCCTTGGCTTCGCCCTTGCCGACCTTTTCTTCGGCCAGGCCGATGCGCAGCGCGGTCTCGGCGTTGATGCGCTCACCCAGCAGGATCATGCGCTTGGCCCAGCCCTCGCCGACCAGGCGCGGCAGGTTCTGGGTGCCACCAGCGCACGGCAGCAGGCCGACGGTGGCCTCCGGCAGCGCCACCTGGGCGTGCTCTTCGATGATGCGCAGGTCGCAGGCCAGTGCGCATTCCAGGCCTCCGCCCATCGCGTAGCCGTTGATCGCGGCGATCGACACGCCACGGAAACCGGACAGCGCCTCGAACGCTTCGCCGAAACGGCGCGCGGCTTCGCGCGCTGCGGCCTTGTCGCCGGAAGCAAACTGGTTGAGGTCGGCACCGGCGGAGAAGAACTTCTCGCCGTCACCGGTGATCACCAGCGCGTAGATGTCGCGGTCTGCGTTGAGCGCGCCGACCAGGTCGCGCAGCGCCGACAGGCTGTGCACGGTCCAGGTGTGCGCCGGCGGGTTGTTCAGGGTGACCACGGCGGTATGGCCGTCGGCCTCGACCTTCAGGCCCACGTGCTCCTGGGTACGCCAATCCTTCATCGCAGTTCCTCTTCGGTGTTGAGCAGGTGACGGGCAACGATCACCCGCATGATCTCGTTGGTGCCTTCCAGGATCTGGTGCACGCGGCAGTCACGCAGCAGGCGCTCGATCGGGTACTCGCGGATGTAGCCGTAGCCACCGTGGATCTGCAGCGCCTCGTTGCAGACGCTGAAACCGGCATCGGTGGCGAAACGCTTTGCCATCGCGCACCACACATTGGCATCGCTGGCACCGGCATCGAGCTTGCGTGCGGCGGTGTGCACCATCTGCCGCGCGGCCACCAGCTGGGTGACCATGTCGGCCAGCTTGAACTGCAGCGCCTGGAACTCGGCCAGCGCCTTGCCGAACTGGCGGCGCTCGCCCATGTAGCGGCGCGCGGCATCCAGCGCGCCCTGCGCGGCACCCAGCGAGCAGGCAGCAATGTTGATGCGACCACCATCCAGCCCCTTCATCGCCAACTTGAAGCCGCCGCCTTCCTCTCCCAGAAGGTGGCTGACCGGCACGCGGACGTTTTCGAAGGTGATGCCACGGGTGGGCTGGCTGTTCCAGCCCATCTTCTCTTCCTTGCGGCCGAAGCTGATGCCCGGCAGGTCCGACGGCACTGCAATGGCGCTGACGCCGCCGGCACCGGCACCGCCGGTACGTGCCATCACCACCAGCAGTTCGGTGGCACCGGCGCCGGAGATGAAGGCCTTCGAGCCGTTCAGCACGTAATGATCGCCGTCGCGCACGGCGGTGGTTTTCAGCGAGGCCGCATCGGAACCGGCACCCGGTTCGGTCAGGCAGTACGAGGCCAGCCTGTTGCCCGAGGACAGGTCAGTGCACCACGCATCGCGCAGTGCTGGCTGGCCCCACGTGGACACCATCCACGAGGCCATGTTGTGGATGCTGATGTAGGCCGCAGTCGACGGATCGATGTTGGCGAGCTCCTCGATGACGACGGCGGCGTCCAGCCGGCTCAGGCCGCTGCCGCCCACGTCCGGGTCCATGTACAGACCGCAGAAGCCCAGTTCACCGGCCTTGGCGATCGCCTCGCGCGGAAAGATGCCCTCCGCATCCCATCGCGCGGCGTGCGGCGCCAGTTCGGCCTGTGCGAAGTCGCGCGCCGCCTCGCGGTACGCCTGCTGCGCTTCTTCCAGTTCCGTCGTCATCGAGTGGCTCATGGCTGCTCCTGCCGTTACTTCAGGCTGATCGTGGTGTTGACGCCGTGGCTCAGCGTCTCGTCATCGAACCAGCGCGCGGTGACCGTCTTGGTCTGGGTGTAGAACAGCACCACCTGCTTGCCATACGGGCCCAGGTCACCCAGCTTGGAGGCGCGCGAACCGGTGAACGAGAACAGCGGCACCGGCACCGGGATCGGCACGTTGATGCCGACCTGGCCGACGTCGATGTCTTCCTGGAACTTGCGCGCGGCCGCGCCGGACTGGGTGAACAGTGCGGTGCCGTTGCCGTTCGGGTTGCTGTTGACCATCGCGATGGCGTCTTCCAGCGTTTCTGCTTCGAGGATGACCAGCACCGGCCCGAAGATTTCTTCCTGGTAGATGCGCATGTCGGTGGTGACACCGGCAAAGATGGTCGGGCCGACGAAGTTGCCCTTCTCGAAGCCATCGACCTGCGGGTTGCGGCCGTCGAGTACCAGCTTGGCGCCCTGCTCCACGCCCGAGGCGATCAGGCCTTCCACGCGCTCGCGGGCGCTGCAGGAAATGACCGGGCCGACGTCGGTGCCGGACACGGTGCCGGCGCTGACCTTCAACGTCTTGGCCTTTTCGACCAGGTCCTGCACCCAGTTGCGCGCCTCACCGACGAGCACCAGGGTGGAGGCGGCCATGCAGCGCTGGCCCGCGGCACCAAAGGCGGCACCGACCATCGCGTTGAGGGTCTGTTCCTTGTTGGCGTCCGGCAGCACCACGGCGTGGTTCTTGGCACCCATCATGCACTGCACGCGCTTGCCGGCCAGCGAGGCGCGGTTGTAGACGTGGGTGCCGACGCGGGTAGAACCGACGAACGACACGGCCTTGATGTCCGGGTGGTCGCAGATCGCGTTGACCACTTCCTCGCCGCCGTGGACGACGTTCAGCACGCCCTTCGGAATGCCGGCTTCCAGGGCAAGCTCGACCAGGCGCATGGTGACCATCGGGTCCTGCTCGGACGGCTTGAGGATGAAGGTGTTGCCCGTCGCAATCGCCATCGGGAACATCCACAGCGGGATCATCGCCGGGAAGTTGAACGGGGTGATGCCAGCGCACACGCCCAGCGGCTGCATGATCGTGTAGGTGTCCACGCCATTGGCCACGTTGTTGGCCAGCTCGCCCAGCTGCAGGTTGCCGATGGCGGCGGCGTGCTCGACCACTTCCAGGCCGCGGAACACATCGCCTTCGGCGTCGGGCAGAGTCTTGCCCTGTTCGGCGGTGAGGATGTGGGCCAGCTCGCTCATGTTCTCGCGGATCAGCTGCTGGTACTTCAGGAAGATGCGCGCGCGGGTGCCGATCGGGGTCTTGCGCCAGGTCTTGAAAGCTTCCTTGGCGGCGGCGACGGCGGCGTCCACTTCGCCGGTGGTGGCGAAGGGCACCTTGGCCAGCACGTCCTGGGTGGCCGGATTGATCACGTCCTGCCAGTGGGAGGTGGCCGATTCAACGAACTGGCCATCGATCAGCATGCGGATACGGGGCGCTGCAACAGTCATGACGACAATCCCACAGGGTGCGAAAGATGCTTGGCATTATTCACAGCATCCACCTCGATTTCCGGGCTGAATCCGCTTAAT
This sequence comes from Stenotrophomonas sepilia, assembly GCF_003244875.1. Taxonomy (GTDB): domain Bacteria; phylum Pseudomonadota; class Gammaproteobacteria; order Xanthomonadales; family Xanthomonadaceae; genus Stenotrophomonas; species Stenotrophomonas sepilia. The sequence goes on from NZ_LXXZ01000025.1 coordinate 56,195, forward strand.
CTGGCCAACACGCCCCACGATTCCTGTTAATTCTGTGAATCCCTCAGCTCCCCAGCGGCAACTCGGCCTGCGCCTGCTGCGGCTGCGCGAACAGCGCGGCTACAGCCAGGTTGACCTGGCGCGGGCACTGGGGTTGTCGGCCAGCTACCTGAACCAGATTGAGCGCAACAAGCGTCCACTGACCCCGGCCGTGCAGAAGAAGCTGGGCCAGGTACTCGGGGATGTTTCGGCGCTGTTCGACGAAGATGAGCCCGCCGCGCTGCAGGAAGCGCTGGGCGAGACCCTGCGCGACCTGGGCCTGGCCGAAGTCAGTGCCACCGAACTGCGCGCCCTGGCGGGCAACCTGCCGCAGGTCAGCCGTGCGCTGCTGGACCTGCACCGCCGCCACCTGGCACTGCGCGAGCATGCCGCCGCGCTGGAGTTCCAGCTGGGCGAGCCCGGCGCCGGCAGCACCCTGCCGGCCGGCGACCAGGTGCGCGAGTTCTTCAACCGCATGCACAACCATATTCCCGAGCTGGACGAACTGGCCGAGCGCCTGTTCGCCGAGTGGGGGCTATCGCCTGGGCATGTGGCGCCGCGCTTGCGCCAGCTGCTGGCCGACCGCCACGGCGTGCTGGTGGAAGTGGCCGCACTGCAGGCCGGGCGCGAGAAGCGCCATTACGATGCCGGCACGCGCCGGTTGTGGCTGCCGGACTACCTGGAGCCAGGCCAGCAGGCGTTCCAGATGGCCGCCGAACTGGCCCTGCACGGCTACCTGCCGCAGATCGACGCGGTGGTGGCGCGTGCGGGCTTCACCGATGACGCGCGCATCGCGCAGGCGCGGGTGGGTCTTTCGAACTACTTCGCCGGCGCGCTGGTCATGCCCTACATGCGCTTCCTGCGTGCGGCCGAGGTCAGCAGCTACGACATCGAACTGCTGGCGCACCAGTTCGGCGTCGGCTTCGAGGCGGTCTGCCACCGGCTGAGCACGCTGGCGCGGCGCAGTGCGCCCGGCCTGCCGTTCTTCTTCATCCGCGTAGACCGTGCCGGCAATGTGTCCAAGCGCCATTCGGCCACCGACTTCCATTTCTCGCAGGTGGGCGGCTCGTGCCCGCTGTGGATCGTCTACGAGGCGTTCAACCAGCCCGGGCGCATCCTTACCCAGACCGCGCGCATGCCCGATGGCCGCCGTCATTTCTGGCTGGCGCGGCAGGTCAGCAGTGGCCCGGTGGGCCATGGCCAGCCGCGCAAGACCTTCGCGGTGGCGCTGGGCTGCGATCTGCAGCATGCCGAGCGGCTGGTGTATTCACTGGGGCTGGATGTGCAGAGCCCGGGCAATTCGGTATCGATCGGGCCGGGTTGCCGCGTGTGCCCGCGCGAGGACTGCATGCAGCGCGCGTTCGCGCAGTTGCCGGGCAGGTAGGGTTGGTTCGGCAGGGCTGCACTCTGCACCTGCGGTAGTGCCGGCCGCTGGCCGGCAACCTCAAAAGCAAAAGCGGGCATTCCGTGGGTTGGCGGGGTGGGTCCGGTTGCAGGGGACGCTGCAAGTACCCCTCCGGGGCCCGGCCCAGCCGCTGGCGGCTGTGCGTTCGGGCGCTTGCGAAGCAGTGCTTCGCAAGCAAAGCGCCCTCACCCATGTAAGCTCGGTCGCGCCATCCATGGCGCTCACGCCCCTGCCACCGGATCCACCCCGCCTTCGACAGTTTCCCGCGGCCTGCCGGAAGGGCATCCCGCTCTGGTAGGTGTCGACCTTGGTCGACACGGTAGATCCACGCCATGCGG